>NZ_JBICKW010000063.1:0-39856 GCF_043104645.1 Delftia sp. WSY_12
TTGCATTGGGCTGCAGGAAACGGGGAAACAGGCAGAACAGCCAAAACGGACAGCTCAACGGAACATCCGAAAACGGACAACCCAAAAAAGAGAGCGCTGACGCGCTCTCTTTTTATTCCTGAATGCGCAATGGTTCAAAGCGGCAGGCATTCGCCCTGTACAAAGACCTTGAGTTCGCCCGACTGGATTGAGGTCCAGGTCTCATTCTTGGTCAATGGCGCCGTGACGATGATGGCCACGCGGTCCTGGGGTGTGGTTTCCCGGGCAAAGTCCACGGCCAGGTCTTCATCCGACAGATGGGCCTGGGCAAAGGGGTGGCGTCGTTCGATATAGCACAGGTGCGTGGTGGCATGGGCCCACAGCGCCTCGCCGTTGGACAGCAGGAAATTGAAGGTTCCATGCGGCGAGATGCGCTTGGCCAGCTCGCGCAGCGTGTGGGTGAGTTCCTGCACGCTGGGCAGGCCGGCATGCGACTTCCACAGCTCCTGGAGAATCCAGCAGAAGGCCTGTTCGCTGTCGGTGTTTCCCACCGGGTGGAAGTGGGCATGCAGCTTGGGTGCAAAGCCCTTGAGATCCCCGTTGTGGGCAAAGACCCAGTTGCGACCCCACAGTTCACGCACGAAGGGGTGGCAGTTCTGCAGGCTTACCGCGCCCTGCGTGGCCTTGCGGATGTGGGCGATGACGTTGCGGCTCTTGATCGGGTACTCGCGTATCAGCTTGGCGATGGGCGAGTCGATGGCGCGCTCGTAGCCGACGAAGTGGCGCAGGCCCTTGTCCTCGAAGAAGGCGATGCCCCAGCCGTCCGTATGGTCGCCGGTATTGCCCGCCCGCTGGGTGAACCCCGAGAAGCTGAAGCGCACGTCGGTGGGCGTGTTGCAGTTCATTCCAAGCAGCTGGCACATGGCGGTATCGTTGTTTGCGTAGTTCAAGCCATAGCCTAACGCCTGGCGCGGCAGCTGCAAGCACAATGCGGGGCAACGGCAAAAAAACGGAACACACCCATGCCCATCCTCTGTCTGCATACGGCGCACAGCAACGCCGTGATCTTCGAGCAGGCTGCTGCCGAACTGGGCTGGCCGGCCCACTCAATCGTTCATCAGGTGCATGAGGAACTGCTGTTGGAGGCGGAGGCTGCCGGCGGCATGAATGCGTCGCTTCGGCAGAAAACGGCGGGGCAGCTTGATGCGCTGGCAGACCCTGCCGATATCGATGCCGTGCTGCTGAGCTGCTCGACCCTGGGCCCGGCCGTGGCGGATTGCCGCAGTGGCAAGGTCTGGCGTGCCGATGGCATGCTGGCCCGCAAGGTGGCCGCTGCCTTGCAGAGAGATCCCCAGTCACGCATTGCACTGCTGTGTGCTGCTCCCACGACGTATGAAGCTACGCGCGATCTGTTCATGCAAGCGTTGCTGCCTGGCGATGCACATCTGCGCCTGCAGCTGCAGTGTGTCGAAGGCGCATGGGCGCTTTTCCGTAGAGGCGATCTCTCTGGCTACCAGGCACGGATGACCGATGCCGCTTTTCAAGCCTATGCGGCCGGCGCCGCCCAGGTGGTTTTGACCCAGGTTTCCATGGATGGGGTTGCCAGGTACTGGCAGGCCAGAGACTCCCATCCTGTGCCGTGGACCGTGGCTGCCAGTGCGCTGCAGGCACTTGGAGAAATGCGCAAGTAAAGCTGCAGCTTCATGGCAAAAGGCAGCCGAAGCTGCCTTTTGCATGCGTTGGAGGAAAAGTCCTCAGTTGCGTTCGGACCAGAGCTTGCCGCCCGTGGCCCAGTTTTCGCGCTTGATGTCGGTGATCAGGATGTCCACCGATTCGGGCGAGCCGCCGAGGACTTCTACCGAGACGCGCGTGATCTCTTCGACCAGCTTGCGCTTTTGTTCGACGGTGCGGCCTTCCATCATTTCGACGTGGTACGTGGGCATGTCAATCTCCTCAGGGATCAAGTTCTAGGGGGTTGGGTCGGCGACATCATATCGGCCGACGCGGGCGGTCGAGGCTTGTCGGTGCCAAGTGCGCAGGCGGGGCACAGGCAGGCCTTGTTGCGCAGGGGCTCCGGAATGCGGGCCAATGCATCGGGTGCCACCGGCGTGTCCATGCACCAGCAGTTCAGCGGATCCACGCCCGCAAGAATGGCGCACTGATTGCTGCGGCCGCACAGCGGACACAGGCTGGCATCGGGGGGAGGGGCACTCATCGTGGTTCTGAGTGTAGATCCATGAAAAAAGCACCTCAGGCAAGCCTGGGTGCTTTTTCAAGCGCCGGGCGCCGCCCGCGTCAGGCGGCGGCCTTGACCTTCAGGCGCCAGGCATGCAGCAGGGGCTCGGTGTAGCCGCTGGGTTGCTCCTTGCCCTTGAAGACCAGGTCACAGGCGGCCTGGTAGGCCATCGAGGTGTCGAAGTGGCCGGCCATGGGCTTGTACAGCGCATCGCCCGCGTTCTGCTGGTCGACCACGGCGGCCATGCGCTCGAAGGTCTCGCGCACCTGGGCCTCGGTCACGATGCCGTGCTGAAGCCAGTTGGCGATGTGCTGGCTGGAGATGCGCAGCGTGGCGCGGTCTTCCATCAGGCCCACGTTGTGGATGTCGGGCACCTTGGAGCAGCCCACGCCCTGGTCCACCCAGCGCACCACATAGCCGAGGATGCCCTGGACGTTGTTGTCCAGCTCCTGCTGCTTTTCGGCGGCGCTCCACTTGTCTTCCTTGACCACGGGCACCTGCAGCAGGTCGGCCAGGATGTTGGCGCGCTCGGCGTCGGCATTGGTCTGCTCCAGCTGCTTTTGCACCTCGGCCACGTTGACCTGGTGGTAGTGCAGGGCGTGCAGCGTGGCGGCCGTGGGCGAGGGCACCCAGGCGGTATTGGCGCCGGCCTTGGGGTGGCCGATCTTTTGCTCCAGCATGGCCTTCATCAGGTCGGGCATGGCCCACATGCCCTTGCCGATCTGCGCCTTGCCGCGCAGGCCCAGGCCCAGGCCCACGAGCACGTTGCTGCGCTCATAGGCGGCCAGCCAGGCGCTTCCCTTCATGTCGGCCTTGCGGACCATGGGGCCGGCATACATGGCGGTGTGCATTTCGTCGCCCGTGCGGTCCAGGAAGCCGGTGTTGATGAAGGCCACGCGCGATGCGGCAGCGGCGATGCAGGCCTTGAGGTTGACGCTGGTGCGGCGCTCCTCGTCCATGATGCCCAGCTTGACGGTGTTCTCGGGCAGGCCGAGCACCTTTTCCACGCGGCCGAACAGCTCGCTGGCGAAGGCGGCTTCCGCAGGGCCGTGCATCTTGGGCTTGACGATGTAGACGCTGCCCGTGCGCGAGTTGCGGATGCCGTTGGCGCCCAGACCCTTGATGTCATGGACGGCGATGGCCGTGGTGACCATGGCGTCCAGGATGCCTTCGGGGATTTCCTTGCCGTTGCCCCAGAGGATGGCCGGGTTGGTCATCAGGTGGCCGACGTTGCGAACGAACATCAGCGAACGGCCATGCAGCCTGACGGGCTTGCCGTCGGCGCCGGTGTACTCGCGGTCTGCATTCAGGCCGCGCGTCATGCTCTTTCCGCCCTTGTCGAAGGTCTCGGTCAGCGTGCCCTTGAGGATGCCCAGCCAGTTGGCATAGCCCACCACCTTGTCCTCGGCATCCACGGCCGCCACGGAGTCTTCCAGGTCCAGGATGGTGGACAGGGCGGCTTCGACCACCACGTCGGCCACGCCGGCGGCATCGGTCTGGCCGATGGCCGTGGTCTTGTCGATGCGGATGTCGATATGCAGGCCGTTGTTGAGCAGCAGCACGGAAGAGGGCGCTGCGGCATCACCCTGGTAGCCCACAAACTGGGCGGTGTTCTTCAGGCCCGTGGTGCCGCCGTTCTTGAGCGCGACGACCAGCTGGCCGCCTTCCACGCGGTAGCCGGCGGAATCCTTGTGCGAGCCCGAGGCCAGCGGGGCGGCCTGGTCCAGGAAGTCGCGTGCGAAGGCGATGACCTTGGCGCCGCGAACGGGGTTGTAGCCCTTGCCCTTTTCCGCGCCGCCGTCTTCGCCGATGGCATCCGTGCCGTACAGCGCGTCATACAGCGAACCCCAGCGCGCGTTGGCGGCGTTGAGCGCATAGCGGGCGTTGAGAATGGGCACGACCAGCTGGGGGCCGGCCTGGATGGCCAGTTCCGCATCCACGTTGGTGGTGGTCGCCTTGGCATCCTTGGGCTGCTCGACCAGATAGCCGATCTGCGTCAGGAACTGCTGGTAGCCGGCCATGTCGGTGATGGGGCCGGGATGGGCCTTGTGCCAGGTGTCCAGCTCGGCCTGCAGGCGGTCGCGTTCGGCCAGCAGGGCGGCATTGCGGGGGGCGAGGTCGTTGACGATCTCGTCGAAGCCTTTCCAGAATGCCTCGGGCGCGACACCCGTGCCCGGGAGCACTTGTTCATTGATGAAGCGGTGCAGCTCTGTGGCCACCTGCAGGCTGTGGGCTTGGGTGCGATCGGTCATGGTGGGAACCCCGGTTGGATGGATGGAAAGACTGGCCTGGACCCTTTACGGGCCTGACTATAAGGAATACTTTATTAGATTTATTTGCGTACATAAATAGACCATAAATCTTAAAACTCGTGACTTTTACGCAAAAATGTGGGAAGGTTATGCGCCTGCCAAAACCATCGGAAATTGGCATGTAGCCCGGTGCGAAGGGCAAATGGCAGACAGCCAGTGCCTACTGCGCAAAAAGGCGGACCCCAGGAGACAGGCATGCATGCGCATGCCCCACAAGAACACGGAAAAGAAACGGACAGCAGTCATGGACAAGCTCAAGGCATTCGAGTCATTCGTATCGGTGGCCACGCGCGGCAGCCTCACGGCAGCGGCCAAGGCGGAAGGCGTGGCGCCAGCCATCATGGGGCGGCGGCTGGATGCCTTGGAAGAGCACCTGGGCGTCAAGCTCATGGTGCGGACCACACGCCGCATCTCGCTCACGCACGAGGGCAGCGCTTTTCTCGAGGATTGCCAACGCCTCTTGTCCGATGTGTCCAACGCCGAGGCCAGCGTCAGTGCGGGCGGGGTCAAGGCCACAGGACATCTGCGCATCACGGCGCCGGCAGGCTTTGGTCGGCGGCATGTGGCGCCTCTGGTGCCGCGTTTTCGGGACCTGCACCCCGATGTGACGATTTCCCTGAATCTGAGCGACCGCGTGGTCGATCTGGCCGGTGAGGGCTTTGACTGCGCGGTGCGGGTAGGCGACCTGCCCGACTCGGCCCTGGTCAGCGTGCGCATCGCCGACAACCGGCGCCAGTGCGTGGCCACGCCCTCATATCTGGAGCGCCGCGGCACGCCGCGCCACCCCAGCGAGCTGACCCAGCATGACTGCCTGACGCTGTCCAGCGATGCCTCGCAGACGCGCGGCTGGGCCTTCCGCATTCCGCACCCGGACAGCGGTACCAGCGAAGTCGTGCATTTCAAGCCGGGCGGTCCGCTGGACTGCTCCGACGGCCAGGTGCTGCACGACTGGTGCCTGGGCGGCTGGGGCATTGCCTGGCGCAGCACCTGGGAGGTGGAGGCCGAGATCGCCGCCGGGCGCCTCGTGGCGGTGCTGGAGGAATTTGCGGCCCCACCGAACGGCATCTTCGTGGTCTTTCCCCAGCGCAAGCACATGCCGCTGCGCGTGCGGCTGTGGATCGACTATCTCAAGCACCATTACGAGCAGCCGGAATTCTGGCGTCGAACCCACGCGGCCTGAGCAGGCCGCCCAGCAAGGAGGAATGAGCATGGCAGTGTCGATCGCGAAGAAAGCGATATCCGCAACGCAGGTCGCGCCCCCCGCAAAGCGGCGCTGGATGTGCATGGCGCTGGGCGCCGCCTGCCTGGGGATGGTGGCGGGCTGTGCCGTCCAGGGGCCGGAGCAGGGCAGGGCCGCAGGGGCCCGCCAGGGGGCGGTGCCTGCGGGCATCGTGAGCGTCACCTTTGACGACCCTTCGCGCTTCGACGCCTCGCGCAGCGGTCCCGGGGAGACCGACAAGGCGCGCCGTGCCTGGGTGGACGCACTGGCCCAGTTCCTGGCCGAACGGGCCGCGCCCAGGCTGCCCCAGGGCCAGCGGCTGGAAGTCCACCTCACCGATGTGCAGCGTGCCGGCAGTTTCGAGCCCTGGCGCGGACCCCAGGCCGCCGATGTGCGCATCGTCCGCGATATCTACCCGCCGCGCATCGACCTGCGTTTCAAGCTGCTGGATGCCGACGGAAAGCTGCTGCGCGAGGGCAGCCGCCAACTGCGCGATGCGACCTTCATGATGCGCCCCGACCTGTATCCCAACGATCCCCTGCGCTACGAGAAGACGCTGCTGGATGACTGGTTGCGCGCGGAACTGCCGAAGTAACGACGCAAGAGCCGGCGCGACGGGAGGACCGCAGTGGTCTACCGATTGTCTCGGGCATCCCAATGGCGGTCGCCGTTTCTGGCGTAATGCAGCATGGCCCAAGAGGCTCAATTTCTATACGGATTCCCCATGACGATAGAAGCCATTCTGGCCAGCCTTCACCTGCTGGCCATCCTCACCTTCGTGGTGTTCCTGTCCAGCCAGGCGGCGCTGTGCCGCAGCGAGTGGATGAGTGCCGCCGTGGTCCAGCGCCTGGCGCGGCTGGACATGATCTACGGGCTGGCGGTGGTGTTCCTGGTGCTCACCGGCATTGCGCGCCTGGTGTGGGGCGTCAAGGGCATGTCCTGGTACGTCTCGCAGCCACTGTTTCATCTGAAGATGACTTTGTTCGTGGTCGGCGCCGTGTTGTCGATCAAGCCCACGCTGGCCTTCCGCCGCTGGCGCCGCGCGCTGGATGCCGGCCAGGGCCTGCCCCAGCCTGCCGAGGTGGCCAGCACGCGCCGCTGGGTGATGTGGCAGGCGCATGTGGTGCCTGTGATCGCGGTGGTGGCGGTGTTCTGGGCGCGGGGCATGTAGGCCCGGTTTTCCTGTCTGGCGGCATGGGGCGGGCCTGCCACGTAGAATCCGCCGATGCTCTCCGTCAAACAGGAACTGCTCGCGGCTCTGGCCGGCGAGCTTGAAACTTTGTCGCCCGGCGCCGGTGCCCGTGCCGCTTTCGAATCCCCCAAGGTGGCTGCCCATGGCGATTTCGCCTGCACGGCCGCCATGCAGCTGGCCAAGCCACTCAAGCTCAATCCGCGCGCGCTCGGTGAACAGCTCAAGGCTGCGCTGGAGGCCACGCCGGCTTTCCAGCGCTGGGTCGATGCCATCGAGATCGCCGGCCCCGGCTTTCTGAACATCCGTCTCAAGCCCGCCGCCAAGCAGCAGATCATCCGCGAAGTGCTGGGACAGGCCGAGAAATTCGGCTGGCAGGCCGACCGTGGCGCCAAGATGCTGGTTGAGTTCGTCTCCGCCAACCCCACCGGCCCGCTGCACGTGGGCCATGGCCGCCAGGCCGCGCTGGGCGATGCCATCTGCAACCTCTATGCCACCCAGGGCTGGGGCGTGCACCGCGAGTTCTACTACAACGACGCGGGCGTGCAGATCGACACGCTGACCAAGAGCACGCAGCTGCGCGCCAAGGGCTTCAAGCCCGGCGACGAATGCTGGCCCATCGATCCCGAGAATCCGGAAAGCAAGGCCTTCTACAACGGCTCCTACATCCAGGACATCGCAGACGATTTCAAGGCCTGCAAGACCGTCAAGGCCGATGACCGCGAATTCACGGCCAACGGCGATGTCGAGGACTACGACAACATCCGCCAGTTCGCCGTCGCCTATCTGCGCAACGAGCAGGACAAGGACCTGCAGGCCTTCAACCTGCACTTTGACGAGTACTACCTCGAATCCAGCCTCTACACCAACGGCCATGTCGAGGACGCGGTGCAGCGCCTGATCGCGGGCGGGCACACCTACGAACTCGACGGCGCGCTCTGGCTCAAGTCCACCGACTACGGTGACGACAAGGACCGCGTGATGCGCAAGCAGGACGGCAACTACACGTACTTCGTGCCCGATGTCGCCTACCACATCCAGAAGTTCAAGCGTGGCTACTCCAAGGTCGTCAACATCCAGGGCACGGACCACCACGGCACCATCGCACGCGTGCGCGCCGGCCTGCAGGCCGCCGACGTGGGCATTCCGGCCGGCTATCCCGACTATGTGCTGCACACCATGGTGCGCGTGGTGCGCGGCGGCGAGGAAGTCAAGATCAGCAAGCGCGCCGGCTCCTACGTCACGCTGCGCGACCTGATCGAGTGGACCAGCAAGGATGCGGTGCGCTTCTTCCTGCTGTCCCGCAAGCCCGACACCGAGTACACCTTCGACGTGGACCTGGCCGTGGCCCAGAACAATGACAACCCCGTGTACTACGTGCAGTACGCCCATGCGCGCATCTGCTCGGTGCTGGCAGCCTGGGGCGGCGATGCGGACACGCTCAAGGACGTGGACCTGTCGGCGCTGGAAGGCCCGCAGGCCCAGGCGCTGATGCTGCAGCTGGCCAAGTACCCGGCCATGCTGACTTCGGCCGCAGAAGGCAATGCGCCCCACGACGTGACCTTCTACCTGCGTGAACTGGCCTCGCTGTACCACAGCTACTACGACGCGGAACGCATCCTGGTGGACGATGAAAAGGTCAAGCTCGCCCGCCTGGCGCTGATCTCGGCCACGCGCCAGGTATTGCACAATGGCCTGGCAGTGCTGGGCGTCTCGGCCCCGCAACGCATGTAACTTCGAGCGACAAGCCATCTATGAAGACACAGCAACGTGGGGGCACCGTCATCGGTCTCATCATCGGCATGATCGTCGGGCTGGCAGCAGCCCTGGCCGTCGCCGTCTATGTGACCAAGGTGCCCGTGCCCTTTCTCTCCAAGGGCGGCAAGACGGCCGACCAGGACGCGGCAGAGGCCCAGCGCAACAAGAACTGGGACCCCAACGCACCGCTGCAGGGCAAGAACCCGGCGCCGCCACCACCGGCTGCCGTCACGCCCAGCCTCCCCGGCAGCACCACGCCAGCAGCGCCCACCCCGCCCGCCGTGGCCGGCGGCGTGACGCCGCCGCCCGCGCCCGTGGACCCGGCCAAGCCGCCCGCCAAGCCCGACACCAAGACCGATGGCAAGACCTCCGCCGACCCGCTGGGTGATCTGGTGAAGGCGCGTTCCGCCGCTGCCGAGAAGACGGAAAAAGCCGAAAAGGCCGAGGCTGCCTTCAACTACTTCGTGCAGGCCGGCGCCTTCCGCAGCCAGGGCGATGCCGATGCGCAGCGGGCCAAGCTGGCCATGCTGGGATGGGAGGCGCGCGTGAGCGAGCGAGAGCAAAACGGCATCACCATCTTCCGCGTGCGCGTGGGTCCGTTCACCAAGCGCGACGATGCCGAGCAACTCAAGCAAAAGCTCGATGGCGCCGGGGTCGAGTCCACGCTGGTGCGCGCCGCACGCTGAAACAGCGTTGAGCAAGAGCGCTGAACTTTTTGGCAAACCCCAGCCTCCTAATCTGCAGCATTGAACGAGGAGTTTGTTTTGATGAATCGCCGCGACTTTTCCCTGGCTGCCTCGGCAGCCGCTGCCAGCGCGCTGACGCTGGGCACCTCCGCCGCACAGGCCCAGGCGGCAGCGCCCAAAGAGGGCAAGGACTACATCAAGCTGGCCAAGCCCGCACCCACCAGCGCCGGCGCCGGCAAGGTCGAGGTGGTCGAGTTCTTCTGGTACAGCTGCCCGCACTGCAATGCATTCGAGCCCACCTTTGCCGCCTGGAAGAACCAGGCGCCGGCCGACGTGGTCGTGCACCGCGTGCCCGTGGCATTCAACGCCAGCTTCGTGCCCCAGCAAAAGCTGTACTACGCCTTTGAAGGCATGAACCTGCTGGACACCATGCATGCGCGCGCCTTCCACGCCATCCATGTGGAACGCAACCGCCTGGCCAAGGACGACGAGATCTTCGCCTGGGTGGGCAAGCAGGGCGTGGACGTGGCCAAGTTCAAGGAGGTCTACAACTCCTTCACGGTCTCCAACCAGGTGCGCAAGGCCACCCAGCTGCAGCAGGACTATGACGTGGAAGGCGTGCCGGCCATGGGCGTGGCGGGCCGCTACTACACCGATGGCACCAAGGCCGGGAACATGACCAATGTGCTGCGCGTGGTCGATCAGCTGATCGCCACCAGCCGCAAGGGCTGAGGTAGGGGCCTCGGCCCAGACCACCCGTGACAGGCCCGCCATTGAGCGGGCCTGTCGCTTTTGGAAACCTCTTTTTGTGCCTTCGTGTCAGCGCTTTGCCCCCCGGCTTGAAAGACGCCAGGAACGGTTGCGCGCGACACCCCCTACAATGGATGCAAGAAGCGTGCCCTCCATGAAACAACGACTTTCCCCCCTCCTGCTCGCAGCCGCCCTGGCGGCTTTCGCCGGTTTGGCCCAGGCCGAAAAGGCCGACAGCACCAAGCCCATGAACATCGAGGCTGACGCGCTGCGCCATGACGAACTCAAGCAGACCAGCGTCTTCACCGGCAACGTGGTGATGACCAAGGGCACCATCGTGCTGCGCGGTGCCCAGCTCGACGTGCGCCAGGACCCCGAAGGCTTTCAGTACGGCGTGGTCACGGCCGAAGCGGGCAAGCGCGCCTTCTTCCGCCAAAAGCGCGACACCGTTCCCGGCCAGCCCGAGGAATTCGTGGAAGGCGAGGGCGAGGTCATCGAATACGACGGCAAGGCCGATCTCGTGAAGTTCATTCGCCGCGGCGAACTGCGGCGCTATCGCGGCGGCCAGCTCAGCGACGAGATCACGGGCTCCATCATCGTCTACAACAACCTCACCGACGTGTTCACCGTCGATGGGCAAAAGACCAGCGGCGGCCAGCCCAGCTCCACCGCCGGCCAGGGCGGGCGCGTGCGCGCCGTGCTGGCGCCCAAGGAGGGCACACCGGGCTCGCAGCCGCGCGCTCCCGCCGCAGGCGCGCCGGGCACATCCCTGCAGCCCAGCAACACCCTGGACAGCCTTGGTGGTACCAAGCGATGAGTACCGAGGCCTCAGCCCCCGCTGCCCACGCTTCCTCCCCACGCGCCGAACAGGGCAGCAGCCTGCAGGCGCGCCATCTGGCCAAGTCCTACGGCAGCCGCAAGGTGGTCAAGGACGTGTCGCTGTCCGTGAAGAAGGGCGAGGTCGTGGGCCTGCTGGGCCCCAACGGCGCGGGCAAGACCACCTCGTTCTACATGATCGTGGGCCTGGTGCGCAGCGACGGCGGCGACATCTTCATCGACGGACAGGCCGTGGGAAACATGCCCATCCACCAGCGCTCGCGCCTGGGCCTGTCCTACCTGCCGCAAGAGGCATCGATCTTTCGCAAGCTCAGCGTCGAGGACAACGTGCGCGCCGTGCTGGAGCTGCAAAGGGATGAGCAGGGCCGGCCGCTGGCGCGCAGCGTCATCGAGGAGCGCCTGACGGCGCTGCTGCAGGAACTGCGCGTGGACCATCTGCGCGCATCGCCCGCGCTGGCGCTGTCGGGTGGCGAACGCCGCCGCGTCGAGATTGCACGTGCCCTGGCCACGCAGCCGCGTTTCATCCTGCTGGACGAGCCCTTCGCCGGCATCGACCCCATCGCCGTGATCGAGATCCAGCGCATCATCGGCTTTCTCAAGGCGCGCGGCATCGGCGTGCTCATCACCGACCACAACGTGCGCGAGACGCTGGGCATCTGCGACCATGCCTTCATCATCAGCGACGGCCATGTGCTGGCCCAAGGCACACCCGAGGAGATCGTGGACAACGCCGAAGTGCGGCGCGTCTACCTCGGCGAACACTTCCGGATGTAGCGCCATGCCCTGCCTGGCCCGTCTGCGAGATTGCCTGCGCGAAGGAGCTGCCGCTTGAAGCCCGGACTGTCGCTGCGCGTCTCCCAGCATCTTTCGCTCACCCCGCAACTGCAGCAGTCGATACAGCTGCTGCAGCTGTCCACGCTGGAGCTGGCGCAGGAAGTGGAGCAGATGCTGGGCGACAACCCCTTCCTGGAGCTGGCGAACGACGACGGCGACCACGAAGCGGCAAGCAGCGCCCCGGAGCCTGCGGCGCCCGGCGCCGACGCCGCGGACTCCTTCCAGGAAAGCCGTGCGGACCAGCCATCGGCTGCGGTGGAATGGGAGGCGCCGTCGGACACATCCTCCGGCGATGCCGTCGAGACCTCCGGCACGGCCGAATCCCTGAGCTGGGAAGGCGATGGCCAGACCAACTCGGGCAACGACGACCGCGACTGGGGCAGCGATGCGCCTTCCAGCCGCACGCGCGGCCAGGGTGACGATGACGAGACCGATGCCACCGAGCTGGCACGCAGCGCAGAAAGCCTGACCGACCATCTGCACCGCCAGGCCCTGAGCCTGCGCCTGGGCGAGGTGGATCGTGCCGCGCTGCGCTTTCTGATCGAGAACCTCAACGACGACGGCTACCTGGAAGACCCGCTCGACGAGCTGGCACAGGGCCTGGCGGGCGACAACCTGGAGGAGTGCGAGGAACTGGTGCACCGCTTCACCGTGGCGCTGCGCCTGTTGCAAAGCCTGGAGCCGGTGGGCGTGGGCGCGCGCGACCTGGCCGAATGCCTGACGCTGCAGCTGCGCGACCAACTGGCCGATGCCGAGCGCGAAGGCGACGGCAGTGCCGAGGACGAAGATCGGCAGGCCGTGCTGCGCACCGCGCTGGACATCTGCGCCCAGCCCATGGACCTGCTGGCGCGGCGTGACCTGCGCAAGCTCGCCAGCCTGTGCGGCGCGCGCGAGGAGCGGCTGCGCGAGGCGATGGTCCTGATCGCCCGGCTGGAGCCGCGCCCGGGCCGGCGCTTCGCCGACGTGCAGCGCCAGATCGTCGTGCCCGATGTCATCGTGCGCCCGGTGCGCATGGGTGCGGGACGCATGGAGTTCAGCGTGCAACTCAACCCCGATGTCATGCCCAAGCTGCGCGTGCACGACATCTATGCCAGCGCGCTGCGCAGCCACCGGGGCAGCGAAGGCCATGCGGCGCTGCAGCAGCGGCTGCAGGAGGCGCGCTGGTTCATCAAGAACATCCAGCAGCGCTTCGACACCATCCTGCGCGTGTCGCAGACCATCGTGGAGCGCCAGAAGAACTTCTTCGTGCATGGCGAGCTGGCCATGCGCCCGCTGGTGCTGCGCGACATTGCCGATGCGCTGGGCCTGCATGAGTCCACCATCAGCCGCGTGACCACGGCCAAGTACATGGCCACGCCGCAGGGCACCTACGAACTCAAGTATTTCTTCGGCTCGGGCCTGGGCACCGAGGCGGGCGGCAACGCGTCGAGCACGGCCGTGCGCGCGCTCATCAAGCAGTTCGTCGCAGCCGAGGACCCCAGGAAGCCGCTGTCGGACAACCAGCTGGCCGACATGCTCAAGGAGCAGGGCATCGAATGCGCACGGCGCACCGTGGCCAAGTACCGCGAGCTGCTCAAGATCCCGCCGACCACGCTGCGCAAGGCGCTGTAGCCGCGCAGGGCGCGCACGCTCTCAGGCCGCAGGCGCGCGGCCGGCCACGTCATCCCATTTGAGGCCGAATTTCAGCAGGTACTTGCGCAGGCGGTCGGCATCGTTGACCACGCTGCGCTGGGTGCGTGACTGGTCGAACAGGCGGCGCCCCGCATCGGACAGCGAGGGCGACTCCCGGCACACGCGCAGCACCGCTTCGAGCTGCATGCGGTCGAACAGATCCAGCGGCTCCAGCACTTCGGCAGACAGCAGGCTTTGCAGGCTGGCGCCGGCCGGTTGCACGGCATCGCCTCGTTGCCACAGCCACTTCAGGCGCTGTATCTCGGCATCGACCAGGGCCGTGGAGATGCGCCCCCCGTCGGCCAGCGTGGCCAGGCGCGTCATGCTGGCCGACAGGTCGCGGAAGTTGCCGCTCCACAGCGCCTCGGGCGAGCGCGCAAAGCGCAGATAGCGCTCGCGGGCCTCTACGTTGAAGCGCACCATCTGGCCGGTCTCGTCGGCCGAGCGCGCGAGCAGGTGGTCCATGTTGGGTTCGATGTCCTCGGGGCGCCCGGCCAGGCCCGGCAGCGCGTAGGACCACAGGTTGATGCGCGCGAACAGATCCTCGCGAAAGCGCCCCTGCGCCACGTCGATGCGCAGGTCGCGGTGCGTGCCGGCGACCAGCTGGAAGTCGCTGCTGACCTCGCGGTCGCTGCCCATGGGATAGAAGCGCTTTTCCTCCACCGCCTTGAGCAGCATGGCCTGTTCGTCCAGGCCCAGCTCGCCGATTTCGTCCAGGAACAGCACGCCCTGGTGCGCGCTGCGCAGCAGG
Organism: Delftia sp. WSY_12; assembly: GCF_043104645.1. Classification (NCBI taxonomy): domain Bacteria; kingdom Pseudomonadati; phylum Pseudomonadota; class Betaproteobacteria; order Burkholderiales; family Comamonadaceae; genus Delftia; species Delftia sp. WSY_12. The sequence continues at coordinate 14,223 of NZ_JBICKW010000063.1, forward strand.
CCGGCGCGGTCGGCCGCAGCGCCCGTGAACGCGCCCTTCTTGTGGCCGAACAGCACCGAGGCCGCGCCATCGCCGCGCAGCGTGGCGCAATTGACCTCGACGAACTCGCCCTGCACCTGGTGCCTGGCCTTCTTCAACTCGTACATGCGCCGCGCCAGGTGCGATTTGCCCGCACCCGTGGGACCCGTGAGCAGGATGGGCGCGCGCGAGCGCACGGCCACGCGCTCGATCTCGTCGATCAGCGCGTTGAAGCCTGCATTGCGCGTGGCGATGCCGCTCTTGAGAAATTGCACGGCCTCGCTCTGCTCGGCGCCGAAGCGCTGGGCGATCACGTCGTAGCGCGACAGGTCCAGGTCGATCAGCGCATAGCTGCCCGGGTCGCCCATGCGCTGGCGCCGGGGCGGCGAGGTCTGGGCCAGCACGCCGGGAATGCGACGCGACTCCACCAGCAGGAACAGGCAGATCTGTGCCACGTGCGTGCCCGTGGTGATGTGGGTCCAGTACTCCTCGCGCTTGGGGGCGAAGCGATAGGCCTGCGTCCAGTCGAACAGCCGCGCATAGACCTCGCCGAAATCCCAGGGATCGGCAATGTCCATGGGCACGAGGTTCACCTGGGTCTCGGGCGATGCCGTGGCGATGTCGCCCTGCAGCAGCTGCGCCAGGGCCAGATGGGGCGGCGTGTAGAGCAGCTCCAGCCGCTCCACCACCAGATCCTCGTGCTGCATGAGGGAGAGGGTCGGCCGCCATTTTTCCCAGCGCCCCGCGCCCCTGCCGGAGTCCAGCTGCGTACCCAGAAAGCCGATGACGACCTTTTTCTTTTCCATGTTTTGGCTAGTTGAATAGCTGAAATTCTAGTTTCTTTGGGATGTTGATGAAGAAGAAAAAAAGGCGGTTGGAAATTTGCTCAATGAAATCAAGGCATTGAAGAATTTCCGGGTTCTTTGCCACAGGCTGGCACGCATCTCGCAATAACCAAGGCATCCAGTGCAGGCGGTGACCGCTCACAGGCCGGGGTTGGGGCAAACGCCCGCCCCGCCGGTGCGGGAAGTCCGGGCCCCCAGGGGCTTGTCGATTTCCCGCATGCCGCACGCCGCAAGCGCTGGGTGACGGCAAGGTTGTGGAAACCGTCCCGCAAGGGACGTCTGGTTCGACTCCAGGCTTGCCAGCCACTGGTAGCTCAGTCTGGTAGAGCACCCTCGCAAGAGGACTGTCGCAGGTTCGATTCCTGTCCACTCTTCCGGCCGCAAGGCCGGGCTATTGAAACGGTCGAAAGACCACCCGCCGAACGCGGGAGGTGGCCGCCGGGTTGCGATGCAGCCCCAGGCCGCCCCCCGTCAGCGGCGGCGGCTGTGCCAGGTCCCGGCACGGTCCGCGCCCGCAGCCAGCCACGCTGCAACCTGTTTCCAGGGTTGCCGCCACGGCGCACTGCAAGGCCCGGGCCGTGCCCCCTGGAACCCCGCCGCTGCTGTAACGGCACCCCTATTGATTGCGGCGAAGACGCCGAACGAGGAGAAGAAGAAATGCTGAAGATCCAACGCATCACCGTCAAGAAGAACGAACGCGCCCTGCTGCTGCGCAATGGCGATTTCGAGCGCGTGCTGCACAGCGGCCGGCACTGGCTGTTTGCCGGCACCGACCAGCTGCGCGTGGAAACCTTTGCCCTGGAGCAGCCCGCCTTCACGCACGGTCTGGCCGACTACCTGATGGCGCAGGAGCCCGCCGTGGTGGCCGCCGAATTCCTGCGCGTGGAACTGTCCGAGACCGAGGCGGGCCTGCGCAGCGAAAACGGCGTGCTGGTCGAGATCCTGCCGCCCGGCACGCGCCGTCTGTACTGGAAGGGACTGGTGGATGTGAGCGTGCAGGTGGTCGACCTGCAGGCCGGCGCCGAGCTGCCCGCCACCCTGGCGGCGCGCCTGACCCAGACGCAGCTGCGCCAGCGCAGCGTGTCCGGCCTCAACGGTGTGCTGCAGGTGCAGGTGCCCGCAGGCCAGTGCGCGCTGCTGACCATCGACGGAAAGGTGGACCGCCTGCTGCAGGCCGGCAGCCATGCGTTCTGGAAGTTCGGCCGCAGCATTGCCGTGGAGCTGGTGGATCTGCGCCTGCAGGCTGTCGAGGTCTCGGGCCAGGACATCATGACCCGCGACAAGGTGAGCCTGCGCCTGAACCTGAGCGCCACCTATCGCCACACCGACGTTCTGCGCGCCTTTGCCCAGCTGCAAAAGCCCGCCGAGCACCTGTACCGCGAACTGCAGTTCGCGCTGCGCGCCGCCGTGGGCACCCGCACGCTCGATGAGCTGCTGGAGAACAAGACGGTGATCGATGACGTGGTGACCGCGCACATGGCGGCCAAGCTGCAGCCCTTCGGCATGGTGGTGGAGAGCGTGGGCGTGAAGGACATCGTGCTGCCCGGCGAGATGAAGGCCATCCTGACCCAGGTGGTGCAGGCCGAAAAACAGGCCCAGGCCAACGTGATCCGCCGCCGCGAGGAAACGGCGGCCACCCGCTCGCTGCTCAACACCGCCAAGGTCATGGAGGACAACCCCGTGGCCCTGCGCATGAAGGAGCTGGAGACGCTGGAACGCGTGGCCGAGCGCATCGACAAGATCTCCGTGTTCGGCGGGCTGGATCAGGTGCTCAACGGGCTGGTGAAGATGCGTTGACCGGCAGGCTGGTCGGGGCACAACGGACAACGAAGAAACTAAAGAGAGGTACGGCCATGGCCGCATTCGAAGAACTATGGAGCTATGAGGTGGGCAAGGCGGGCTGGGCGACGTTGAAGTTCAGCACGCCCGAGGAGGAACTGGTGTGTGCCGTGTCCTACCTGCACGATTCGCTGGGTGATCTGGCCGCCATGGCGTTGGCTTTGGCCAAGGGCGCGCACCGGGCTGCCGCCGTGTTCATGGACGAGCCCGGCGAAGTGCACCTGAGCATGGAGGGTGACCACGACACCCTTTCATACGAGCTGCGGCAGTACGCGGACTGGGCCAGCTGGGGCATCACCGCCATGGATGACTATGAAGTGCTGGCCCGTGGGCAGGTGGCCCGCGAGGACGTGGTGCGCAGCGTGTACCGCGTGCTGGACGGTATTTATTGCGGCATGGGTGTAGAGGAATACAGAAAGCGCTGGCTGGAGCATGAATTCCCGCTGCGGGACTATCAAAGCCTGGGCAGCGCCATCCGCAAGCGGGACCTGTCTCGCCTGATGCGTGGATGAGCCGCGCGGCAGCAAGACCTAAACAAGACGAACAGACAAGAAGACTGAAGGACAACGCAATGAACTACCTGCAACACAACGTGGACAACGGCGTCCCCATCAAGATGTGGACCAAGGGCGTACCCGTGGAGGACGAGGCGCGCAAGCAGCTGGAGAACGCCGCGCGCCTGCCCGTGGTGTTCAAGCATGTCGCGGCCATGCCCGATGTGCACCTGGGCATAGGCGCCACCGTGGGCTCGGTGATCCCGACCATCAAGGCCATCATCCCGGCGGCCGTGGGCGTGGACATCGGCTGCGGAATGATGGCTGCCAAGACCACGCTGCGCGCCGAGGACCTGCCCGACAACCTGGGCCCGCTGCGCTCGGCCATAGAGCAGGCCGTGCCGCATGGCTCGGTGCCGCGCCACCGGGGCCGTGATCCGGGCAGCTGGGAGAACCCGCCCGTGTCGGTGGACCAGGTCTGGGCCACGCTGGCCGATGAGTTCGACCTGCTGTGCGAGCTGCATCCGCGCCTGGCCAACACCAACAACCGCAAGCACCTGGGAACGCTGGGCAGCGGCAACCACTTCATCGAGATCTGCCTGGACGAGGCGGGCTTCGTGTGGTTCATGCTGCACTCGGGCTCGCGCGGCGTGGGCAATGCCATCGGCACCCATTTCATCGAGCTGGCCAAGAAGGATGCAGAACTGCATCAGCGCAACCTGCCCGACAAGGACCTGGCCTATTTCGAGGAAGGGGCCCGCTACTTTGGCGACTATGTGCGCGGCGTGTCCTGGGCGCAGAAGTTCGCCATGCGCAACCGCGAGGTGATGATGGCCAACCTCATCGCCACGGTGCGCAAGGTGATCGCCAAGCCCTTCGAGTCGCATGTGGAGGCGGTGAACTGCCACCACAACTACGTGCAGCAGGAGCGCCATTTCGGCCAGGACGTGTTCATCACCCGCAAGGGCGCGGTGAGCGCGCGGCGCGGTGAGCTGGGCATCATCCCGGGCAGCATGGGCGCGCGCAGCTATATCGTGCGCGGCCTGGGCAACCCGGAGAGCTTCGAGAGCTGCAGCCACGGTGCAGGCCGCGTGATGAGCCGGACCAAGGCCAAGAAGATGTTCAGCGTGGAGGACCACATCAAGGCCACCGAGGGCGTGGAATGCCGCAAGGATGCGAATGTGGTGGACGAGATTCCCATGGCCTACAAGGACATCGATGCGGTCATGGCCGCGCAGCAGGATCTGGTCGAGGTGGTGCACACCCTGAAGCAAGTGGTGTGCGTGAAAGGGTGAGTGGATGAGGGCCCCGGGCTCTCATCCTCCAGAACAGAAAGCAGGATGAGAGCATGAGGGAAGAGAAGGTATTGAGCGCGCATCCGGTCTCCGATGCCATGCGCGCCACGGTGCTGGCCAACCTGGCCGAGGTGGAGCGCAGGCACGAGGTCACGGTGCTGTTTGCCTGCGAGTCGGGCAGCCGCGGCTGGGGCTTTGCCTCGCCCGACAGCGACTATGACGTGCGCTTCATCTATGTCCACCGCCTGCCCTGGTATCTGACGGTGGCGCCGGGCCGCGATGTCATAGAGCAGCCGCTCAGCGGCGAGCTCGATGTCAGCGGCTGGGAGCTGCGCAAGGCGCTAGGGCTGCTGCGCGCCTCCAACCCCACGCTGCTCGAATGGCTGCGCTCGCCCGTGGTCTACCGGCAGGAGCAGCCCTGGGCCGAGCGCCTGCATCTGCTGGCCGAGCAGGGCTTTTCGCCGGTGCGCGGCTACCACCACTACGTGGCCATGGCGCGCAAGAACCTGCGCGCCCACCTGCAGGGTGATGTGGTGCGCTACAAGAAGTACTTCTACGTGCTGCGCCCCTTGCTGGCCGCGCGCTGGATACGCGAGGGGCGTGGTGCGCCGCCCATGCGCTTTGCGCAGCTGGCGGCGGGCACGCTGGAGGATGCAGGCCTGCTGGCCGAGCTCAATGAGCTGCTGGAGCTCAAGATGCGCCTGGGCGAGGCCGCCAAGGGGCCGCGCCGGGTGCGGGTCCATGATTTCCTGGAGCGCGAGCTGGCCCATGCCATGGCCCATGCGCCCGATCCGGGGGAGCAGGCCGATGCGGCGCCGCTGGACCGCTATCTGCGGGATGCCGTGGCGCGCTTTGGCGGCAATGAATGAAAGAGAAAAATGAAAGTGATCGAGATCGACGGCTCCGCCGGGGAGGGCGGAGGCCAGATGCTGCGCAGCGCGCTGGCGCTGTCCATGTGCACGGGCCAGCCCTTTGCCATGCAGCGCATCCGTGCCGGGCGCGCCAAGCCGGGCCTGATGCGCCAGCACCTGGCCTGCGTCAATGCCGCCGCCGAAATCTGCGGCGCGCAGATGCAGGGCGCCGAGATGAATTCGCAGGCGCTGCAATTCACACCGGGGCCGGTGCGTGCGGGCGATTACCGCTTCGTCATCGCCTCGGCGGGCAGTTGCACCCTGCTGCTGCAGACGCTGTGGCCCGCGCTGATGCTGGCCGATGGCGAAAGCCGCCTGACCCTGGGCGGCGGCACCCACAACCCGGCCGCGCCGCCCTTCCATTTCCTGGAGCGCAGCTATGCGCCGCTGCTGCACAGGCTGGGCGCGCGCTGCGAACTGCGGCTGCGCCGGCTTGGCTTTTATCCGGCCGGTGGCGGCGAGATGGACGTGACGATCACGCCGGCAGCCAATGGGCTTGTGCCTTTCGATATCACCGAACGCGGCGCCCCCGTGGCCAGCCATGCCGAATGCTTTGCGCCCGCGCTGCCACGTGCGGTGGCCCAGCGCGAACTGGACCATCTGGGCCAGGCCCTGGGCTGGTCTGGCGAGCAGCTGCAGGTGGCTGCCGTGCGCCAGAACGAGGGGCCGGGCAACGCGCTGCTGGCCACGCTGGCCTATGAGCACCTGAGCGAAGTGTTCACGCAGTTCGGCATGAAGAGCGTCAGCGCCGAAAAGGTGGCGCATGACCTGGCGCGCGAGGTACGCCGCCACCAGGGCAGCCGGGCCGCGCTGGGCCCGTACCTGGCCGACCAATGGGCCCTGCCGCTGGCGCTGGCCGTCTGGCGCAGCGGGCGCGCTGCCAGCTACACCTGCACGGAACTGACGCCGCATGCGCGCAGCAATTTCGAGGTGATCGAGCGCTTTGTGCCTGTGCGCTTTGTGCCCGTGCGCTTTACCACGGACGCAACGGGCGACGGCTGGCGTGTTTCGCTCTCGCCAGCCTGAGCGGCCTCAGCGATCGGCCCGCACCAGCGTGCTCTTGCCGAACAGGCTCTCCAGCAGGTCCACCACCAGTTCTGCCGTCTGGTTGCGCACATCCAGCGCGGGATTGAGCTCCACCAGATCCATCGAGCCCAGGCGTCCGGTGTCGGCCAGCATCTCCATGCACAGCTGGGCCTCGCGATAGCTGGGGCCGCCGCGCACGGGGGTGCCGGTGCCGGGCGCGATGTCGGGATCGAGGTAGTCCACGTCGAAGCTCAGGTGCAGGTGGGTGTCGCTGCCTTCCAGGTCTTCCAGCGCGCGGCGCATGACCTCGCGCATGCCCAGCTCGTCGATGGCGCGCATGTCATAGACCTCCACGCCCAGCGAATGCAGCAGGCGCTTTTCCTGGTCATCCACGCTGCGCAGGCCGATCTGGCACAGCGAGGCGGCTGCCAGCGCCGGATCGCCGCCCTGGGACAGCGCGGTGAGCGCCGCGGGCCCCAGGCCGCACAGGCTGGCCACGGGCATGCCGTGCAGGTTGCCGCTGGGCGAGATATCGGGCGTGTTGCAGTCGGCGTGGGCATCGAGCCAGATCACGCGCAGCGCGCGGCCCCGTCGGCGGCAGTGGGCGGCCACGGCACTGATCGAGCCCATGGCCAGGCTGTGGTCGCCGCCCAGCATCAGCGGAAGCTCGCCATCGTCCAGCGCCTGGCCCACGGCCTGGTGCACGGCGTCCATCCAGGCACGGGCCGGTGCGAGGTGGCGCAGCCCCTGCTCGGGCGGTGTCTGCGGATTGGGCGGGCCTGCCAGATTGCCGATGTCGCTCACCTGGCAGCCCAGCTGGCGCAGCGCCGGGCCCAGGCCGGCCACGCGCAGTGCGTCCGGCCCCATGGCGCTGCCCAGGCGGCTGGCGCCGATGTCGGTGGGCACGCCTATGAGTCTCAGGGCGCGTGCGGTCTGCGGGGTCGTATGGGTGTTCATGCTCATGGGACCCATGGTATGCAGTCCCCGTGTCAGCCAAAGCCGCGTTCTGCCTGCCCGGCCTCGCGCACCAGCCGGTACAGGTCGCGGGGGTCGGCCAGCGCAGGCACCAGGTCGATCGACTGCATCAGTCCGGTGTCGTGGGCCAGCGCACGCAACCAGCGCAGGGCCGAATAGTCCTCCAGCGCAAAGCCCACGGAGTCGAACAGCGTGATCTCCGTGTCATGCCCGCGGCCCGGCGCCTGGCCGTTGATGACCTGCCACAGCTCGGTCACGGGCGCGTCGGCGGGCAACTGCTGCAGCTCGCCTTCCACGCGCGTCTGGGGTGTGAATTCCACGAAGATGCGCGCGCGCCGCAGCAGTGCCAGGGGCAGCTCGGTCTTGCCGGGGCAATCGCCGCCGACGGCGTTGATGTGGGTGCCCGGGCGCACGTCGGCATCGGCGATCACGCAGGCGCGGTGCTTGGCGGCCGTCACCGTGGTCACGATGTCGGCGCCCTCCAGGGCCTCGGCGCTGCTGGCGCAGCAGGTGATGCGCTGGGCCGCGATGCCCGCATGGCCCAGGTTGTCCACGAACTTGCGCATGGCCTGGACATCAATGTCGAAGATGCGCAGCCGTTCCACGCCCAGCAGGTGGGTGAAGGCCAGGGCCTGGAATTCGGACTGCGATCCTGCGCCGATCAGCGCCATGCTGCGGCAGCCCGGCCGTGCCAGCCGGCGCGCGGCCAGCGCCGAGGTGGCGGCGGTGCGCAGCGCCGTGGCCAGCGTCAGGTCGGACAGGAAGACCGGCAGGCCCGTGGCCACTTCGGCCAGGGCGCCGAAGGCCATGACCGTGGGCAGGGCGCGATCGGCGTTGCCCGGATGGCCGTTGACGTACTTGAAGGCGTAGTCGCTTGCGTCGGAGACGGGCATGAGTTCGATCACGCCGCCGGGCGAGTGGTGGGCGATGCGGGCCGATTTCTCGAAGTTGGGCCAGCGCGCGAAATCTTTCTCGATGGCGTCGGCCAGGCCGGTCAGGCAGGCCGTGACGCCGTGCTGCGCCACCAGACGCGCGGCCTGCGTGGCGCCAAGAAAATCCGTGCGGACGGGCGTGGTTCGAGGCTTCATGGTGCTCTCCTCGCGGAGGCTTTCACTGTAGGCCCGTGCCGGCGCGCAGGCAAGCGGGTTTCGGCTGGCGCCTGCGCGGGGAATCGCGGTGCGCGTATGCTCGGAACCCAAGCTATGAACCAACTGCATCTGTTTCTGCCCTGCGCCGCTGGCGTGGAGGGCTTTCTGGCCGACGAGGTCCACGCGATCACCGGCCTGAGCGGCCACGACCTCATGGTGGGCCGTGGCGGCGTGATGGTGCGCGGCCTGTGGCGCGACGCCCTGCTGTTGAACCTGCACAGCCGACTGGCCCAGCGCGTGCTGGTGCAGCTGTCGCAGACCCTGTACCGCAACGAGAACGACCTGTACCGCGCCGCCAGCGAAGTGGCCTGGGAGATCTGGTTCTCCCCGCGCGAGAGCTTCAAGATCGAGGTCACGGCCCAGCACAGCCCGCTGACCAGCCTCAACTTCGCGGCGCTGCGCGTCAAGGACGCCATTGCCGACCGCTTCCGCGACAGAAAGGGCGTGCGCCCCGACGTGGAAACGCGCCACCCCGACGTGCGCGTGCACCTGCACCTGACGACCGACGAGGCCACGATCTACATCGACACCTCGGGCGAGGCGCTGTTCAAGCGCGGCTGGCGCGAGGACAAGGGCGATGCGCCGCTCAAGGAAACCCTGGCCGCGGCCATGATCGCCGCCACGGGCTGGGACCCGCATGGCGACGATCCCCAGCCGCTGTACGACCCCTGCTGCGGCAGCGGCACGGTGCTGATCGAGGCCGCGCAGATTGCACGCCGCATTCCGGCCGGCATCCTGCGGCGCTTCGCGTTCGAGAAGCTGGTGCCCTTCCAGAGGCATGTGTGGGAAGCCATGCTGGACGAGGCCGAGGCCGCCATCCTGCCCGACAGCCCCGTGGCCATCTATGGCTCCGACGTGTCCCACCGCATGGTGGACTTTGCCCAGCGCAACGCCGAGCGCGCGGGCGTGGGCCAGACCGTGCAACTGCGCGGTGGCGACGCGCTGCAGCGCATGCCGCCCTGCGAGCAGCCCGGCCTGATGCTGCTGAACCCGCCCTATGGCGAGCGCATTGCCGCAGCCGGCTCGGCCGGCCGCAGTGCCGGCGAGCGCATGGAAGTGGTCGAGCGCGCGGGCCGCGAGACGGCCCAGACCGAGGACGGCGTGGAATTCTTCAGCCAGTTGGCCACCCACTGGAAGAAGAACTACAGCGGCTGGAGCGCCTGGATGCTCACGCCCGACCTCAAGCTGCCCGGCAAGATGCGCCTGAAGGAAGCGCGGCGCACGCCCATGTGGAACGGCCCCATCGAGTGCCGGCTGTTCCGCTTCGACATGGTCCGTGGCGCTGTCAAGCCCAGAAAGGCCGCCGAAGGCCCGGCAGAGGGCGCCGCGCCATGAAGATCGTGCTGCGCTGGCCGCAGTGCAACGACGGCTACGAAGGTCCCCTGCCCCGGCCCGTGGTGCTCGATACCAATGTGGTCCTTGACATGCTGATCTTCGACGATCCGCATGTTCCGCCGATCCGCGAGTTGGTGGAGCAGGGGCAGATGCGCTGGATCGCCGACCAGGCCCAGCGCATCGAGCTTGAACGCGTGCTGCACTACAGCCAGATCGCGCCGCGCGTGGCCTTCTACGGCAAGACGGCCGAAGGCGTGCTCTCGGCCTTCGACGGAGCCGTCGAATACGTGGCCGATGCGCCGCGCATCCGCTTTGCCTGCACCGACCCCGACGACCAGCATTTCCTGGACCTGGCCAGCCAGCACCAAGCGCTGCTGATCAGCAAGGACAAGGCCGTGCTCAAGCTACGCAAGCGCGTGGCCGGCCTGGGCGCCACCGTGGGCAACATCCTGCTGGCTGAACAGGAAGAGGCACTGGCCGCCTGACGCCCTGGATGCTGTTGTGCAGCAACCACCCAGGCGGCAATGGGGCAACAGGCTGGGTGCGGCCGGCTTGAAGGCTTTCTCCTAAACTGGCGGCCATGCAGGAGGCACAAGCCCTTCTGCCAGGAGGACGGCCTCCCCCACATCGGGACATGCATGCGCCGGGACGACCCGGCTTCACAAGGAGTTTTCCATGGCATGGGTCTATCTGTTGGTGGCGGGGCTGCTCGAAGTGGTCTGGGCGTTCTCGATGAAGCAATCGCACGGCTTCACGCGGCTGGTGCCCAGCGCCATCACCATCGTCACCATGATCGCCAGCTTCGGCCTGCTGGCCGTGGCCATGCGCAGCCTGCCGCTGGGCACGGCCTACACGATCTGGACCGGCATCGGCGCCGTGGGCGCCTTCCTGGTCGGCATCACGGTCCTGGGCGAGCAGGTCAGCGCCATGCGCATCGGCGCGGCCGTGCTCATCGTCTCGGGCCTGGTGCTGATGAAGATGTCTTCGGACTGAGCGGGGCGGCCGTTCAGCGGCCCGTGCCCAGCTCCAGCGTCAGGCGCAGCATGTCGCGGTGCTGCACGCCGCGCTCCCACAGCTGGGTGGTGTAGTGCTTCAGAAAGAAGTCACGCACGATTCCCGTCACGCGAAAACCCGCGCGCTGGTAGAAGACCAGCTGGTCGCCGAAGCTGCCGGTGCCGACCTCGATGCGGGGAGCACCTTGCGAGCGCGCCCAGGCGATGGCCTGGCGCAGCAGGGCGGTGCCCAGGCCCCGGTGGTGCAGCGATTCCGCGACCGCGATGTTCATCAGCTCCCAGGCGGGTGGGCCTGAGGCCTCGTCGCCGCTGGCGCGCAGCGGCACCAGCACGCACATGCCCAATACTTCGCCGCGCCCGCCGGGACGCGGCGGCTGGCCTTCGCGCTGGAAGGACTCGCGCGCGGCAAAACAGGTGGAGCCCGCCAGATAGCCGCGCACCTTTTCCCGCGACGGGTCCGCCGACAGCAGCAGCGGCCACGGCGCCTCGGCCGGGTTCAGCGGCTCTATGTGCCAGGGTGCGAGGGAAACGGAAGGCGCGGTCATAAGCCTGAATCATCCCATGCCTGACATTGGGACGCAGTTGGGCACCTCTGCGGAATCTTGACGTGCGCTTACAACTGTGCCTTTGCACGGGCGGATCTAGTGGTTTATACTTAGACCTAGGGTAAACGCTTAGAGGGTTTTCCCGGCATTCGCGGCACTTGAGATGCATGCCGCCAGTGATTGTTGAGCGTCTCAGTAAGGAAGTTCACCATGCGCCAAGCAATCTATTCCCTGATCGATTTCATCCAGCAAGCCCGCAACGCCGAGCTCGAAATCGCCAACCAGTAATCCGGTTGGAGGCAGGTGCGCCCCGAGGCGCGCCAACCGATGCGATCGCCCCATTGCCGATGATGGCCTTGGGGCTTTTGTGTTTCTGGGCGCCGGGCTTGCGGGCACAGGGCAGCGGAGTCCTGGCTACAGGCCCAGCACCAGCCTGCCGCTCCTGGCGCGCGAGCAGCAGCTCATCATCTTGGTGCAGGCCGCGCGCTCGCCGCGCGTGAGCACCATGTCTCGGTGGTCCACCTCGCCTTCGAGCACGGGCACTTCGCAGGACCCGCACAGCCCTTCCCGGCAGTCGCTTTGCACTTCGATCTTCGCGCTGCGCAGGGCGTCCAGCAGCGTCTGGTCGTTGCGCACCTGCAGCACAAGGCCCGAGGCGCGCAGTTCCACCTCGAAGCCCTGCTCCCTGGCAGGGTCCAGCGCCCCCACGGTGGAGACGAAATGCTCCACGCGCAGGCTGTCCTCGGGCCAGTGGCGGCTGGCGGCCTCCAGGCCGTGCAGCAGGCGCGCCGGTCCGCAGGCATGGATGCGGGCTCCGGCGCGCGGCGTGGCCAGCAGGGCGGCGTAGTCGGCGCGCCGGCCTTCCTCCGCCACGTACAGGTGCAGCCGGGCGCCATGCTCGGCCTGCAGCGGCGCCAGCAGCGCCATGCCCGCGCGGCGCCGGCCGCTGTAGTGGATTTCATAGGACAGGCCCAGCGCCCTGGCGCGCCGTGCCATGGCCGAGATGGGCGTGATGCCGATGCCGCCGGCCACCAGGATCAGGTGGCTGGCGCCTTCGTCCAGCGGGAAATGGTTGCGCGGGCCCCGCACCTGTACGGTGGCGCCGCGGTGCAGATGCTCATGCACCCAGGCCGAGCCGCCACGGCCGTTGGCCTCGCGCAGCACGGCAATCTCGTAGCTGCCGGTGTCCTGCGGGTCGCCGCACAGCGAGTACTGGCGCGACAGGCCCGTGTCGCCGCATTGCAGGTCGATGTGCGAGCCCGGCGTCCAGCGCGGCAGGGCGTGTCCATCGGCGGCCTTCAGGCGCAGGCGCAGCACGCCTTCGGCGGCAGCCTCGGCCTCGGCCACGACCATGGGCCGGCTGGCGCCGCCCTGCAGGGCTTCGCCGATGCGCACGGGCTGGCGCGCCTGCAGCAGGGCGGGACGGGCGCGCTCGGGGTTGAGGGCCGGGTCCCACTCCACCCACAGGTGCTCGGGGCCCCGGAACGAGGTGTTGGGCACGTAGGTGAACCGCTGCTCGGCCAGCCGCATGTGGGGCAGGCGGCGCGTGAACTCCTCCAGGAAGATCTGCATCTCCATGCGCGCCAGGTTCTTGCCCATGCACTGGTGCGAGCCATAGCCGAAGGTCAGGTGGTCGCCGGCGTTGTCGCGGTGGATGTCGAAGAAGTCGGCATCGGCGAAATGCCGCTCGTCGTGGTTGGCCGACGAGGTCACGATGAGCAGCTTCGAGCCCGCCGGCACGGCCACGCCGCCGATCACCACGTCGCGCGTGGCCAGGCGCCGCCAGGCGGCCACCGAGCCGTTGTGGCGCAGGCATTCCTCCACGGCATTGGGGATCAGCGCGGGGTTCTCGCAGATCTGCTTCCAGGCGCCGGGATGCTGCAGCAGCAGCTTGACGGCGTTGGCCGTGGCATTGGCCGTGGTCTCGTGCGCGGCCACGATGCCGGCCATCATCATGGAGTGCAGGTAGGAGTCGGTGACGACCTCGGGAAGCTCCTTTTGCTTGCGTATGCCGTATTGCATCCAGCCCGGCGCATCGGGGTTCTCGCGCATCTTGGCCAGCACCTTGCCGGCCAGCTGCCAGAAGTTGCCCACCGCATGGGCCACGGCCACCTGCTGCTCGGGCCGGGGTCGGCCCCAGGTGTTGACGGTGTGGGCGATGGAATACTCGCGCAGCCTGTCCATGTCCTCCTCGGGCACGCCGAGGAAGTGCAGGGCCACGGTCAGCGGCACCTCCCACAGCATCTGGTCCACAAGGTCGGCGCGGCCGTCGTCGATGAAGCGGTCCACATAGGCGCGCGCCAGCTCGCGCACCATGGGCTCGTGGTGGCGCAGCTCCTCGGGCGTGAACGGGTCCATCAGCGCGCGGCGGCGCGGCATGTGCGCGGGCTCGTCCTCGTTGACCAGGGTGCGGTTCAGCGCGAAGCCGTAGGAGGCCAGCACGGCATTGGCCTCCTCGCCCGTGGGCGTGATCTTCTCCAGCGCGATCGAGGGACTGAAGGCGATGTTGTCGCGGAACACCGCCTTGATGTCGTCGAAGCGCGTGACCACCCAGTAGCCCAGTTGCGGGCTGTAGAACACCGGCTCCTGCTCGCGCGCCCAGCGCACATATTCGGGCGGGTCCTGCTGGTAGCCGTCGCTGAACGGGTCGAAGGCCGCGGCACCCGCGCTGACGGGGCAGCCCGTGGGGCCGGTCTGGCCGCTGGGCTGGCGGTGGTCGAAGGGGCAGCGCGCGGAGGCGGGCGCAGAGCCGGACGCAAAAGCGGACGCAAAGGCGGACGGGGCGGTGTCGGGGGCGGCGGAGGCAGTCATGGCTGGTTGTTCGCAGGCAGGCAGGCAGGCGCGGAGGGTCAATCCAAAGTGATGTTCTGGTCGCGGATCAGCTGGTGCCAGCGCGTGCTTTCGCTGGCCAGCAGCGCGGCGAACTGCTCGGGCGTGTTGCCCACGGGCTCCACGCCGAAATCCACGAGCTTCTGGCGCACGGCGGGCTCGTTGATCGCGGCCACGACCTGCCTGTGCAGGGCCGCGATGACCGGGGCCGGGGTCCTGGCGGGCGCCACCAGTCCCACCAGGGCGGCGGCCTGCACCTTGGGCAGGCCCAGCTCGGCGAAGGTGGGCACGTCGGGCAACTGGGGCAGGCGCGTGCCGTTGGCCACGGCCAGCGGGCGGACCTTGCCGCCCTTGATGAAGCCTGCGCCCGCGGCCAGGTCCACCATCATCACGGGCACCTGGCCGCCAGCCACGTCGCCCAGGGCCGGTGCCGCGCCCTTGTAGGGAGCGTGCACCAGCTTCAGGCCGGCCTCCACCCTGAGCAGTTCCATGGCCAGGTGGTGCGGGCTGCCGGCGCCGGCGGAGGCGTAGTTCACGCCGTCCTTGCTGGTGCGCGCCTGGGCCAGGAAGTCTTTGGCCGTGGCCGCTGCCATGCCGGGGCCGGCTACCAGGATCATCGGGAAGCGGCCCATCAGCGTGACCGGCGCAAGGTCCCTGGCGGGGTTGTAGCTGAGGCTCTTGTAGAGCACGGGATTGAAGACCAGGGTGCCGTTGTCGGCCGACAGCACGGTGTAGCCATCGGCGGCGGCACGCGCGGTTTCCGAGGCACCTATGGCCGTGTTGCCGCCCGGGCGGTTGTCCACCACGATGGGCTGGTGCACCTGGCCGCCCCAGGCCTGGCCTATGGTGCGGGCCAGGAAGTCCGAGCCGCCGCCGGCCGCGTAGGGAACGATCCAGCGCACGTTCCTGCTGGGGAATCCGTCCTGGGCCAGCGCGCCGGGCAGGGCGGTGGCCGATAGCAGGCCTGCGGCCAGTGTGGTGAGGAAAAGGCGCTTGTGCATGGGGCTTGTCTCCGGTGAGGCCTGGGTGGAATCCATGGAATCTTGTTTTGCGTAATTTTTCTACGCATTGCGTAAAAATGCCGCCAGGGATTACCCGCAAGCTGCGGCACAATGCCCCGCCAGCCCTTAAAACAGGCCTTTCCAGCCCCGCCCTGCCGCCATGACTTCCACTGTTGCCTCCGAGATTGACGAGCCCGCGCCGCCGCGCGAAAGGCGCCAGCGCGTGCAGGCCGCCGAGACCTGCCTGGCCGTGCTCAAGGCCCTGGCCACGCTGGGCGGACGCGCCAGCCTCACGGCCATCGCGGGCGCGGTGGAGGAAAGCCCGGCCAAGGTCCACCGCTACCTGGCCAGCCTGATGGCCGAGGGGCTGGTGGAGCAGGACCGTGGCGGTACGCAGTACGCGCTGGCGGCCGAGGCCATGCGCGTGGGCCTGGCCGCCATGCGGCAGTCCGACCCCATCCGCCTGGCCGAGCCGGCCCTGCTGCACCTGCGCGAGGCCTTGCAGGTCACCAGCTTCGTGGCCGTGATGGGCAACCTGGGGCCGACCATCGTGCGCTTCGAGGAGCCGGGCCTGCCGGTCACCGTCAATGTGCGCGTGGGCTCGGTGATGTCGCTGCTGTGGTCGGCCACGGGGCGCGCCTTCTTCGCCTTCATGGACGACGATGCCCGCGTGGATGCGCTGCTGGCCCGGGAGCTGGCCGAGGCGCCGGCCGCGCGGCGCGCGCTGCTCGATGGCGCGGACCCGCTGGGCACGCTGCGCCGCGAGATCCGCGCTGCGGGCTGCGCCTCGGTGCGCGACGTCAACCTGCCGGGCATCAGCGCCGTGGCGGCGCCGCTGCACGACTACACGGGCCATGTGGTGGGCGTGCTGTGCGCGCTGGGCGCCAGCGGCGGCTTCGACCCGGACCCGCAGGGCGCTGTGGCCCGGGCCCTGCGCGCCGAAGCGGCGCGCGTCAGCGCCTCGCTGGGCCATCTGCCCGGTGAGGCCCGGCTGAGGCCCGGTTGAGGCGTGCAGCCCGCTGCCGCTACGGCGTCACCAGCGTGTAGGCCATGCGCACGCGCTGCATGTCGCGGCCCAGGCGGCGGCTCTCAGGCAGGCGGCGCACCCAGGCCAGCTGTTTCACGGTGCGCGCCATCAGGGCGCGGGTCTCGGGCTCCATGGACTGCACGAAGTCCCGCCAGGCCGTGCGCGCGGCCGGCATGGCGCCGGCCTGCTCCAGTATCCAGGCCGTGGAGTGGGCGTAGCACAGGGCATCGCGCACGCGGCACAGCGCCAGGGGCAGGTGGGCGGCGGGGTCGTCCTCGAAGTCGATGAAGCCGATCACGCCATCGGCACAGCAGACCATGTTGCGCGCAAAGGCCTGGCTCAGGCAGTCGCCGCTGCCATGCACCTGCTGCAGGGTCTGCAGGCCCTGCAGCCACAGCGCCAGCGTGCTGCCATCCCCCCGGGGCAGGGCGGCTTCCATGGCATTGCCCAGCGAGGGCGCCTCCACGCCGGGGCTGCCCAGGTGGCGCATGGCAAAGCCGTCCTCGCACTCGGCCAGCACGGCAGGCACGCGCAGGCCGCGCTGCGCGAGCTGGCGCAGGCGGCGCACCTCGGTGCGGATGGCTTCGTGTCCGCCGGGATTGGGCACGGGCCGCAGCACGGGCAGGCGCAGGCACAAGGCGAGCAGGGCCAGCGCGCGATAGCGCCATGCCGGGTTGCTGGCGCCCGCGCGCTTGACCCAGATGGTTTCGTCGCCGCGGTCATAGCGCTGGATGCTCAAAGGCTGGCTCAGCACATGGGCGCGCAGGAAGGCGTCGTAGTCTGGCGATTCGGAAGGCGGGACGGCGGCAAACGGTTCGGACACGGCAGGCTTTTCTGGTGGGAGGCGCAGGGCGCCAAGCATGGACCGATTGTGCCGTGTCATGTCCGTTGCGCGGGGCAAGGCCTGTTTACGGGTTTGCACTGCGCATGGCCCTGGAAATCTGTGCGGCGGCACCCTGAAAATTGAGACAATCGTTTCATCTTTTCAGCCCTCATCAATCCATGAATTCCGAAGACAGTGGCAAGCTGGTGGCCGCCCTGGTGCGCGGCATCTCCGTACTGCAGTGCTTTTCCAACAAGCACCAGGAACTCAGCGCCCGTGAACTGATGGACATGACGGGCCTGCCCAAGCCCACGCTGTTCCGCCTGATCGACACCCTGTGCGAACTGAACCTGATGCGCTACTCCGAGCGCCTGTCCAAGTACGTGCCGGGCGTGGGGCTGCTGAACCTGTCCTCGCCCGTGCTGGCGCGCATGCACATGCGCCAGTTCGCGCGGCCGCACATGCAGGAGCTGGCCAATCACCTGGAGGGCCAGATCCAGCTGGCCGTGGGCCACGGCCGCCAGCTGTGCCTGGTGGAGCTGGCCAACGGCCTGACCAACAAGGTCTTCCTGCCCGAGATCGGCGTGCACATCTCGCTGTCGCGCACCGCCACGGGCCGCGCCTACCTGCTGAGCCTGCCCGAGGCCGAGCGCGAGGCCTTCATCGCGGAACTGCAGGCCGACGATCCCGCACGCGCCCAGCAACTGCGCGAGCGGCTCGACGATGCGCGGCGCGACCTGGCCGAGCACGGCTTTTGCCGCAGCCACGGCGACCTGCACCGCGAGATCCAGTCCATTGCCGTGCCCATGTCCACGGCCCAGGACGGCGAGTACTGGGTGTTCTCGGTCTCCCTGCCCATCTACAGCCCGCAAAGCCGCGCGCTGGAAAGCGATGCCGGGCCGCGCCTGATCACGCTGGTGCGCCTGGTCGAAGGCATGCTGGGCGCCTCCAGCCTCTCGTGAATCAGCGGGCGCTGCGCCAGACTTCCTGCGCGCGGCCTGCGCTCACCTTCTCCCGCACGCTGGCGGTGTCTGAGCCTGCAGCATTTGCAGGACCCGGCGCATAGGCCTGGCCGTCAAAGCGCGGCGCGGGGCTGGCCTGCAGGGCGCCGCCTTCGGGCTGCAGATAGACGCCACGCGCCTGCAGGTGCGGGTGGCTGGCGGCTTCCACAGGGCTGAGCACGGCGCCGAAGCAGGCATCGGTGCCCTCCATCAATTGCTGCCAGTACGCGCGGGGCCGGGAGGCGAACAGCGTCTGCAGCTGCGCGCGCCGCGCGGGCCAGGCGGCGCGGTCCCACTGGGGGCCCTGGAACGCTGCGGCACCGGCCAGGCCCAGCCTGGCCAGCAGCAGGGCGTGGAACTGCGGCTCGATGGCTCCCACGGTGATGAAGCCGCCATCGGCACAGGCATAGGTTTCGTAGAACGGTGCACTGTCGTGGATGCTGTGGCCGCGCTCGTCGGCCACCAGCCCGCGCTGGCGCGCGTGCAGCATGAGGTTGAGCATGTGCGCCGCACCATCGACGATGGCCGCGTCCACCACCGTGCCGCGCCCCGTGGCGCGCGCCTGCACGATGCCGGCCAGCAGCCCCGTCATCAGGTACATGGCGCCGCCGCCGATGTCGCCCAGCGTGGCAAACGGCGAGACCGGCCGGGCATCGGCCGGCGCGCACCCCCACAGCGCGCCCGAGACGGCCGCATAGTTGTTGTCGTGGCCGGCTGCCTGGGCCAGCGGTCCGTCCTGGCCCCAGCCCGTCATGCGGCCATAGACCAGGCGCGGGTTGAGGGCCTGGCAGGCCTCGGGTCCCAGGCCCAGGCGCTCCATGGCGCCGGGCCGCATGCCCTCGATCAGCGCATCGGCATCGCGCACCAGGGCCAGCACCAGGTCACGCCCTTCGGGTGACTTGAGATCGGCGAACACCGAGCGCTTGCCGCGCGACAGCGCCGAGGCGGCTGAGGTGGCGGCGGGTTCCGCCTCGGGCCGCACGATGGACACCACATCGGCTCCCAGGTCCGCCAGATGCATGGCGCAGAACGGCCCCGGGCCGATGCCGCCAATCTCCAGCACGCGCACGCTGTCCAGCACCTTCATGGCGTCTCCGTCGAAATCGGTTCAGTCGAGTTGCAGTTGGCGGCTGGTGATCAGCGCGCCCCAGCTCTTGCGGTCGTTGTCCACCAGCTGGGTGAACTGCGCCTGCGGCATGCCGCCCGGGCGGCCGCCGAGCTCGCGGTAGCGGCGCGTCACCTCGGGGTCCCGGAGCACGGCGACCAGGCCGTCGGTGAGCTTGCGCACCACGGCGGGCGGCGTCTGCGCGGGCAGGAAGAAACCCATCCAGCCGACCTTGTCGAAGTCCTGCAGGCCCAGTTCGGTGGTGGTGGGCACGTTGGGCAGCTCGGGCTCGCGCTGCGCGCCCGTCACGGCGATGGGATGCAGCTTGCCCGCCTTGATATGCACCAGCGATGCCGTGAGGTTGTCGAACATGAACTGCGTCTCTCCCGAGACGATGGCCGCCGTGGCCGGTGCCGAGCCGCGGTAGGGCACATGCACCACGTCCACGCCCGTGCGCTCGCGCAGCAGCTCGCCCATGAGGTGCGTGGTCTGGCCCACGCCGGCCGAAGAGAACGACAGCTTGCCCGGCGCCTGCCGCGCGGCCTTGAGCAGATCGTCCAGCGAGCGCACCGGCGATGCCTGGGGCACGACCAGCACGTTGGAGAACGAGATCATGTCCGTCAGCGCCACGAAGTCCTCGGGCCTGTAGGGCAGCTTCTTGTAGGCCGTGTAGTTGATGGCGTTGGAGCCCGTGTTGCCCACCAGCACCGTATAGCCGTCCGGCTGCGCGCGTGCCACCTGGCTGGCACCGATGGAGCCGCCCGCGCCCGGCCTGTTGTCCACGATGACGGGCTGGCCCAGCCGCTCGCCCAGCTTGAGCGCCAGCAGCCGCGCGGGAATGTCGGTGGAGCCCCCGGCCGCGCCCGGCACGACCAGGGTGATGGGCCGCGTGGGCCAGGCGTCGGCTGCAATGGCGGCCGTGGCGCACAGCCAGGCGGCAGCGGCCAGCGTGAGGCGTTTGAACATGGTGTTTCTTCTCCGCGCGTGTGCTGGGCCGGGGCGCTTCTCAGCGAGGACTCATCCGAATGGCACCGTCCAGGCGAATCGTCTCGCCATTGAGCATGGGATTTTCAAGAATGTGCAGCGCGGTCAGCGCGTACTCGGACGGGTGGCCCAGGCGTGCGGGGTTGGGCACGGAGGCGGCCAGCGACTGGCGGATGTTGTCGGGCAGCTTGGCCAGGATGGGCGTGTCGAACAGGCCCGGCGCAATGGTGCACACGCGGATCATGCGCGTGGCCAGGTCGCGCGCGGCGACGATGGTCATGCCGATGATGCCGGCCTTGGCCGACGCATAGGGAATCTGGCCGATCTGCCCCTCGTAGCCCGCCACCGAGGCCGTGAGCACGCAGGCGCCGCGCTCGCCTTGCACGGGCTCGTTGCGCGCCATGCTGGCGGCGGCCAGGCGCAGCGTGTTGAAGGTGCCGATCAGGTTCACGCGGACGATGCCCGTGTACTTGTCCAGCGAGCCGGGGCTGCCGTCCTTCTCCACCAGCCGCAGCGGCCCGCCCACGCCCGCGCAGTGCACCAGGGCGCGGAACTCGCCGAAGTCCTCGGCGGCGGCAATGGCGGCGGCCATCTGGTCGGCGTCGGCCACGTCGGCCTTCACGAAGCGCAGGCGGCTGCCGTGGCGCTGGCGGGCTGCGTCCACCATGGCCGCGCCGCGGTCCTCGTTCAGGTCCACCACCACCACGTTCAGGCCGCGCTCCAGCAGCGCCTGGGCCGATGCCTCGCCCAGGCCTGATACGCCGCCCGTCACCAGGGCCGTCATGTTCTCTTGCAGTTGCATGGATGTGTCTCCCGTGCCTGGCTCACAGGCGTTCGATGATGGTGGCGTTGGCCATGCCGCCGGCCTCGCACATGGATTGCAGGCCGTAGCGCGCGCCGCTGTCCTCCAGCGCGTGCAGCATGGTGGTCATCAGGCGGATGCCCGAGGCCCCCAGCGGATGGCCCAGGGCGATGGCGCCGCCGCGCGGGTTCAGCCGCTCGGGGTCTGCGCCCAGTTCCCTCAGCTCTTTCAGCCAGGCCAGCGGCACGGAGGCGAAGGCCTCGTTGATCTCGCAGTGGTCCATCTGCTCCAGCCGCATGCCGGCCTTGGCCAGCACGCGCCGCGTGGCGGGAATGGGGGCCGTGAGCATGTACAGCGGATCGTCGCCCACCACGTCCAGCGCCACGAAGCGCGCACGCGGGCGCAGGCCCAGCTGCTGGGCGCGCTTCTCGCTCATCAGCAGCATGGCGCTGGCGCCGTCGGTCATCTGCGAGGCATTGCCCGCCGTGGTGTGCCAGCGGATCTGCGGAAAGCGCGCCGACAGCTCGTCGTTCTGGAACACGGCCTTGAGCGCGCCCAGCTTCTGCGCCGTGGTGGCCGGGCGGATGGTCTCGTCGGCCGTGACGAGGCCGGCAGGCGTGGTGATGCCCACGATCTCGCGCTCGAAGTGCCCGGCCGACTGGGCCGCATGGGCGCGCTGGTGCGATCGCGCGGCATAGGCATCCAGTTCCTCGCGGCCCAGGCCCCAGCGCGCGGCCACGAGGTCGGCCGACACGCCCTGGCCCACCAGCCCCGGCGCAAAGCGCGCATCGAAGCGCGCGCCCGTGGTGTTCTGCCCCATGCGCGAGCTGCCCATGGGCACGCGGCTCATGGACTCCACGCCGCAGGCGATCACCATGTCCTGCGTGCCCGACATGATGGCCTGCACGGCAAAGTGCACGGCCTGCTGGCTGGAGCCGCACTTGCGGTCGATGGTGGTGGACGGCACATGGGCCGGCAGGCCTGCGGCCAGCCAGGCCAGGCGGCCCGGCGTGCCGGCCTGCTCGCCAGCCTGGCTCACGCAGCCGGTGATCACATCGTCCACCGCGCCGGGGTCGATGCGGTTGCGCTGCACGAGCTGCTCCAGCACCTGGCTGAGCAGATCGACGGGGTGGAGTTGGGCCAGGGCGCCATCGGGCTTGGCCCGGGCCATGGGACTGCGGATGGCATCGACGATGACGGGAGTGTTCATGCGGATTTAATGAGACTGGAGGTTCATGAAATGAATGATAAGTCTCGAAATTTGCATTGAACAAAGCGTTTTCCCGGATGAAAAACCGCGCGCAAACAAAAATACTTGCTGAAACCCGATGAATTCGAGACGGCGGATTCAAAAAAGCAAAGGAGACAGGCGTGCATGACTTTCACAGCTGGGCCGATGCCCGGCCCGACCGCGTTGCGCTGACCATGGGCGACAGCGGCCAGCAGCACACGGCGGGCGCGCTGGCGCAGCGCTCGCGCGAAGTGGCGCAGTGGATGGCGGGGCAGGGCCTGGCGGCCGGCGACACGGTGGCCGTGCTGATGGAAAACCGCGTGGAGATCCTGGAGCTGGTGCTGGCCGCGCGCCTGGCGGGCCTGTACACGGTGGTCATCAGCACCCACCTGACGGCGCCCGAGGTGGCCTACATCCTGGGCGACAGCGGGGCGCGCCATGTCTTTGCCTCGGCCGCCACGGCGGCGCAGCTGCCGGCCGAACTGGCCGCCTCCGTGCATTCGGTGGACGGAGACTGCGCATCCACGGGCCTGCCGTCGCTGGCCGATGCCCTGGCCGCCTGGCGTGCGCAGGCGCCCGCGCCCATCGACCTGTCAGGCCGTCCGCTGGGGCGCGACCTGCTGTACTCCTCGGGCACCACAGGCCGGCCCAAGGGGATCAAGAAGGCGCTGCCGGCGGCGCTCTACCGCACGCAGGCCGACCCCGAATTCCTGGCCTGGCAGCGCAACATGGGCTTTGACGCCGACACGGTCTACCTCTCGCCCGCGCCGCTGTACCACGCAGCGCCGCTGCGCTACTGCCTGCGCACGCTGGACGGCGGCGGCGCGGTGGTGATCACGGCGCGCTTCGACGCACAGCAGGCGCTGGCGATGATCGAGCGCTACCGCATCACCCACAGCCAATGGGTGCCGACCATGCTGGGCCGCCTGCTGCAGCTGCCCGAGGAGGTGCGGCACGGCTATGACCTGTCCAGCCACCGCTGCGCCATCCATGCGGCCGCGCCCTGCCCGGTGGCCGTCAAGCAGGCGCTGCTGGACTGGTGGGGCGACATCCTGCTGGAGTACTACGCAGGCTCCGAAGGCTGCGGCATCACCCTGATCAACTCCGCCGAATGGCGCCGGCGCCCAGGCTCCGTGGGCCGCGCCAGCTACGGTCGGCTGCGCATCGTGGGCGACGACGGGCAGGAGCTGCCTGCGGGCCAGATCGGCCGCGTGTTCTTCTCGGACGTGGCGCCCTTCGCCTACCTCAACGACCCCGCCAAGACCCGCGAGGCCATAGACGAGCGCGGCTGGGCCACCTATGGCGACCTGGGCCATGTGGACGAGGAGGGCTACCTCTTTCTCAGCGACCGGCGGGCCGACCTCATCCTGTCGGGCGGCGTCAACCTCTATCCGCAGGAAATAGAGAACGCGCTGGCCACGCACCCGGCCGTGCAGGAGGTGGCCGTGGTCGGCGTGCCCGAGCCCGACTTCGGCGAGCAGCCCATGGCCGTGGTCGTGCTGCGCCAGGGCCATGCGGCCAGTGCAGAGATGGCGCACGCCATCGTCGCCGAGGCCGGCGCCACGCTGTCGCGCCTCAAGCGCCCGCAGCGCCTGCAGTTCGTGGACGAGCTGCCGCGCCTGCCCACGGGCAAGCTGCTGCGCCGCGTGCTCAAGGACAGGCTGCGCGAGCAGCCCCACGCGGGCTTCAACCTGCGCAGCGCCTGAACGGCCCTTCCCCGTCTTTCCTCACCGACAACCACCGGATACCGACCCATGCAAGACCTGACCGAGCGCTCCGTCTACCGCGAAGACCATGAACAGTTCCGCGAGCAGGCCCGCCGCTTCTTCGAGCGCGAGATCGTCCCCCACCATGCCGAATGGGAGCGCCAGGGCATCGTGCCCAAGGAGGTCTGGCGCAAGGCCGGGCGCGAAGGCCTGCTCAACCCCATGCTGCCCGAGCCCTATGGCGGCGGCGGCGACTTCGGCCATGCGGCCGTGCTGCTGGAGGAGATCGCGCGCACGGGCGCCAGCGGGTTGGGCTTTCCGCTGCATTCGGACATCGTCGCGCCCTACATCCATGCCTATGGCAGCAAGGTGCAGAAGGACCGCTGGCTGCCGCGCATGGCCGCAGGCGAGCTGATCGGCGCCATCGCCATGACCGAGCCCGGCGCGGGCAGCGACCTCAAGTCCGTGCGCACCACGGCGCGGCGCGAGGGCGACCACTACGTGCTCAACGGCCAGAAGACCTTCATCACCAACGGCATCAATTCGGAGCTGGTCATCGTCGTCGCCAAGACCGCGCCCGAGATGGGTGCCAAGGGCGTGTCCCTGATCGTGGTCGAGGACGGCATGCCCGGCTTCTCCAAGGGCCGCAAGCTCGAGAAGATCGGCCTCATGGCGCAGGACACCTCGGAGCTGTTCTTCGACAACGTGCGCGTGCCGGCCGACCACCTGCTGGGCGAGGAGAACGCGGGCTTCAGGTATCTGATGCACGAACTGGCCCAGGAACGCCTGGTGGTGGCCGTGCGCGCCGCCGCCTCCATCGAGGCCTTTTTGCACAAGACCATTGCCTACACGCGCGAGCGCAAGGCCTTCGGCCAGCCGGTGTTCGACTTCCAGAACACGCGCTTCAAGCTGGCCGAGGCCAAGGCCCAGGCCACCATGCTGCGCGTCTTCGTGGACGACTGCATCGCCCTGCACCTGCGCCGCGCGCTCGCGCCCGACCGGGCCGCCATGGTCAAGCTCAATGCCACGGCGCTGCAAAACCGCCTGCTCGACGAATTCCTGCAACTGCACGGCGGCTACGGCTACATGACCGAATACCAGATCGGCCGCGCCTGGACCGATGCGCGCATAGGGCGGATCTACGGGGGGAGCGACGAGATCATGAAGGAGATCATCGGAAGGACTCTTTGAACCCCTGAGCGGCTGCGCGGGCGTGCGGCGCCCTGATCCGGGGGCGGCCAGCCGGGGCGATGTGTGGCGGCTGCACATCATGAAGGCCCTTGCTCCGGCCGCTTGTCCTAGGCTTTTCCCAAGCCCGATCCGAGTGGGAGAAGCGGCAATTTTCCTTTTGGCAATCCTATTTTTTGGCAGAAATTGGAATTTCCATAGAGCGGCTCATTCTTCCATGATCTTTCCGTATCGAAAGATCGGGAGGGCGCCCCCACAGGGCGAGAGCACCAATGACACGCCGAGTCACCATCCACACGCCATTGGGCGAGCAGCTGCATTTCCGTGAATTGCGCGGCCAGGAAAACATCAGCCAGCTCTTCAGCCTCGATGTGGAAATGCTCAGCGAAAGCGAAAGCATCGATCCCAAGGCCCTATTGGGCAAAAACGCCACCATAGAAATTGAAACCCAGGGCGGCGGCAGGCGCTTCATCGACGGCATCGTCACCCGCTT
>NZ_JBICKW010000006.1:0-115484 GCF_043104645.1 Delftia sp. WSY_12
ACGGCGCGGCGGATGGCGCGGCCCAGGTTGAAGCAACGCTGGCCCGACGGCACGGGGTACTGCACCACGTTGACGGCAAACGGAATCACCGGGCAGGGCCAGGCGCCCGTGCGCGCGTCCTGCTCGCCGCACATCAGCGACAGCGGCACGGTCAGGCCGTGGTCCACGTCCATCTTGTTGACGATGGTCAGGTCGAAGTCCTGCTGGATCACCGACTGCGCAATGTGGCTGGCCAGCTCCGGATGGCCGACGACCTTGGGCACGGGGCGCGGGCCCCAGCCTTCGTCGGCGGGCTGGTATTCAGCGGCCGTGCCGATGGCAAACGTCGGAATGAAGTCCAGGCTGAACGCGGTCGCGTGGTCGTTGTAGACCAGGAAGATCACGTCGGGCCTGTTGTCCTTGAGCCATTGGCGCGAGTGCCCGAAGCCCTTGAACAGCGGCTGCCAATAGGGGTCGCCCGCCTTGCCCAGGTCCATGGCCGCGCCGATGGCGGGCACATGCGAGGTGTAGACGGATGCGGTGATGCGCGCCATGTCAGTTGCCTTTTTCCTGTCGTTCCTGCTCATGCAGGTAGCGGTTTCCATTGATGCTGCGTCCGCCGCCCAGCATCATCTGGCGGTAGTCCTCCTCGTTCATGCCACTCATGGTCGAGACCATGTTCTGCACGCTGACGCCGTCGGTGGCGCCGATCTTCACGAGGAAGTAGATGTTTCCGCCCAGCGCAATGCAGCGGTTCAGGTCGCGGTCCAGCACGGCCTGTCTTTGCTCGGCCGTCATGGCCCATTCGCCCAGATAGGCGCGCTCGTCAGCCCGAAAGCGCTCGCGGTTCTCGGCCTTCATCAGCGACATGCAGAACTGGTTGAGCCAGTAGCCCTGGCGGGATTGCTCGGCGTCGAAGACCGTGGTTCCCGGTACGTCGAGATAGGGTTTGTCCAATGCCATGGAAGTGTTTCTCCTGCGCTTGAGCGCTCGGGCGCTCGGGCGCTCGGGCGCGTGCTCACGGATAGGGGTTCAAGGATCAAGCACCAGGCGCTCGCAGCGCGCCACCCATCGGCGCCAGGGTGCGGCCGGCGCCAGTGGCCCACACGGCCAGCGCAGCGGCAATCAGCGGCAAGGCAAAGACGTAGTACAGCGAGGCGGGCTGCCAGCCACCGTCCAGCAGCAGGCCGGCCATGGTGGGCGCCACGATGGCGCCTATGCGCCCAATGCCTATGGCCCAGCCCATGCCGGTGGCGCGCACCTGGGCCGGATAGGTGGCCGGCACCAGCCCGTACAGCCCGGCCATGGAGGCGAACAGGAACACGCCCACGCCTACCGCCGCGGCAAACGCCCAGCCCAGGCTGGCCGAGGCCAGGCCGAACAGCGCGGTGAACAAGGCATTCAGCAGCAGGCTGCCCATGGCCAGATGCCGCAGCCTCACCTTCACTGCCAGCAGGCCGAACAGGCTGCCGCCGGCAATGCCTCCCAGGTTGAGCAGCACGCCGCCCGTCACGCCCTGCTGTGCCGACAGGCCGGCCTGCACCAGCAGCTTGGGCGTCCAGCTCAGCGAAAAATAGACGCTGAACATCAGCAGGAAGAAGCCGGCCCAGAGCATCAGCGTGGGGCGCGCCAGGCCGTTCCTGAACAGGGCAGCCACGGTGTTGCCCTGCCGGACTTCGCCGCCGGCCTGTACAGGCAGCTGCAGCAAGGCAGGATGGCCCATCAGCGCCATCAGCCGGTTGAGCTTTTCCAGCGCACGTGCCGGGCGGCGGCCCAACAGAAAGTCCACCGACTCCGGCAGCCGCCACAGCACGATGGGCACCATCAGCGCCGTGGCCAGGCCGCCGAACACGAAGACCGAGCGCCAGCCATGGTGTGCCAGCAGCCAGGCGGCCATGAGCCCGCCCAGCGTGGCGCCAATCGGATAACCCGTGGCCTGCAGCGCAATCGCCGTGCTGCGCCATTTGTTCGATGAATACTCCGAGGTGATCACCCCCACGCTGGCCAGCATGCCGCCAATGCCCACGCCCGTCATGGCGCGCAGGGCTGCCAGCTCGACATGGCTGCGCGCTGCCGCAGACAGCAGCATGCCCACGGACACCAGCACCAGGCACAGCACGATGATGGGTTGCCGGCCGCGGCGGTCGGCCACGGGCGCCAGGAACAGCGAGCCCAGGGCCATGCCGATCAGACCGGCGCTGAACAGCACGCCCAGCTGCGCCCCGTTGAGCTTCCATTCGGCAGCGACGGCCGAGGCGGTGAAGGCCATCACCAGCACATCGAAGCCGTCCAGCATGATGAGCAGGGTGCAGATGGCCACGGCCAGCCACTGGAACGGCGCCATGGCGCCCTCGTCCATCGTCTTGCGGATATCTTTCATACAAGTCCTTGTCGGAGCAGGTTGTCTCTTTGCCCTGGCAGGCGCTTTGCGCCCAGGCCAGGTTCTTTTGTGGGAAAACTGGGGGCGGCCTGCATTCGGAGCGCACAGCGCCGACATTCCCCAGTGCAAAAAGTATCTCCACGCCAGCCTTTCCAGGCCAATGCCGACGGACGCGCAAGCTATGCGTTCTATTGATGGCCACATGCAAAAAGGCCGGCCACCCAGAGGTGACCGGCCTTCGTTCATCAAGAATCCAGGGCCTGAGCGGGCTGCCTCAGGTGCAGTCCCCTCTCATGCCAGCTTCCCCAGTCCTGCCAGCAGCTTGTCCAGCGTGATCGGGTAGTCGCGCACCCGCACGCCCGTGGCGTTGTGGATGGCGTTGGCAATGGCTGCGCTCACGCCGCAGATACCCAGCTCGCCCACACCTTTGGCTTTCATGGGCGAGGCCATGGGATCGACCTCGTCCAGAAAGATCACTTCCTGGTGCGGGATGTCGGC
The DNA here is from genome assembly GCF_043104645.1 of Delftia sp. WSY_12. Taxonomy (NCBI): domain Bacteria; kingdom Pseudomonadati; phylum Pseudomonadota; class Betaproteobacteria; order Burkholderiales; family Comamonadaceae; genus Delftia; species Delftia sp. WSY_12. The sequence goes on from NZ_JBICKW010000006.1 coordinate 2,858, forward strand.
ATGCACGGGCACCTCGTAGCCTGCCAGGTCATGGTTGACGAAATAGCCCAGTCGCGTGTCCACGGCCAGCTCTTCCATCAGGGCCGCTCCCACGCCCATGGTCATGGCGCCGATGACCTGGCTGCGGGCCGTCTTGGGATTGAGGATGCGGCCGGCCGCGCAAACGGCCAGCATGCGGCGCACGCGGACTTCGGCAGTGAATGCGTCCACGGCGACCTCCACGAAGTGCGCGCCAAAGGTGGACTGCTGCATCTTCTTGTCGAGCACGCCGAATTCGATGGCATCCTCGGCCGTCAGGTCGGCGTCGCCGGCAGCGCTGGCCAGGGCCCGGCGCTTGCCGCCCGCCTGCACATGCCCATCCGAGAATTCGGCCGTCGCCGGGTCCATGCCCAGCTTGCGCGCCACGGCCTCGCGCAGCTTCACGCAGGCGGCATAGACGCCGGAGGTGGCACTGGCCGCACCCCATTGCCCGCCCGAACCGGCCGAGACGGGATAGCCGGAATCGCCCAGCCGCACGCGCACCTGCTGCAGCGGCAGGCCCAGCATCTCGGCCGCCGTCTGGGCAATGATGGTGTAGCTGCCCGTGCCGATGTCGGTCATGTCGGTTTCCACGGTGAGCATGCCCTGCCTGTCCAGGCGCACGCGGGCGGCGGACTTCATGACAGGCGCGCCACGGTAGGCGCCGGCCATGCCCAGGCCGATCAGCCAGCGCCCTTCGCGTCGTTGGGCCGGCTGGGGATTGCGCTGGCTCCATCCGAAGCGCTCGGCGCCCGTGCGCAGGCACTGCACGAATTCACGCCGGGAAAACGGCTTGTGCTCCTGGGCAGGGGTGCCTTCCTTCGCCTTGGCTTGCGGCTTCTTGCCGCTGTCCGGCACCACCTGGGTGTCGTTGCGGATGCGCAGCTCCACGGGATCGATGCCGAGCTTTTCCGCCAGCTCGTCCATGGCAACCTCCAGTGCCATGTGCCCCGTGGCCTCGCCCGGGGCACGCATGGCATTGGCCTCGGGCAGGTCCAGCACGGCCAGGCGCGTGGCGGTCATGCGATGGGTGCCGGCATACATGCGGCGGGTCTGGTCCACGGCACCGTCCGCCGATCCTCCGGTCTGGTCTCCCGACCAGCTTTCATGGCCGATGGCGGTGATCCTGCCGTCCCGCCCTGCCGCGATGCGCACACGCTGGATGGTGGCCGGGCGGTGCGTGGTGTTGTTGGCCATCAGCGGGCGCTGCAGTGCGACCTTGACGGGCCGGCCTGCCGCGCGGGCCCCCAGCGCGGCCAGCAGCGCATCGGCCCGCAGGAACAGCTTGCCGCCAAAACCGCCGCCAATGAATGGCGAGACCAGGCGCACTTTGTCCTTGGGAATGCCCAGCGTCTTTGCCAGCTCGCCCTGGCCCCAGGCAATCATCTGGTTCGAGGTCCATACCGTGAGCTGGTCGCCCTTCCATGCGGCCAGCGTGGCATGGGGCTCCATCATGGCGTGCGACTGGTCGGGCGTGGTGTATGTGGCGTCCACCTTCACGGGGGCCGAAGCGAAGGCGCCCTCGAAATCGCCAATGGCCGTATCCGGCGCATCGCCATTGATGCTGTCGGGTGGCACGGCGGAGTCCTTGGCCTTGGCCAGGTCATAGGCGCCAGCCACGGGTTCGTAGTCCACACGGACCAGCTGCGCGGCAGCGCGCGCCTGCTCGAAGGTCTCCGCCACCACCAGGGCCACGGCCTGGTGGTAGTGGGCCACCTGGGGGCCTGCCAGCAGCGGCGCGGTATTCATCTTGCCCTGGCCCAGCTTGCCAGCGGTCTGTGCCGTGACGATGGCGAGCACGCCGGGCGCGCGGCTTGCCTGCGCCAGCCCGATGCTGCGGATGCGGCCCTTGGCGATGGCCGAACCCACCACATAGCCATAGGCCGGGTGCTGGACCACGTCATGCCGCTCATAGGCATACGGCGCCGTGCCGGTGGTCTTGAGCAGGCCGTCGATGCGGTTCATCGGCTGGCCGATGATCTTGAGCTGGTCAATGGGGTTGACCGTTGCGGGGGTGTCGAATTTCATGGCGTCAGTTCCTGGCCTGGTCCAGCACGGAGGCAAGCGTGCGCTCGGCCAGCGTGAGTTTGAAGGCGTTGTCGTGCGTGGGCCGGGCGCCTGCCAGCAGGCGGTCGGTGACGGCCTTGGCGCCCTGCGGCATCAACGCTTCGGCAGCCTCCAGACGCCACGGCTTGTGCGCCACGCCGCCCAGGGCCACGCGCCCGCTGCCGTCGCGCTGCACGATGGCGGCCACAGACACCAGCGCAAACGCATAGGAAGCGCGGTCACGCACCTTGTGATAGATGTGCGTGCCGCCCGGCGGCGGCGGCAGGGTGACGGAGGTGATCAGTTCGCCGGCCTGCAAGGCCGTCTCTACATGCGGCGTGCTGCCGGGCAGCCGGTGGAAGTCGGCAATGGGGATGACGCGGGCCTTGCCGTCGGCCTGGACGGTTTCCACCGTGGCGTCCAGCGCGCGCAGCGCCACGGCCATGTCGCTGGGATGGGTGGCAATGCAGGCCTCGCTGCCGCCGATCACCGCATGCTGGCGGCTCACGCCGGCAATGGCCGAACAGCCGCTGCCCGGCACGCGCTTGTTGCACGGCATATTGGTGTCGTAGAAATACGGGCAGCGCGTGCGCTGCAGCAGATTGCCGCCTGTGGTGGCCATGTTGCGCAGTTGGCCCGAGGCGCCGGCCACCAGGGCGCGCGTCAGCACGCCGTAGTCGCGGCGCACGCGCACATGGGCGGCCAGGTCGCTGTTGCGCACCAATGCGCCAATCCGCAGCCCGCCTTGCGCGGTGGACTCCACGGTATCCATGCCGGTGCCGTTCACATCGACCAGATGCACGGGGGTTTCTATCTGCAGCTTCATCAGGTCCAGCAGATTCGTGCCCCCGGCGATGAAGCGGGCGCCCGGCCGGGCCGCCACGGCGGCGGCAGCCTGCGCGGGGGATTGGGCGCGTTCGTAGGTGAAGGCAATCATGTGCGCCCCTCCCCCGCCACTTCGGTGATGGCATCGACGATGTTGGAATACGCCCCGCAGCGGCACAGGTTGCCGCTCATGCGTTCACGCAGTTCATGGGCCGACACCAGGGGCTGGGCCACGATGTCTTCGCTGGCATGGCTGGGCATGCCTTGCCGGATCTCGTCGAGCATGCCCACGGCCGAGCAGATCTGCCCCGGCGTGCAGTAGCCGCACTGGAAACCGTCGTGCCGCACGAAGGCGGCCTGCATGGCATGCGGGGATTGCGGCGTGCCAAGACCTTCGATGGTGGTCACGGCGGCGCCCTGGTTCATCACGGCCAGGCTCAGGCAGGACACCACGCGACGGCCATTGACCAGCACCGTGCAGGCCCCGCACTGGCCATGGTCGCAGCCTTTCTTGGTGCCGGTCAGGTGCAGATGCTCGCGCAGGGCGTCGAGCAGCGTGGTGCGGGTGTCCAGGTCCAGGCGGTGTTCCTTGCCGTTGACTTGCAGGGTGACGGGCAGCTGGACCCCTTCGGGGATGGAGGGAGGCTGCACTTGCGCGCCGGCCGATCGGGGCACGGCCGTTGCCGCAGCCGTGGAGGCACCTGCAATCAGCAGGTCCCTACGCGAAACGGAAAGCTGGGTGTTGTGTTCCATGGGGCGTCCATCGTGTTGGCTCTTCGTGGGGCGTGCGCACTGCTGCGGACACGCCACTCCAAGCATCGGTTCGGGACGCGCCCCGGGTTGTAGGTGATGGTCCAACGTCCGGGACATCGGGTTGTCCGATGACGGATCAGCGCATGCAGACGTGCGAGGGCCCCCGGCCCATGCAAAGGCAGCGCCAGCAAGGCGCCCCAGCCTTTGCCGATGTGCCCTGCCCCGGTTTTGCCCCGGCTTTGCCCCGGCGTAGCGCCTAGGCCGCAGGCGGCACGTCGCCGCGCTGCATGCGCTCGAAGGCCTTGTCGATTTCCTCGGAGCGTATGGCGCCCGCAGCCGGCACGGGGCGGCCCGCGCGCTGGGCATCGATCTGCTCCTGCATGCGCGTGGCCACCTGCATCAGCACGCGGTGCAGGCCCAGCTGCTGGCGGCGGGCCTGGTCCAGGTGCGTGACCACGGGCTCCAGGGACTGGGCCAGCGACCGGGTCAGCAGTTGGCCCAGCATGTGGACCAGGGCCTGACGGTCCTGGGCGGCCTGCACCTCTGACGGGGTGCCGGCCTGGGTGCTGGCGGGCTCGCTGGCCGCCCTTTGCGCCATCAGCTCGCGTATGCCGTGCAGCGAGTCGCCTGCGGCGCTTTGCGTCTGCAGCAGCCGGGCCAGCAGTGCCTGCAGCGCTTGCAGGAGCTGGGACTGTTCAGCGGCGCCTTCCTGCATCGCCTGCTGCTGGGGCTGGGCCACCGACTGGGCCACCTCGCGCGTGGCGGCGACCAGATCGACCAGCTGCGCCGTCACGCGCGTGGCGGCGTCGGCATTGGCGCCGCCTGCGGCCTGGCGGCGCAGGAACTGCTGGCGTATCTGCTGCCAGCGGGCGCTGTCCTCGTCGCTCATCTGCCCGCGCAGCTCGGCGAGCTTGAGCAGGTTCTCCTCGGCGCCCGTGGTCAGCATCTGCGCTTCGCCCTGGTAGTGGTCGGCCAGCATCTGCTGCATTTCCTGGTCGTTCATCACCGGGGTGATTTTTTCGGCCAGCTTGTTCATGTTGCGGTAGCTGCCCTGCAGCCTGAAGGCCGGCTCGGTGCGGTAGCCGTCGTCCTGCGCGGCGCTCTGGATGTACTGCTGGTTGACCTTGAACACCAGCTCGCGCACCTGCACCATGCGGGCCAGCACGGCCTCGATCTCGCGCAACTCGGCCGATGAATAGTCGTGCGACAGCGCGTTGCCCGAGACATCCCTGCCCTGCGCCTTGTCCAGCAGCAGGTACAGGTCCTGCAGGCTGCGCGTGGCCATCGGCGCCAGCACGGCGTTCGAGGTCATGCTGTTTTCGATATAGCTGAGCTTGAACACCTCCTGCATGCCGCCCAGCACATCGCCCAGGTTGTAGATGTCGGCACGGTTGGCCAGCATGTCGGGGATCTTGAAGACCTCGCCCGACTCGGTGTACGGATTGCCCGACATGACCACGCAAAAGCGCTTGCCGCGCATGTCGTGGGTGCGGGTCTGGCCCTTCCACACGCCCTCGATGCGGCGCGTGCCGTCCGACAGCGAGATGAATTTCTGCAGGAACTCGGGGTGCGTGTGCTGTATGTCGTCGATGTACAGCATCACGTTGTTAGCCATCTCCAGCGCCAGGTTGAGCTTTTCCAGCTCCTTGGCCGCCGTGGCGTCCGGCGCCTGGGCCGGGTCCAGCGAGCGCACGGAGTGGCCCAGCGCCGGGCCGTTGATCTTCATGAAGATCAGGCCCAGGCGGTTGGCCACGTACTCCATCAGCGTGGTCTTGCCGTAGCCGGGCGGCGAGATCATCATCAGCAGCCCCATCTGGTCGGTGCGCTTGTTCTCGCCAGCCACGCCGATCTGCTTGGCCAGGTTGTCGCCGATCACGGGCAGGTAGATCTCCTTGATGAGCCGGTTGCGCACAAAGGACGACAGCGGCCGGGCCTTGAATTCGTCCACCCGCACGCGCGAGCGCCAGTCCTGCAGCAGCTGCTGGCGCAGCGCCTGGTAGCGGCCGAATTCGGGGACAAAGCTGCGGAAATGGCGCGCGGCGCGCTGGCCCAGGTCGTCGATCTGCAGCCACATGCGGCCGTCCGCAATGCGCGGATGCTGGCCCAGCAGGCCCGGCACTTCATGGCGCAGGTCCACATTGCTGACCTTGCAGGGCAGTGGGCCGGCGCAGCACAGCCAGGCGGCGGCTTCGCCGCAATAGGCCAGCCAGGCCTGCCCTTGCCCGTCGTCCAGCGCGCGGCAGGCGGTCTGCAGCCAGTGCAGCGCGCTGCGCCAGCGCTGGTCCAGCGGCGCCAAAGGCTTGTCGTGCCGATCCTCGCCCTGCCAGTAGGCCTGCATTTCCTCCCAGCGCTGCAGCGGCTGGGCCTGCTGCTGCACGGCGGCCTGCAGTGTGGCAATGGCCGACTGGCTGTAGCTGGAGAAGGAAAAGCGCACGGCCTTTTGCGCCAGCTCGGCCTGCAGGTAGTCGGCGGCGCCGTGGATGAGGCTGTCGATATCGCTGTCTGCGGGCGCCGCCTGTCCTGGCAGCAGGTCGCGCAGCAGGCCCCGCTCGTCGGCATAGGCGCGCAGGCGCTCGGCAATGTCGGCGCGCAGGCTCAGCTGTTCGGCCTCGCTGCCGAACATCTGCTGCATGGCCTGGGCCTGCTGGGCGCGCAGCGGCCACTGCGCCATGGCGGCAGCCAGCTGCGGCTGCTGCACCTGGGCATGTGCGCTCCAGAACAGCAGGGCCAGCGCGCGGGCACCGGGCGCAAAGCGCAGCACGCCGGCGGCATCGCGCAGGGGCAGCAGTACCTGCAGGATGCGGGCCGCATCATGGTCGTGGATACCGCGCTCATAGCCTTCGCGGTAGCGCGGCGCGGAGAATTCGCGGATGGCCTGGGTCAGTGCCGCCTCGTCGGGCAGCAACTGGGCCAGCCGGGTCTCGCTCCAGCCGTCGCGGCGCTGGCGTGCGGCCTGCACCACTTCCAGGGCCAGGTATTCACCGCGATAGAAGTCTGTCGATTCGGCCGGCGTGGAGGCATCCCAGTAGGCCTGCAAAGCGGCCAGCTCGGGGTTGTCCACGGGCTCGAAATACTCGGTGCCGACCAGGTGCAGGAACAAAGCGCCGTTGCGCGGCAGCAGGGTCAGGTCCAGTTCCTGGTTGCCCACGCTGAAGCGGTGGCGGCCCAGGCGGATGATGGCGCCGCCGCCTTCGTACAGCTCGCTGCGGTCCTGCAGCGCGCGAAACGCCTGGTCGCGCAGGTTCTTGACGCGGCCGTCGATATCGTCGGCCTTGACCGGGTCGTGCAGCTGCTCTCGCAGGCGCTGGGACAACTCCTTGAGCTTGCCGATCAGCGGATCGCCTGCAAAGAACGCATGCAGCGCGTCGGCACTGGCCAGTTTCTCGGTGCGCTTGGGCAGGCTCTGCACGATGCGCAGGGCCGCGTCCAGCACGCCTTGCGCCTTGCGCTGGCGCTCGTCCTGCAGCGACTGGCGGCGCGCCTCGAAGCTCTCCAGCACCTCCTCGCGCTTGGCCATGATGTCGCCAAGGAACTGCTCGTGCTCGCCGAAGCGGCTTTCGATTTCCTCCAGCTGCACCAGCAGGCGCGCCAGCTGCTCGTCGCATTTCTCGGGCGTCTGCGCCAGGCCCAGGGCGCTGACGATGCTTTGCGAGAACAGCGCCAGCTGGGCCGCGAACTGGGCCACGTTCTCGGCGCCGCCCAGGCCCGACCTGCGCTGCTCGGCGCGTGCACGCACCTGGTTCAGGCGCGCATAGACGGCCGAGATGCGGTCCACCACCTGGGTGCGCTGCGTGGCGTCGTCGATGGACAGGCTGCCCATCAGCTCGGACAGCATGTCCAGCGCAGCCGCCATGTCGGCCATGCGCGCCAGCGGCTCGTTGATCTGCGCCACCGTGGCTGCCGCCTGCGCAGCCTGGTCCAGCGCCTGCAGCTGCTCGGCATAGGGCTGCATGGCCTCGTCGGTGGCAATGAAGGCGGCCGTGCGCTGGGAGACATCGGCCTGGGCCTCGTTGACGCCCTGCACCATGGTGTCGATGGCGACCTGGTCCACATAGCGCAGGTCGCGCGTGGCCATGAGCTGGCCGCGCAGCTGGCCCAGCTGGGTGAGCGCATCCACGTATTCGCCAATGCCTTTCCAGTCCGCCAGGCGCAACTGCTTGAGCAACCGGCCATGGCGGCCGGACACCTCGCCCATGGCCTTTGCCGAGGCATTGCGGATGCTCTCGACCTTTTCGTACTCGTCGATGACCGCATCACCCGTGGCGACGATGCCCAGCAGGGTCTCGTGCACCCCCTTGAGCTGCGGCGCGCCCAGCCAGTGGTAGCGCTCGAACAGGCGGCGCGCGGCGTCGATCAGGCGCTCGTAGCGCGGCAGCGAGACCTCGGTGGCCGCGATTTCCTTGCGCACGCTGTACAGGTCCGAGATGCCGCTGACCAGCTCGGCATTGCCTATGCGGCCCAGGAAGCTGTCGCGCTGCGGCTGGCGCGCCGCGTAGTCGTCCGAGGCAAAGGGCGTGCGCCAGACCTGCATGGGGTGCACGCGCGAGGCTTCGTTGCTCTCGGCCGCGAAGATGACGATGCGCCCGTCGTCCATGCGCGCATGGCCGTGGCCGATGATGGGCGGCTGCAGGGCGCGCTCGATCAGGTTGTACTTGAACAGCGCCATGCGTCCGCTCTCGGGCTCGTAGAACACGTAGAGCACGTCCTCGCCGTTGGGCGATCGGATGCTGCGCCGGTAGCGCATGCCCTGCATGTTCTGCTCGAACGAGCGGTTCTCCCCGCTTTGCAGGTAGTAGCCGCCCGGGAAGATGATGCCGTGGTCCTGCGGCAGCTGGATGCAGGCCGCGCCGATGGCATCCATGCGCAGCACCTGGCGGGAGACGGTGTTGAAGATCAGGTAGCGCCACTGCTCTTCGCGGTAGGGCAGGATCTTCAGCAGGATCAGGCTGCCGACGGCGGCGTACTCGAACACGGCGTCGTCCAGCGACTGGTTCTTCTCCTGCACGGGCTCGCTGTAGATGCCCAGTCCGTCGTTGGTGTTGTTCTCGACCTTGATGGTCAGCGTGCCGCCCAGGGTCTCGACGAAGACCTTGTCCAGCACGTTGATGTGCGGGTGGCGCCCCTGCACCAGTTGCTCGCGCCCGGCGCGCTGCCATTCGAAGTCATGGGGCGCAGGCAGTTCGATGTCGCGCTCGCCGCGGTTGTCTATGTAGCGTATGGGCTGGCCGTCCACGGGCACGGACCAGCGGAACACGCGCACATCGGACAGGCGCTCGCCGATCTGGAAGCTCGCCAGCAGCTTGCCGTCGCGCACGGCCAGCTGCATCAGCCGCGTGTTCTTGTAGTAGGCGTACAGCTCCTGGAAGTCCTGCACGAAGCTCTGTATGCCCAGGAAACTGTCCTTGAGGTCCACGGGAGTGACTTCGTAGCCCTGCTCTCCCTCGTGCAGGCGATACAGGCCGAACACGTCTTCCACGCGCGTGGACTGCTTCAGGCCCATGAAGACGTTGTAGCCGAACAGCAGGTAGCCGCCGACCTGGGCGATGTCGCGGCCCAGGCAGTTGTTTTCGGTGCGCACGCGCATGCGCCCGATGACTTCCATCTGGCTGCGGCCGAATTCCTCCAGCCGCTCCTCGTTGAGCTGGCGCACCAGCGCCTCCAGCGCCTGCCCCTGGCCGTCCAGGCGCTTGGCCAGCACTTCGTAGGAGCCGCCGCTGGCGACTGCCTGGTCCACGGCGGAGGCGGCAGTGTCGGGGGAGAGGGGCGGTGAGGACGGTGTGGACGATGGGGACGGTTGGGACATGGGCGTCACGGGCTTTCGCTTGTCAGGGACCATTCACGCCTTTCCCTGCCGGCCGGCAGACGGGCGGACAGGCGAAGACGAAGGCGGATGCGGATGCGGGAGGCTGGGCAGCCGGCGGAGGGAGCGGCCGGGCGGCCGCCCCGTTCAGTCGGCCGTTCAGTCGACCCTCTGCGTGGGCGGCAGGCCCTTGCCGTCGCCCAGCGCGTTGAGCAGCGATGCGCCGCCCTTGCCGCTGAGGAACTTGCCGATCAGGTCCTGCACGATGGGGCTCTTGCCCGCCACGCCTTCCACGGCCTTGCCCACGGACAGCGCCTTGGCGAAGTTGTCGAAGAAGGCGCCCTCGCCCCCCACGATGTCGATGTTGGCCTTGCTGAGCGCGGCCGACAGCACCTCGGACTGGTCCTTGGCCACGCTCTTGTTGGCTTCGATAGCGGCCAGCGCCTGCTCGAAATTCTTTTCCAACTGCATGCGGAACTCCTCATGCGAGCGCGCCTGGTCGGACAGCGAGGCCAGCGCGGTGAACTTCTCGGTCAGGCCCTTGGCCTCGGCGAAGAGCTTGTCGCGCAGCACATCGGCCTCGGACGTGCCCACGTCGCGCGTGACCAAGGCCTTGGTCGCGCCCACCTGGGCCTCGCCGCGCGCCTGGGCCAGCAGGCGTTCTTCCAGCACCTTGGCATCGGCCAGGCCCTGCTTTTCGTTGGCGTCGGCCGTGGCCTCGATGACGCGCGCCTCGGCCAGGCCCTTTTCCTGCTGGCCCTTGGCCTCGGCCATCATCTTCTCGGCGATCACCCTGGCCTGCGCCAGGCCTTCCTTTTCCAGGGCGGCGGCCGTGACTTCGCGCACCTTGGCATCGGCCAGGCCGGGCGCGGCGCGCTCGACCTCGATGGCCTCGGCCAGCTTCTTCTTGGCCTCGGCGGTCTTGCTGGCCGCCTCCAGCTCGGCCTGGGCCATGGTCGTGACTTCCACGGCCTTGTGGCGCGAGGCGGCCTCTTCGGCCTCCGCCTTCTTGACCTGGCGCACCAGGTCTTCCTCGGCCTGGGCCTGGGCAGTCAGCACGGTGACCTGCTTCATGCGCTCGGCCTCGGAGACCACGCGCACTTCCTTGATGCGTTCCTCTTCCTGGGCCACGGACTTTTCCACCACCACGCGCTCGCGCACCACGTTGGCGATGTTGGCCTTCTCGACCTCGATGGCCTTTTCCTTCTCGATGCGCTGCAGCTCCACCTCGCGCTGGCGGGCCACGATCTCCAGCTCCTTGGCGCGCGTGACCTTCTCGACCTCGATCACCACCGCACGCTCACGGTTTTGCTGGGCCACAGCCACTTCGCGCTGGCGATTTTCCTCGCGGATGTCCAGCTGCTCCTGGGTCTGGATGCGGGCCTGCTCGGCCTTCAGGCGCTCTTCTTCCTGCACCTTCTGGGTCTCGGCCTGCTCGCGCGCCTGGATGGTGGCGATCTCGCGCTTTTGGCGGGCCTCGGCGTCGGCCTGCTGGCGCTCCAGCGCCAGCATGGCTTCCTTGGTCTCCACGTTCTTCTTGGTGATGGCCAGGTCGGAGTTGCGCTCGAGCTCGTTGGTGACGATGTTCTGGTTGGCCGTCAGCTCGGTGATCTTGCGGATGCCTTCGGCATCCAGGATGTTGTTGGGGTCCAGCGAGGACTTGGGAGTCTGCTCCAGATAGTCGATGGCCACGTCCTCCAGCACATAGCCGTTGAGGTCGTTGCCGATGACATGGATGATCTGGTCGCGGAAATCCTGGCGGTTCTCGAACAGCTTCACGAACTCGATCTGCTTGCCCACGGTCTTGAGCGCCTCGGAGAACTTGGCGTTGAACAGGTCGTTGACGGCCGTCTTGTCCGAGGCCCGGTCCACGCCGATGGCCTTGGCCACCTTGAGCACGTCCTCGGCCGTTTCATTGACCCGCAGGTAGAAGGCCACGGTGATGTCGGCGCGCATGTTGTCGCGGCAGATCAGGCCTTCCTTGCCGCGCCGGTCGATCTCCAGCGTCAGCAGCGAGATCTGCATGAATTCCTTCTTGTGGATCACCGGCAGCACCAGGCCGCCCGTGAACTTGACCTTGGGCTGCGAGGTGGTGTCGTTGATGATCAGTGCCGTGCCCTGCGGGACCTTGATGTAGAAGGCCTTGACCAGGGCGAACAGCCCGAGGATGACGACGAAGACGGAACCGATCACCACCCCGGCGACGATGTACCACTCCATGTTGCTCATGTTCATGCGAATCTCCCCTGTGAATTGCTATCTGTGAAAACGCTGAAAAACGCAAAGGCCGCGCCCGCCGCACGGGCCAATGGGAATCAATGGGAACGAATAGGAAGGAATTCCTGGAAATTCCTGGAGCTAGCGCGGCAGCTCGGTGCCGTCGAACTCGGCCTTGCTGACCACGCGCCAGGCGTTGTGCTCGGGCAGGTGCTCGATGAGCACGATCTCGGTGCCCCGGCCCAGTGCGCGCTCGGGCGAGCGCATCTGCACGTTCAGGCCGGCGCCGCCGTCCTCCACGCTGCCGTAGCCCTGCGTGCCGTCCACCACGGCGCTGCGCACCAGGCCGGTGCGGCCCAGCAGCACCTTGGGCTCCTCTGCAGGCGCCACCTTGTTGACGATGCCCCGCAGCGGGCGCAGCACCAGCACCGTGGCGGCAAAGCCCAGCACGGCAGCCGCCACGGCCACCAAGGTGCCGGTCAGCAGGTTCACCAGGGTCCAGCCCTGGGGCATGGGCACGAAATGGCACAGCACATAGGAAGCCAGCCAGGACAGCAGGAACAGCGCGGTGAGGATGACCGTGAGCGGAATGCCGCCCAGGCCCACCTTGAGCAGCAGCCCGGCCAGCGCGCTGGCCGAGTGCTCCACGCCGTGCGCATGGTCGCTGCCGTCGAACAGCACCCAGTGGTCCAGCGAGTCCACCTCCAGCAGGCCCAGCATGGCGATCAGCCAGTACAGCAGCATGAACAGCAGCAAAGCGCCGAAGATGAAGGTCGGAAAGCCGAACGCGTATTGCAGGAATGCAGACATGTTTTATCTCCTCCCTTCAAACCCGGCAGCCAGGACGGCGGGCACGACGCGGCCTGCCCGGACCACGGCCGCGCATCAAGCGCTTTTTCCGCCAGCGGCTGCGCGCTGCGCCTTCAGGCGTTCCAGTACCGATTGCGCATTGCCCGCCTGGGGCGTGATGCCGGCGGCGCGCAGCTTGGCATCCAGCGCGTCTTCGCTGCTGTCGCGCGCCAGCTCGGCCGCGCTTTCCATGCGCGCACCGCGCTCTGCCTGCTTTTGCTTGATGCGTTCCAGCGAGTCCAGCGCGCTTTGCACGCGCGTCTGCGAGCCTGCATAGCGGCCGGCCACCGTGGCCTGGGCGCGCTGCACGCTTTCCGTGGCCTTGACGGTGTCGGCCTGCTGCTTGAGACGCTTGATATGCGTTTGCGCCGTCTGTATGGCCACGCGCAGCTGCTCCACGCTTTGCGTGTAGGCGTCCAGCTGGGATTGCTCCTCGTCGCGCTGCGTCTCCAGCACGGAGACCTTGCCGGCCACTTCCAGCGCCAGCGCCTCGTCACTGGTGTCCAGCGCCTTGACGGCATAGCCCTCGTACTCGGCAATGCGTTCCTGGGTCTGCTTGAGCTTGCCGGCCGCCAGCTTTTGCTTGGCCATGATGTCGGCCAGCGCTTCCTTGGACTTGTTCAGGTCGCTGTCGGCATCGCGGATTTCCTGGTCCAGGATGCGCAGGGCCTGGCTGTCGGTCACCGCCTCGCCGGCCTCGTGCGCTGCGCCGCGCAACGCGGTCACCAGCTTGTTCCAGATGGTCATGATGATCTCCTTGGGGCTCAGTGTCTTCAACGGGCAGGCTTCAGGCCTGCACTGGCGCGGGCACCGGCGCAGGGGTCAGATAGTGGGCCAGCGCCTCGGTGGCCTGGATGACGCTGTCGGCCAGGGTGAGGATTTCGGAAATGATGTCGCCCTCGCTGCTGCTGGCATGCAGGGCGGCGAACATCACATAGCCCTCGCCGCCATGGGCCTGGGGTTCCAGCGCCATGGTGGTGAAGGGAAACAGCTTTTGCAGGCGCAGCATCTGCTCGTTGAGGCCGGCGCGGTCGTGCACCTGGTCGGCGGGCCAGAGAAAGGCCTCCACCACCAGCTGGTCGCCCGACAGGGCCACGTGGACCGGCAGATCGCCGAATTCGGGCAGGCTGATGAGCAGACTGGCGTCCGCGCCTTCAAGCACCTCGATATGGAGCCGGCCGCCCTGCACCAGCGTTGATTGCTGCAGATCGCCCGCCAAGGCGTGAATATCCCGATATGCCTGTCTGCTGTTGTCCATGCTGCCCCCCTTGTGGATGAGAACCATTGAATCCGGTTGCAAGCCGGACACGCGCATTTGCTTTTCCAATTGCTGCAATGCAGCACCGTACTCTGGAAGAATCCAGACCTCCTTTTTCACCAGCCCCTGCTCGCGCAGCCGTTGCCGGTGCAGACGCTGGTAGTGGGCTGATGTCTTTTGTTCCATGCGGATACCATAGCGACCATTACATGTGATGTCTACATGTAATGAAGATCAATTTGTAAACGGATATGTAAAAGGAGTGCCGCAATGGAAGGCATTGCAGACGCACTGACCATGCCTTTGCGTTGCGGCAAATGCCCGTTCATTATTCATTTTTTCTACTGAAAATCATTTATCGACAATTTTTCCTATCACCCACGGGAGAGCTCCTGCACAGGGGGCGACAGCTGCCGCGAAAGGCTGCCGAGGCACTGCACAATGGCCGCTGTCGCAGGCAGACCCGGCCCTTGGCTGCCCGGCGCACGCTACGGAAACCTCTGCATGCCCGCCTTTCGGCTCTCACTTCGCACGGCAGTCACGGCCCCCTTCATTGCGGTGTTTGTGGTCACGGCCGGGCTATTGGCGGCTTGGCAGCAGCGCCAGGTGGACCAGCTCATCAATCGCGAAAGTCTGCGGCTGCTCGACTCCCTGTCCACCACCACGCGCCACCAATTAGCCGACTATCTGGAGACTCCGCTGCGCGTGCAGCAGGCCCTGGCCGAGACCGTGGCCCGGCAGGCGCTTTACACCCCCGGAGACCTGCGGCCCATCTATGGCTATCTGACACGCTCATTCACCGAGCTCTATGCCCAGCACCACCAGATCAGCCTGTTGAGCTTTGGAGGCGTGCAAGGCGAATACACGGGGGTGCGGCTGGAGCCCGATGGCCACTACCGCCTGATTCTTCAGGACCGCAGCACCCAGGGAACCTTGCAGATTTTCGAGGGACTGCAGCCGGGCCCGCCCATGTCCAGCCTTGCCGGCTACGACCCCCGCGTGCGTCCCTGGTACCAGCCCGCCATTCGCGAAGACGGCCCGCACTGGTCGCCCATCTACACGGTGACGGGGGACCGGGGTGATGCCACGATTTCCGCAGCCACTGCGGTGCGTGTGTCCGGCCAGTTGGCCGGCGTGCTGGCCGCCGATGTGCGGCTGAGCAGCATGAACCGCTTTCTGCGCGACGAGCCCCTGCGCGGCAATGGCCATATCGCCGTGGTCGATGCGCAGGGCTACATGGTGGCGCACTCCTCCGAGCTGTCGGTGCTGAAACGCCGCGAAGGCCCCTATGACCCGCCCGTGCGCCTGCGCCTGTCCGAAAGCCCCGACCTGGCGCTGCGCTCGCTGGCAGCCCGGCTTCCCGAGCACCTGCCCGGGCATGCGCGCGAGGGCTCGACGCCAGCCCGGACAGGCCCTGACCGTGTCATCAACCTGAGCTTCACGGAGCAGGGCCAGATCTACCACGGGCAGGTCACCCCCTTCCACGATGTGCGCGGCATCGACTGGCGGATCCTGGTGCTGCAGCCCGAGTCCGATCTGGTCAGCAGCATGCGGGAGGACAGCCGCCAGACCCTTTTCCTGGCTGTCGGCCTGGCCTTGCTGGGGCTGGCGCTGGGCCTGTGGTGCCTGCGCAGGGCGCTGCGCCCCCTGGCCGTGGCGGCCGACGCGGCCAACCGCCTGGCCCAGGGTGACTGGAGGGCGGTGAAGGCGCTGCCGGACACGTCCGTGGTGGAAACCTCGTCCCTGGTCTCGGCATTCCACAACATGGCGCAGCGGCTGCAGGAATCCTTCGAGCACATGCGCACCCTGCTGCAGTACGACAGCCTGACGCAGCTGCTCACGCGCGCCGGCCTGATCGAGCGGGCCGACGCGGCCGCCAACGCCGGCGCGCCCGTCCCTGCCGCGCTGTGCCTGCTGGAGCTGCAGAACTTCCGCAGCGTGCGCGACGATGTGGGCCATGGCACGGGCGAGCAGTTGCTGCGGGCCGTGGCAGAGAGGCTGCTCAACCACCATCTGCAATTTCCGGCCCTGCTGGCGCGCACGGCCAGCAATGAATTCGCCGTGCTGTGGCTGCACGAGTGCACGCCGCTGCAGGTACAGGACAAATGCCGCCATCTGCTGGAGATCTTCGACCAGCCATTTTCCGTGGGCAAGGACGACATCGTGCTGCGCGCCTGCGCGGGCGCCGTCAGCGGCGAGCTGCTGCCGGGCGCGCTGCCCGAGTGGCTGCGCAACGCCAGCATTGCGCTGGGTGAGGCGCAGCGCGGCTCGCACCCCTTCCTGCTGTTCGAGCCCAGCCTGGCGCAGAAAATGCTGGGCCGCACCCAATTGGCCATGGAATTGCGCCAGGCGCTGGAGCGCAACGAACTGCGCGTTTTCTACCAGCCCGTGGTGGATCTGGCCACGGGCCGCATGGTGGGTGCCGAGGCCCTGGTGCGCTGGGAAAGCCCGACGCGCGGCAGGGTGCCGCCGGGCGTGTTCATCCCGGTGGCCGAGGAGTCGGACCTGATCCTGAGCGTCGGCGAATGGGTGCTGCGCACGGCGGCGCACGATATTGCCCTGCACCTTGCGCACCTGCCGGCCGACTTCGAGCTGCACGTCAACATGTCGGCGCGCGAGCTGATCCAGTCCGACTTCGCCTGCACGCTGGAGCAGGCGCTGGCCACCAGCGGCCTGCCCGCCCGGGTGCTGACCCTGGAGCTGACGGAGTCCATGCTGCTGGACGACAGCGACGCCACGCTGCAGCGCATTGCCGCCATCCGCGCGCTGGGCGTGAAGATCGCCATCGACGACTTCGGCACCGGCTACTCGTCCCTGGCCTACCTGAGCCGCCTGCGCTTTGACTGCATCAAGATCGACCAGAGCTTTGTGGGCCAGTTGCCGGCCTCCGAGTCCGACAAGGCCATCGTGACCGCCGTGCTGCGCATTGCCCAGGGCTTTGGCGTCAAGGTGGTCGCCGAAGGTGTGGAAGAACAGGCCCAGGCGCAGCTGCTGCACGAGCTCGGCTGCGAGCATGCGCAGGGCTATCTGTTCGAGCGGCCCGTGCCGCTGGCGCAGATGCTGGACTACCGCGCCCCCTGGCGCGAGTGAGCCGGTACAGTCAGCAGCCCGCAGACTGTCGGCTTTGGCTGACGCGCACCGCTTGCATGATCCGGTGCACCGGCAGGTGCCATCCACGGAACAATCGGCGCCTGTTCCAGCCCGCTTCCTTCCATGACGCCCTCATCTTGCGACAACCAGCCGCCCAGGCTTGATCCCGCCGGCCCCATCCACCTGATCGTGCCGCTGCGCCCCGGCGCCGACCTGGAGCAGCTGCGCGCCCGCCTGACCGGCGTGCCGGCGCTGCAGCAGCGCAGCGTGCATTGGCATGTGCCGGGCGCAAGGGCCGACATCGTGCAGTTGGCCGCCAGCGCCGTGGACAGTGCACGCAGGGACGGCGGCCTGGTCGTGGCCGCCGGCGGTGACGGCACCATCAATGCCGTGGCCTCGGCTGCCTGGTCGCGTGGCGTGCCCATGGGCGTGGTGCCGCTGGGCACCTTCAACTACTTCGCCCGCGAGCAGGCGCTGTCACTGGAGCCCGCCCAGGCCGTGCAGGACATTCTCCAGGCGCTGCAGGCCGGCCAGATGCGGGCCGTGAACGTGGGCCTGGTCAACGAACGGCTTTTCCTGGTGAACGCCAGCCTGGGCCTGTACCCCCGCCTGCTCGACGAACGCGAACGCGCGTCCACCCGGTTCGGCCGCACCCGGCTGGTGGCCATTGCCGCCTCCATCTGGAGCATCCTGCGCGGCGGCAGCGTGCGCCGCTGGCGCGTGGCCCTGCGCCCCGACCGGGATGCGCCGTTGCAGCAGCAGGAGCACCTGGCCACCACCCTGTTCGTCGGCAACAACCCGCTGCAGCTGGAGCGCGTGGGGATTGACGAGGCCCGCGCCGTGGCCGATGGCCGGCATCTGGCCGCCGTGCTGCTGCTGCCCCAGGCCAGCGAGGCCCCGGCGCGCGTGGTCTGGAATGCGGTGATGGGACGGCTGGCCCAGGACGATGCCGTCGCCAGCCTGGCCTGTACCGAGCTGGTGGCGGAGCCAGCAGGACGGCGTCCTCGCCGCATGAAGGTGGCCTTCGATGGCGAACGCGAATGGATGGCGCCGCCCATCCGCTTTCGCCTGGGCGAGAAGCCGCTGTGGCTGGTGGTGCCTGCCCCGGCAGAGCCCGCCTCCTCCTGACCGCCGAGTGAGGAACAAGGAGCGCCCATGGCCTTGCTCATGCATTTGTCGGACCTGCATTTCGGCGCCCACGATCAGGCCGTGTGCGCCGCCGTGGCCAGACTGGCGGCCCGGCTGCCGGTAACGCTGCTGGTGGTCTCCGGCGACCTGACCCAGCGCGCCACGGCCGCGCAATTTGCCCAGGCGCGGGAGTTTCTCGACAGCCTTTCCGTGCCCCGGCGACTGGTGGTGCCCGGCAACCACGACCTGCCGCTGCTCGCCTGGTGGGAACGGCTGGGTGGCCACGCCCACGACCGCTATGTGCGCTGGATCGATTCCGAACTGCAGCCCTGGTGCGCCGTGCCAGGCTTTTGCGTGATCGGCGTGGACACCACACGCTGGTGGCGCCACCAGCGCGGCAGCCTGTCGGCCGGGCAGATCCTGCACGTGGCGCAGCGCCTGGAGCAGGCCAGCCCCGCCGACTGGCGCATCGTCGTCAGCCACCACCCGCTGGCTGCGGCCCACGAAGAGGACCGCAGCCACCGTCCTCACCGCGCCGCGCAGGCCCTGGCCCGCTGGCGCGATGCCGGAGCGCAACTGGTGCTCTCGGGCCATGGGCATGACCCCGGCCTGGTCCAGCCCCTGCCCGGGCTGTGGGCAGCGCAGGCGGGCACCGCGGTCTCGGTGCGGCTGCGCGCCCATGCGCCCAACAGCCTGTTCACCCTGGAGCATCGGGATGGCGCCACAGGCCAGGACTGGCGCCGGCAGCTCACGCGCTGGGACTATTCGCGGCAGGCCGGTGAATTCCTGCCCGTGCAAAGGCATGTGCTGGATCCCCTGCCCACTGCCCAGACTTGAGATCGCACAGGCCGTTCGTGGGACTTGCCTTTGTATTGCACAATCCATCGCCTGGCGCGCACAGAAGGCAACCGTCGACCAAGTTTGCATGCTGTCCTACGTGATGGAGGGCGGCGGGTGTGGATGATCAGCCCTCGTCCATGCTGCCTTTTTGATAGCAGCATGACGCACTGCAACAAAGAGATATGCGAATCCTGTACGTTGAAGACAATGCCGACCTGCGAGAAACCATTGGCCTGCTGATGGAGAGCGAATCCCGTTTCGTGACCAGTTGCGCCACTGCCGAGCAGGCCCTGGAACTGGATGCGGGCCAGCCTTTCGACGTGGTGGTCTCCGATGTCAGTCTGCCGGGCCTGTCCGGCACCGATCTGGCGCGGCAGCTGCTGCAGGCCGATGCGCAGCGCTGGATCATCCTGTGCTCCGGCTACGACCTGGGGCCCTACCCCGCCGCCTGGGGTCCCCAGGTGCGGACCTTGCTCAAGCCCTTCGAGATCGAGGACCTGGAAACGCTGCTGGACTCCATACAGGAAGCGCTGCACACCAGGCCCGTCCACTGAGCCCATTTTCCCGAGACCGGCCTGCCGGTCCATCGGCTCCCGCCGTCACAGCACGGCCTTGGAGCCTCCCGCTGCCATCTCGCGCGGCAACTCCACCCTGAAGCTGGTCACGCCATCGGCGGAGTGCACATCGATGCGCCCGTTGTGCGAACGCACGATCTGGTGCGCGATGAAAAGCCCCAGGCCCAGGCCCTGGTGCTGGCCCGGCTTGCGCTCTCCTCCGCGAAACGGGTTGAACAGGGTGGGCATCAGCTCCGCAGGAATGGTGCCGCCGTTGCGCACCGTGATGACCACGCAATGGTCCTGCCTGCCATCGGCCGTCACCTGCACAGGCTGCGCCGGATCGCCATGGTGCATGGCGTTGCCCACCAGATTGGTGAGCACCTGGCACAGGCGTTCGCCATCCCAGGTGCCATCGAGATTGCCCAGCATCTCGCTGTCCAGGCGCCGCTGCGGAAAACCCGTCTCCACTTCCTGCAGCGTGCGCTGCAGCAGCGCTTGCAAGCTGGTAGGCCGCGGTGACAGCGGCAGGCCTTCCGCCTGGCGGATGCGGGTGACGTCCAGCAGGTCCTCGATCATGCGCGACATGCGCTGGCTGCTGCTGAGCATGCGCTCGGCCATGCTGGCCACCTTGCCCGTATCGGGCTGGCGCGTGAGCAACGTGGCGGCGGCCTTGATGGATTGCAGCGGCGTGCGCAGGTCGTGGCTGAGCACGGCCATGAACATCTCGTTGATGCGCAGCGCCTCGGTGCGTTCCTGCAGTTGATGGGCCAGTGCCTGCTTGCGCTGGTGCAGCTCGAAGAACACATTGGCCTTGGTGGTCAGCATGTGGGGATCGATGGGCTTGTACAGGAAGTCCACGGCGCCGCTCTCATAGCCACGGAACTGCCAGTTGTGCTCGCGCGAGCCGGCCGTCATGAAGATGAGCGGGATATGGCGCGTGCGCTCGCTGCCGCGGATCAGCTCGGCCAGCTCGAAACCGTTCATCTCGGGCATCTGCACATCCAGCAGGGCCAGGGCCACGTCGCTGTGGTTGAGCAGCAGCTCCAGCGCCTCGGGGCCGGACTGGGCCTTGAGGAATTCGATGCCGTCGCGTTGCAGCAGCGCCTCGATGGCGATCAGGTTCTCGGCGATGTCATCGACGATCAAGCATTTGACGCGATCTGTATGGGGCATGGATTCTCTCTCGGTATTTAGTCTTGTGGGGGCGTGCCGGCTGGACATTCAAAGCCTTCCCTGGCGGTGCAGCGATGCAATGAGGGAGGCAATGCCTTCGGGCGCCAGCGCCTGGGCCTGCGGCACGCGGGCCAGCGCCGCCAGCGGCATGGTGGGCATGCGGGCGCCGTCGGGCGCCTGCACCACGGCCAGGCCACCGGCGGCGTGCACACTGGCCATGCCCTGCGCGCCGTCGTCATTGGCGCCGGACAGCAGCACCGCCAGCAGCCGCTCGCCATAGCAATCCGCAGCGGACTCGAACAGCACGTCGATGGAGGGCCGCGAAAAATGCCAGGGCGCATCCAGCGACAGCGCCAGCCGGGGGCCGCTGTCCACCAGCAGGTGATAGTCGGCCGGGGCGAAGTACAGGCACCCAGGCTCGATCCATTGCTGGTCCTGCACCTCGCGCACCGGCACGGCGCAGCGCGGGCCGAAGAGCTGGGCCAGCAGGCTGCGGCGATCGCGCGGCAGGTGCAGCACCACCAGCACCGAGGCGCGCAGGCTGGCCGGCAGCGCGGGCAGCACCACCGATAGCGCATCGAGCGCGCCGGCCGAGCCGCCGATCACGATGGCCTCGTAGGCTGTGGCGGCGTCGGAGGCGGGTGTGTTCGTGGTCACGGGCATCACAGCCCGGCCTTCTTGCGGTAGATGCGGTCCTCGAGCACGAAGTCCTCGAAGGCCTCCGAATGCCCTGAAAACCGCAGCGACTCCTTGGAGCCCAGCCCCAGGAATCCGCGATGGCACAGCGCATCGCGGAACAGGCCCAGCGCCCGGTCCTGCAGCTCGCGCTCGAAATAGATCAGCACGTTGCGGCACGACACCAGATGCATTTCGGCGAACACGCTGTCGGTGGCCAGGCTGTGGTCGGAGAACACCATGTGCTCGCGCAGCCCCTTGTCGAAGACCACGCGGCCGTAACGCGCCGTGTAGTAGTGCGACAGCGAGCTGTGCCCGCCCGAGCGCGCATGGTTGTCGGTGAAGGCCGCCACGCGCGACATGTCGAACACGCCCTGCTCGGCCGCGCGCAGCGCATGCGGATTGATGTCGGTGGCATAGATCAGGGTGCGGTCCAGCAGGCCCTCCTCCTCCAGCAGGATGGCCAGCGAATACACCTCCTCGCCCGCGCTGCAGCCGGCCACCCAGACCTTGAGCGAGGGATAGGTGCGCAGCAGCGGCACCACCTCGGTGCGCAGCGCCCGGAAATAGCTCGGGTCGCGGAACATGTCGCTGACCTGGACCGTGAGGTATTCCAGCAGCGCCGGGAACACGCTTGCATCATGCAATACGCGGTCCTGCAGCTGCGACAGCGTCTGGCAGCCGAACTGCACCAGGGCCGTCTGCAGGCGCCGCTTGAGCGAGGCCTGGGCATAGCCCCGGAAGTCGTAGTGGTAGCGGTGGTAGATGGCGTCGATCAGCAGGCGCTGCTCGATGTCGGCGGTGCGGGCTTTTTTCAGCTGAGGCATCGCGTCCTCCTTGCTACTTGGGCATCCACACCCGCACCAGCGACAGCAGCTTTTCCACGTCCAGCGGTTTGGCGATGTAGTCGTTGGCACCGGCGGCCAGGCATTTCTCCTGGTCGTCCTTCATGGCCTTGGCGGTCAGGGCGATGATGGGCAGGCGGCGCCATTGCGGCCGGTTGCGGATCTCGCGCATGGCGGTGTAGCCATCCATCTCGGGCATCATGATGTCCATCAGCACCAGGTCGATACCGGCCTGCGCTGCGCCGCGAGACTCCAGCGCCTCCAGCGCCTCGCGCCCGTTGCGCGCGATCTCCACGCGGATGCCCGTGGGCTCCAGGATGCTGGACAGCGCAAACACGTTGCGCACATCGTCTTCCACCACCAGCACCGTGCGCCCTTCCAGCGCAGACTCGCGGCTGCGCGCGACCTGCAGCATCTGGCGGTGCTCGGCCGACAGCTCCGACTCCACCTGGTGCAGGAACAGCGTGACCTCGTCGAGCAGGCGCTCGGGCGAGCGCGCGTCCTTGATGATGATGGACTTGGAAAAGCGCCGCAGCTGCTGCTCTTCATCGCGCGACAGCGCCCGGCCCGTGTAGACGATGACAGGCGGGAAGGAAACATCGTCCTGGTCCGTCATGCGCTGCAGCAGCTCGTAGCCGCTGATGTCAGGCAGGTTCAGGTCCATCACCATGCAGTCGAATGTGGAGCCGCGCAGATGATCCAGCGCGGCCGCCGCCGTGCCCGCGCAGACGATGTCCACATCGCTGCGGCTGAGCAGGTGGCGCACGCTCTCGCGCTGGCGCTCGTCATCCTCCACCACCAGCACGCGGCGCAGGTCCTGGGTGAACTTGGCCTCCAGCCGCTGCAGGGCGTGGACCAGTTCCTCGCGCTTGACGGGCTTGAGCGCGTAGCCGACGGCACCCCGCCCCATGGCTTCCTGCGAATAGTCCGCGACCGAGACCACGTGCACGGGAATGTGGCGCGTGGCCGGGTTGCGCTTGAGCTGGTCCAGCACGCCCAGGCCCGAGAAATCGGGCAGGTTGATATCGAGCACGATGGCGTTGGGCTGATTGTCGGCCGCCATGGACAGGCCGTCGGACGCCGTATTGGCCACGTCGCACTCGAAATCCATCTCGCGTGCCAGCTCCGACAGGATGTCCGCGAAGCGCAGGTCATCCTCGATCACGAGGATGCGGCGCCCGCTCTGACCCCTCTTGCGCAGGGCGTCCGTTGCCGCCGACGCGGCAGGTGCCATGGCAGGCGACATGGGCGGCGCGAACGCAGGTGCGGCGGGCGCAACGTTGGCCGTTGCGAGCACGGGCACGGACGACGCTGCCAAGGCCTCTCGCAGCCCCTGCGGCTGAGGCTGCGGTGCGGCAGTCGCGGCCGTGGCCGGGCCGGACTCGGCCGACTCCAGGCTCACGGGCACGGTCAGTGTGAAAACGCTGCCCTGGCCAGGCGTGCTGGAGACGGTCAGCGTGCCGCCCAGCAGCCCCGCCAGATCACGCGATATCGACAGGCCCAGGCCCGTGCCGCCGAACTTGCGGTGCGTGCTGCCATCGGCCTGGCGGAAGGCATCGAAGATGAATTGCTGCTGCTGCTCGGCAATGCCGATGCCGGTATCGCGCACCGCGAAAGACAGCATGCCCTGGGGCGCGCAGGACACCTGCAGGCCCACCGAGCCCTTGGCCGTGAACTTGAGCGCGTTGGACAACAGGTTCTTGAGCACCTGGGCCAGCCGCATGGGATCGGTCTGCATGGTGGCGGGCACGCCCGGGTCCACGGTCCAGGACAGCTCCAGGCCCTTTTCGCGGGCAATCGGGCGCAGCGGCTCCATCAGCGTCTGCAGCGCCGTGGCAATGGTCACGGGCTCGGCGACCACGGTGACCTGGCCGGCCTCGATCTTGGACAGGTCCAGGATGTCGTTGATCAGCGCCAGCAGGTCGCTGCCTGCGGCGTGGATGGTCTGCGCGTACTTGATCTGCTCGGCCTGCAGATTGCCCGGCCTGTTGTCGGCCAGCAGCTTGGCCAGGATCAGGGTGGAGTTCAGCGGCGTGCGCAGTTCGTGGCTCATATTGGCCAGGAACTCGCTCTTGTACTGGCTGGCCAGCTCCAGCTCGCGGGCCTTGTCGGTCAGCGCGCCCTGGGCGCGCAGCAACTGCTCGCGCTGGTACTCCAGCTGCTGGGTCTGCTCTTCCAGGTGGGCATTGGTCTGCTCCAGCTCGGTCTGCTGGTGCTCCATCTGGGTCTGCGACTCCTGCAGGATGCGGCTTTGCTGCTCCAGCTCCTCGTTGCTCACGCGCAGCTCTTCCTGCTGGGCTTGCAGCTCTTCCGACTGGCGGCGCGTTTCCTCCAGCAAGGTCTCCAGGCGCGAACGGTCCAGGCCCGAGCGAATGGCCACGGCCAGCGATTCGGAGGCGCGCTCCAGCAGGCTGCGCTCGGCTTCGCCCACGGGGCGCAGAAAGCCCAGTTCGATCACGGCGAACACTTCGCCGTTTTCCATGGCGGGCACCAGCATCAGCTGCAAGGGGCTGGACTGGCCGGTGCCCGAGGAAATCTGCAAATGCTGGGCAGGCACATCGCTGACATGCAGCAGCTTGCGCGACGCGGCCGCCTGGCCCGCCAGCCCCTCGCCGGGCAGCAGCTTTTGCTGCAGTCGCTCGCGCGGCAGGGCATAGCCGCCGAACAGGCGCAACCCGCCATCGGCGCAGTCCACCACATAGCCGGCGCCCACATCGGCACGCAAATAGTTGGCCAGGTACTCCAGCGCCTTCTGGCCCAGGTCTTCCAGCCGGTGGTCTCCCTGCAACTGCTGCCCCAGGCCGGAAAGACCGGACGTCACCCACGACTGGCGGGCCTTGACGCGGTACTCGCGCACCGTCAGCGCGGCCGATGCCAGGATCAGGCCCAGCAGGATGAGGGAGCCGCCCCAGGAATAGTAGGTCGAGGTGGTGGATGCCTCCACCCACAGCTGGCGACGCTGGGCCAGCTCCCGTGTCTGGTGCGTGTAGAGGTCGTCGATCAGCTCGCGCAGCCGGTCCATGGCGTTCTTGCCCACGTCCAGGCGCACCAGGGCCATGGCGGCGTCCAGATCGCCGGACTTGCGCAGGTCTATGGTCTCCTGCAGCTCGCGCAGCTTCTGGGCCGATATCTCCTCGATCTGCGCCAGCAGCCGGTGCTGGTCGGAGTCATTGGAAGTGCGCGCCTTGAGCGCCTCCAGCTGCTGCATCAGCACATCGCGTGCCTGCTGGTAGGGCTGCAGGTAGGCCGGGTCGCCCGTGAGCAGAAAACCGCGCTGCCCGGTCTCAGCGTCCTTGAGCGAAGCATTGAGCTGGCTGAGCTGGCGCATGGCCAGTGTCGTGCGGTCCATGGCCACCACGGCCTGGCCTCGCGTCTCAGACGCCCTGAAATTGACGAAGGCAATGACCAGGGTGGCCAGTGCCGCCGCGCCAAAGCCGGCAACAAGTGTCCATGGAATGGCAAAGCGCTGGGTGCTCTGATTGCGGGAGGATCGTGGCATGCAGTGGAGTTTCTGGCAGGAAGGGACGGGGAAATCCGCCAAGGACTGTAAACGTTTTGCGCAGCCCTCGGCAGCACTGTGGCGCAGCTTGCGCTGGTTTCGGCGACGCGCGACGCCCGCAGGCGCCATTGCAGCCGTTAACATGGCCCGATACTTTCCTTCCGACACCCCGCTGCGGGCGTCGGCCCACTTTCCAGGACCCATTGCATGAAAACCTTTGCCATCACCGTCGCATCGCTGGCCGCTGCCGCTTCGCTGGTGTCCACCAGCGCCAGCGCTGCGGCTTCGATCTTCCTCAACGACACCATCGCCGCGCGCATTCCCGCCAGGGACCTGCCCGATGCCAAGGCCACCGTGGCCAAGGTGCTCAACGAGGCCGCCGACGGCTCCCTGACCGAATGGACCAGCGGCCCGAACCGTACCAACCAGCGCGTGACGATGGCCTTGCAGCCGCAGCAGACCGTGCAGACCGGGACGGCCGGAAGCTGCCGCCTGCTGTCGGCCGATGTGCGCCTGAAAAAGACCTCGGAAAATTGGCGCTTCTGGTTCTGCAAGCAGTCCGACGGATCGTGGAAGGCCAGCGGCAGCCAGCCCTGAGCAAGGATTGCGGTGGTCGGCGACCGGGAATCCGGCATGGACCTACGCCACCAGCCCTGGGCGCGTGGGAGCATGTCGGCCGGAAGATAGACCACCGGAGAACAACCATGCCCCATGAATTTGTGCATGCCACGACACTTGCCAGACGGCTGGCCCTGGCCGTCGCCGCAACCTCTTTGCTGACGCTGGCCGCCTGCTCGGGCGAGACCTCGTCGCAGCGCGCGGGATTTCCCATGGCCGAAGTGCCGCGCTTCAACCAGCCGCCACCGGACAAGCCCCTGCTGGGCCAGCCCGTGATCACGGCCGAGCAGGTCATGCCCCATGCCAAGGGCGACCCGCATGAGCCGTTGCCGGCTGCCGCGCCGCTGCCCGCCCGGGCGTCTGAACCGGCAAGCGGGTCAGGTGCCACCAACAAGGAAGATGCAGGCGGCGTGAATCCGGCCGCCGGCCAGGCCGCCGCCATCACCGACGGCCAGGGAGAGGGCTCCAAGTACGAGCTGGGCGCCCCCAAGTAACCTGGCCGGGCTCAGAACGAGGTCCAGTCCCCATCGTCCTTGCCAGTGGCAGGCACGGACTGCCGGGAGGCCGGCAGCTTGGCGGCTGCAGGCTTGGCGGCGGGTGCGCCCGGGGACGCAGCAGCCGCAGGCGCGGCCAGCGGCCTGGCAGGAGCGCGCATCTGCGCTGCCGCAGGCTGTGCACGCCCGGCAGGGGCCGGGGCTGGGGCCACCGCCGGACGAGCGGACGCCACGCCCTCGATACGGAATACGCTCACTGCAGCGGCCAGCTGGTGCACCTGGGATTTGAGCGAGCCGGTTGCAGCGGCCGCCTCCTCGACCAGCGCCGCATTCTGCTGTGTCACCGTGTCCATCTGCGAAATCGCCTGGTGCACCTGGTTGATGCCGCTGCTCTGCTCCTGGCTGGCGGCGGTGATCTCGGCCACCAGGTCGCTGACCTGCTGCACGCTTTGCACGATGCCGTCCATGGTGCGTCCGGCCTCGGCCACCTGGCGCGTGCCCGCCTCCACCTTGGAGACCGAGTCGGCAATCAGGTCCTTGATGTCCTTGGCCGCCGAGGCGCTGCGCTGCGCCAGCGCGCGCACCTCACCGGCCACCACGGCAAAGCCGCGGCCCTGCTCGCCGGCACGCGCCGCTTCCACGGCGGCGTTCAGCGCCAGGATGTTGGTCTGGAAGGCAATGGAGTCGATCACGCCGATGATGTCGGCAATCTTGCGGCTGGACTCGCTGATGCCGCCCATGGTGTCCACCACGCCCGCCACCACCTTGCCGCCCTGCACGGCTGTCTGCGACGCCGAAGCGGCCAGCTGATTGGCCTGGCGCGCGTTCTCTGCGTTCTGCTTGACCGTGCTGGTCAGCTCCTCCATGGCAGCGGCCGTCTGCTCCAGCGAGCTGGCCTGCTGCTCGGTGCGCGAGGAGAGGTCCTGGTTGCCCGCGTCGATCTCGCCCGAAGCCGTGGCAATGCTGTCGGCACCCGAGCGCACCTGCCCCACGACCTGGGCCAGGTTGTCGTTCATCTGGCGCAGCGCCTGCAGCAACTGGCCCGTTTCATCGCGCGAATCGACGGTGATGCGGCTGGTCAGGTCGTTGTTGGCCACGGTGCGCGCCACGCGCAGGGCCTCGGCCAGCGGCCTGGTGATGCCGCGCGTGATCCACCAGGCGGCCAGCGCGCCCAGCACAAAGGCCAGCGAGACCACCGTGATGATGGCGGCTCGGCTGGCCGAGAAGCGCACCAGCACATCGGCGGCGGAGCTGTCGATGGCCGCGCGCTGCATGTCCAGCAGGCGCTGGACCATGTCGATATAGCGCTGCGTGGCGGGCTGGTATTGCTGGGTGAACAGGCGCTCGGCGTCTTCGGCGCGGCCCTCGGCCTTGGCTTTGGTCACCACGTCGCGGCCCGCCAGATAGCCGGCGCGCGCCTTCTTGATCTCGACCCAGATGTCCTTTTCCTCCTGGGTCTGCAGCAGCGGCTCGATGCGGTCCTGCAGCTTGCTGGACTGGCGCGAGGACTCGGCTGCGTCTTCGGCGAAGAAGGTGGCCAGCGAGGGATCGCTGCTCTTGGCAATGGCCGTTGTGCGGCGCGAACCCGAGTGGATGTTGCGGAACCAGTCGCTGATCATCCGCTCCTTGGCCAGGGCCACCTCGGTGATTTCCGTGGTCGAGCGGGCCATGTGCCCCATGCTGACGATGCTGGTGACACTGATGAGCAGCATGATCAGCAAAAGAATGGTGAAACCGCCTCCGAGACGAAGGCCTATGCGCAGATTTTTCATGATGGGGAAACAGGATGCGGGACGGAAACGCGGCAAAAACTAGTTCTTGAGGTAGGCGTCCAGCACCATGCGATTCCAGTTGGCCGAGCCGACCAGGGAATCGCCGAGCTTCTCGGCCGTCGCCACCACGGCGCTTTGCTGCTGCTGCAGCGCCTTGACCCGGTCGCCCAGGCTTGCCATGGACGAACTCAGCCGGCTGCCCGTGGACAGTGCATCGTTGGCGCTGTTTTCCACCGCCTTGCCAATGCCGGCCAGAGCCGAGGTCACGCCTGCGGGATCTGTGGCCATGGACTTTTCCAGGGCCTTGGCGTCCACCGCCAGCGTGCCGTCCTGGCGCTGGACGATGCCGATCCTGGCCAGGCTGGGCGAAGTCGCGCTGCCCGTGACACTCATGATGGCCGCACGCAACTCGCGCAGCGCGCGGGTGGCACCCACATCGGTGGTGGAGCCGGCGGCCGCGCTGGCATTGCCCTTGGCCGCGCTGGCGTTGTAGCGCGCCACCAGCTTTTCCAGCGCACCTTGGACCGACTGGGTGGTGCTGGTCGCCGTGAGGGCCGCCATCTCCTTGCCCGCCGTGGCCAGATCCACCAGGGACGACTTGAACTGCCCCAGCGCCGACAGCGAGGTAGAGCCCGCCTGGGCCTGGGCCGCAATGCGCTCGTGCGCCTTGGACAGCGAAGGCGCCAGCTTGCGGACTTTCTCCGCTTCGGTGGTCTCCGTCTTGGTGCTGTCCGTCTTCGTGGCGCCGGCCTGCGCATCGCTCTTCTTGATGGCCGAGTCCGAAGCCGTCTGCGCCGTGGTGCTGCTGTTGAGCCTGGACTGGGCTCGGGCCAACAGGCTTTGCACATTCAGGTTGTCGGTTCTGATGCTCATGTTCTCTTCCCTGTAAGTTTGCGGATGGTGCGGGCGCAGGGCCCGTCCACGGTTTGGCAGGGAGACTACCGGGACGCCGCCGCCGCAATGCAGGGATAAGCGGGCCGCTTACCCGCGACTTGCAGCCTTTGCCGGGCCGGATGCACGCCCGCCTTCGCCCAGCGGCCCGTGCGCCCATGAAAAAGGGCCTCCGAAGAGGCCCGTTCCACCCATCCCGACCATCAAGCCGTCTGCTGCAGGGCTCCGTAGCGCTCGCGCGCCGTCTGCAGCATGTAGAAGGTGATGCGCTTGACCTCGGCACGGCTGTCGGCGATGTGCTGCTTCAGGCAGGACTGGGCCAGCGCGGCATCGCCGGCCTCGATGGCGGCAAGAATGGCGGCATGGTCGTCATAGGTTGCCGAGACGCGCGGCAGCTTGATCACATCCAGGCGGCGGATGATGCGGATGCGCTCTGTAATGTCCAGGTGGATGCGCGCCATCTCCTGGTTGCCGGTCGCGGCCACCAGGCCGGTATGGAAGGCCTCGTCCAGCGAGGCCACGACGGCGGGGTCGGTCTCGCGCTGCTCCTCGGGCACGCACCAGACTTCGCGCAGCGGCTGCAATGACTGCAGCGATTCGCCCACCAGGCTGGCCACGGCGCTGGTCTCCATCAGGGTGCGCACCTCGTACAGATCCTCGAAGTACTTGAAGTCGAAGGCCTTGATCTGCCATCCGCTCTTGAAGTGCACATCCACATAGCCATCGCGCTGCAACCAGAACAGCGCCTGGCGCACGGGCGTGCGGCTGACCTGCATGCGCGTGGCGATCTCGCCTTCGCTGAAACGGTCGCCAGGCAGCAGGCGGAAATCGAAGATGTCGTTCTTCAGGCAGGCGTAGATCTGCGCAGCCAGCGAATGCGCGCTGCTTGCAGGCCCCTGGCGCGTCTCGCACACCGGCGAGGAAACAACCGCGATGCTCATGCGACTGCCACGCCTGCTGGAGCACGCAGGCCTTGCCGCTGGCCGCCGCCAAGGCCTGGCAACGACATGCCCGGAGCCCTGAAGAAGGGCCAGGCCTTGCCTTCGACACCGGACTCGCGCATGGCCGAAGACAGGGTATACGCCGACCGCAGCAGCAATACCATTGCCTGATTTGCTATCAGGCAATGGCCAATGGTCCATTCACGCATTTAGTACTCTTTCTTGTACACAAGTTGGCAGTGGGATTTATTAAAGAAACGAATTGCGTTTTAATAATTGGACCTACAAGAATATCCTCGACAACGGCCGATCTTCGTGTATGCTCCGCGACTTGCCGCCGCAAAGGCCATACACACCATAGCGTTTGGCAGCCCCCGGCACCAGACATTCAAAGTGACTGGACCAACACCGACAGGAACCCACTCGCGGTAATCCTGCGCATATTTGCGCCAATCCATTTTTTCCAGAGAGTTTCCGCACACACCTGGTGCAAAGAGCGCATCAATCTCCCCATGCCTGCGGCCATGGGTTTGTGTATTTGTTAAATATTGCAAGATATTGAGGCATTCAGCCTCTGGCAGGAACGGAAGGCGGCTTTCTGTCAAGGAACTGACATGTGAATCTGCTATCAGCGGCCTTTGCATGCAGAGACAAGGCACGTCCTGCCCGATATTCGATCCACCGCTCGATTCCAGCTTTCCATACTGGAAAGCCTCCATCGATGGATGGAGGCCATATTCCCGCGCATCCACGGCAAACCCACGCCGGATGCATCCGACGCGGGTTTGCCGCAGCAGCAAGCCTGCGCAAGAAGACTCAGGCTTCGCGGTTTTCCTTGATGTTGAAGCCCATCTGGCTCTCGGCGCCCTTGCCGCCCTGGTTGGTCTGCTCCCAGTACTGGGTCTTGACCTTGGCAGCCTGGAACGAGTAGTTGACAGTCACGGTGTCAGAGGAGTTGGCGCCGCTGACGGTCACGTTCGTCACCATGACGTCGGTCAGGGTGATCTTGGTGAACTCGATCTGCGAGCCGCCGGCCTTGCACAGCGAGATGTCGACCTGGCCCAGGTGCTTGCCCGTGGCGCAGTGCTTGAGCACGGCGGGGTAGCACTTGTCCACCTTGGCGATGACGTTCAGGTCATGGAAGCTCACCTTGCCGGCGCCGGCACCGCCGCCGCTGGCCATGGTGTTGGGCTGGGTCGCGCCCCAGGTGAAGGAGTCGATGTCGGTCCAGCCCTTGTGGTTGGAATCCTGGGATTCGCCACTGGCGCCCTCGACCTTCATGAACATATCAACGGACATTGCACACCTCTCGAATTAATGGATTAAACGTTCGCATGCAACCCAATAGACCGACTGCATCGGATGGTTCACACGCGAACAAAGGGGAAAACCACTCCCGGGCAGAGCGCACGAAACCGATTCACTGAACATGTGATTCAGATCAGTGCGGCGCATACCCTGGATGGTCAAGGAATGTATTGACAATCGCCTGCAATCCTCACTGTCGTGAACCGCCCTCCTTTGTTGGAGCCGCGATGATAGTGGATAAGATCGGAAAAATACAAACAATTGGCCCGACTGAATTGTTACGGCCGATACATCTGAAAAAAAATGTATCCATCGCTTATCCATTCGATACGTGTCATGGCTTTTTGCAGAACTCAAGCTACACTCACGCCGCATTCGGAGTCCGATTGAAATACGATCTTGTATTCATGACGAGTCCATGACGTTCGTCTTTGGCCCTCGGCTTCAGACAATTGGCTGATCGAGGAAAACCAGCGGTTGCATAGACAGATTGCCGGTGCGATGCCGGCTTTGTGCTTGTCCAATGGCCTCGAACAGATTCGGCACCCTGGCACTGCGACAGACCTCGCCCGCCAGCGTGTGAAACAACATCTTGGGTGGGATTGCATGGATAGCGAAGCAGCATGTTCGACCAACTGCCTTCCGGCAGGTGTCCAGATTGGCGAATACCGCGTGCTCGATGTCATCGGCGAAGGCGGTTTCGGCATCGTCTACAAGGCCCGTGACCTCTCGCTGGACCGCGAGGTCGCGATCAAGGAGTACATGCCTTCGGCACTGGCCGGTCGGCAAAGCTCCCATCAGGTGCATGTGCGCTCGCAGCATCGTGGCGCCTTCGACGCCGGGCTGCGCAGCTTCATCAACGAGGCCCGCCTGCTGGCGCGCTTCTCCCACCCCACCCTGGTGCATGTCTACCGATTCTTCGAAGCCGGCGGCACGGCCTACATGGTGATGCGCCACTACGAGGGCCAGACGCTGGGCCAGGTGCTGAAGGCATCGTCCGGCCGCATGGATCAGGCCGGGCTCAGCGCGCTGCTGATCCCCTTGCTGGACGTGCTGGAAGTGCTGCATGCGCAGGACTGCTTCCAC
The DNA here is from genome assembly GCF_043104645.1 of Delftia sp. WSY_12. Taxonomy (NCBI): domain Bacteria; kingdom Pseudomonadati; phylum Pseudomonadota; class Betaproteobacteria; order Burkholderiales; family Comamonadaceae; genus Delftia; species Delftia sp. WSY_12. The sequence goes on from NZ_JBICKW010000006.1 coordinate 35,541, forward strand.
CGCGACATCGCGCCGGACAACATCTTCGTGCAGCGCGATGGCAGCCCCGTGCTGCTGGATTTCGGCGCCGCGCGCCGCATCATCGGCGACATGACCCAGGCGCTGACCATGGTGCTCAAGCCCGGTTTTGCGCCCATCGAGCAATACGTGGACGACGGCGCCATGCCCCAGGGCGCGTGGACGGACATCTACCAGGTCGGCGCACTGATCCACCAGGCCGCCACGGGCCGCATCCCGGCCACCTCGGTCGCGCGCATGGTCACCGATCCCATGCAGCCGCTGACCTCCGAACAGGTCCCGGGCTACTCCGACGCTTTTCTGCAGGGCATGCAACGGGCGCTGGCCGTTCGCCCCCAGGACCGCCCCCAATCCATTGCCGAGCTGCGCAGCCTGCTGGGCCTGTCCACCGACGCCCGGGCAGCGCCTGCGCCGGGGGAGCCCAGCCCCATCTACATCCCGATCACGCCGCCTGCGTCCGTACAGGCCGCCATGGCCACCCAGTCGGCAGCCGTGCAGGCGCCGCGCTTCGTGCCGATCACGGAAATCTTCGTTCCTGCAGCAGCGCCGCAGGCAGCGCCCGCGGCCACAGCCATGCCCGTGCCTGCGGTCCCGCCTGTTGCATCTGTTGCATCGGTCCCTCCTGTCGCCACGGTCGCACCGGTGCCGCCCGCTCCCACCGCGCCTGGGGGTTTGGCAACAGGCGGCCCTGTCCAGCCATCTGCAGCCGCAGCCGCGCCCCAGATGACGCCTCAGGCATCTGCCGCCGATCCCATGGGCCTGGACAACGGTCCGTACATCGACATCGACCAGGCACTGCCCCCCGCTCAGCCTGCGCAGCCCCCGGTTCAGGCGCAGGCGCCTGCATCCCAACAGCCCGCCTCCGCACCCGCCGTTCAGGGCGCGCCCGCAGGGGTGCAGCCTCCGGCCGCTGCCGTCCAGGCAGTGCCCAAGGCCAGGCGCAGCGGCATGGCCGTGCCGATGGCCATCGGCGCCCTGGTGCTGGCGGCCATCGCGGGCGGCGGCGTGCTGTGGTACGACCATTCCCAGGACCAGGCCCGTGCCAAGACCCTGGCAGCCCGCGACAGCCTGGCATGGCAGCAGGCGCAAAGCCAGTCCAGCCTGGCCCGCCTGCAGGACTACCTGGACAGCTTCCCCGAAGGACAGCACCGCACCGAGGCCCAGGCGCTGCTCAAGCAGTTGCTCAACGAGGCCTCGCTGGCCTCCACGGAGCAGGTGCAGCCGATGTCCCCGCCGGAGCAGGCCGCGCTGGCTGAACTCCCCCCTTCCCAGCCCGAGCAGGGCGCGCCCGTCGCCCCCGTCACGGTGGCCGCGGTGCCCGAGCCGTTGCCCACCGAGCCGCCCAAGACCGAAGCCCGCCCCGCCAAGCCCGCAGCGGCCACAGGCAAGGTGGTGTTCCGGGTCGTGCCCTGGGGCTATGTCTCCGTGAACCGCGCCCCGGCACGGACCAGCCCGCCGCTGACCCAGATGGAGTTGCCGGAGGGCGAGTACCGCATCGACATCAGCAACCCGGGTGCGGCCTCTACGGTGACCAAGACCATCACGGTCACCAAGGGCGAGTCGGTGACCGTGAACCATCTTTTCGAATGAGCGCGGCGCATGGCTCGACTGATGAACCACCGCTGGCGATGGATGCTGTGCACTGCAGTGCTCGGCCTGCCCTGCCTGGCGCATTCCCAGGCGGCATGCGAGGAGGCCGCGCCGGCCCAAACCGGCTCGGCAGGACGCCCGCAGCTGGCGCAGGGCATTGCGCTGTTCGAGGCGCGCGACCTGGCCCAGGCCGAGCGTGCGCTGCAGGCTGCGCTGTTTGGCGGGCTGGCGGATCCCATGGAGCGGGCCTCCGCCCACAAGTACCTGGCCTACACCTATTGCACGCACAAGGAATGGGCGCGCTGCGAGGCCGCCTTCGACGCCGCGTTCGCCGCCCACCCCGGCTTTGCGCTGCAGGCCTACGAGACCACGGGTACGCCGTGGCGGGACGCCTACAGCCGCGCCCAGGAACGCTGGACCCAGCGCTGCCCTGCCGCCCAACGGCTGCGCGTGGCAACCGCAGCGCCCACGGCCGGCGGCTTTGCACTGAACAGCCGCGTGATCACATCGATCACCGCACTGACATCGGGCTCGGCCCCGGTGCGCTCCGCCGCACTGGCCGCACGGCCTGAGACGCCACGGACAGATCACAACCTGCGCCTGAGGGTCAGCCCCTGGGCCAACGTGCTGATCAACGGCAAGCCGTCCGGCGTCACCCCTCCCGTCGTGCTGCTCAAGCTGGCGCCAGGCTCCCACACGGTGGAACTGCGCAACCCCGGCTTCGAGAGCTATCGGCAGGTGATCCGCATCACCGACGGCCAGTCGGTGACCCTTTCCCATGACTTTGATGCCCGATGACCATGTCCATGCATATCCCTCACTCCCTCCAGCGCCTGACCCTTGCCCTTGCCGTTGCCTTCGGGCTGGCCGCCTGCGAAACCGCACCCAAGCCGGTGGAGCCCGAGCCAGCACCGCCCGTGGTGCAGGCGCCTGTCGAGCCCGTCAAGCCCGTGGACCCGGTGGTGATCAAGGAGCAGGAGCTGGTCGAGGCCATCCAGCTCTACGTGGATGGCCGCTACGAGGATGCCATCACGGCCCTGACGCCCCTGTCCACCGCGCAGGAGCTGCCGATGAGCAGCCAGGTCAAGGCGCTCAAGTACATCGCCTTCAGCCACTGCGTGGAAGGCCGCCGCAAGCCCTGCCGGCAGCACTTCGACATGGCCCTGGCCCTGGACCCCACCTTCCAGCTGACCGAGGCCGAAAAGGGCCATCCCACCTGGGGCCGGGAATTCAACAATGCCCGCGCCGCGCTGCGCAACAAGCGCCCGGCGCCCGCGCGCAAGGCCTCCTGAGGCCTGCCGAGGCCCCCGACGCTTCCTGAAAACTGCCTAGCCTAAGACTCCATGGACAAAATCGAACTCAGGGTCGTGGACCACGATGGCGTTGCGGTCGACCGCCACTGGCATGCCGTATTCGGCATGGCAGGTGGCACGATCGGACGCAGTGGCCAGAACAAGCTCATCATCTCGGATCCGGACGCTTCCGTGGCGCGCGTGCACGCCATGGTCAGGCTCGATTCCGAGGGAGCCTTTGTTGCGAACCTGAGCGAGCGTGATCCCATCTGGGTGGCAGACCAGCCCGTGCGCTCGGGCCAGGAAGTGGCCCTGACACTGGGCGCGCGCATCCGCATCGGCGCCTACACCCTGGCCGCCGTGGCGCCGGGCACCCCTTTCGAGGCACCGGCCTCGCCCGGTGCAGCCGTGCCGGCGCCTGCCAGCGCAGCATTTGCAGCGGCTGTGACGCCCTCAGCACCTTCTGCGCCCTCAGCACCCTCAACGCCATCGGTTCCCTCGCTGGTCACGGCAATCCCGCAGCCACCGATCCAGCAGCCCCTCGCAGTTGACAGCCCGCTGCAGCCGCAAGCAACGGGGCCGGCAGAAGCTGCGCCACTGGCAGACGTTCTGCCTCCAGCCGCCGCCGGCATCGCCGATCCCTGGGAAGGCCTGACGGCGCTGAGCCTGGATGACATCCAGACCCCGCCTGCGCCTTCTGCCGAGAGTGCAATCCCCCCCGAGCAAGCGGCCATGGCGATGCCGCAGCCGGCCAGGCCGCAGCACCGCCCGCTGCTGATTCCCAATGATTTCGACCCCTTTGCACCGCCGCCCGAGCAGGCTCGGCAGCAGGAAGAAGGCTGGGCCGGCCTGCCCTCGCACGGCAAGGGCGAGCTGATTCAGCAGCGCCATGACGGCATGGTCCAAACGCTTCCCCTCAAGGGCCTGAGCACCGAGGCACTGCATGACGCCTCCCATACCGGCCTGCCTTCGTGCTTCGAGGCATCGCAAAAGCTCGATCCGCTCGCGCTGTTCGACCAGGGCGGCCTGCCCGGCGACGCAGCGCCGCTGCAACAGGCATCGGGCCGGGGCTCCGAGCTGGGCCAGGCCTTCAACCTGCCGCGCATGCAGCCGCCTGCGCAGCCTGCTGCACAGGGTGCAGCGGCGCCGGCCCAGCCGGCCGGCCTGGAGCAGTCATTGGCGCCTGCGGCGCAGACACAGCAACCTGTACAGGTTCAGGCCGCACCAGCTGCCGTACCAGTTGCCGTACCAGCTCCCTTACCTGCCGCTGCACCAGTTGCTGCACCGATGGCCACGGCCCCCGAAATCCCCGCCGAGCCCGTCGTGCTCGACGGACTGCTGCCCACCAACGGGCTGGACCTGGACATCTTCCAGTCCGGCGCAGGCCAAGCTGCGCCAGCCATCGTTTCTGCCGCAAGCGCTGCCACCGCTCCCGCCAACACCAGCTCCAGCGCCCACTTCAACGCAGCCTCCAGCATCCTCGGCCAGGGCGCCGCCGCCATTCCCGTCGGCACCCTGCCCTGCACCGCCGCGCCTGTCGATGCTCCGGTGCAGCCCCAGCCGGCCGCCAGCGCCGCCCACGCCGACCTGCAGGCCCTGGCCACGGCCTTCATGGAAGGCGCGGGCCTGAACCCGGCCAAGACCCATTTCGAGGTCACGCCCGAATTCATGCGCACCTTCGGCGAAGCCCTGCGCATTGCCGTGCAGGGCACCATCGACCTGCTGGCGGCGCGCTCCGAGATCAAGCGCGAGTTCCGTGCCGGCGTCACCATCATTGCCACGGGCGCCAACAATCCGCTCAAGTTCCTGCCCAATTCCGAGGGCGTGCTCATGCAGATGGTCCACCAGACCTTCCCGGGCTTCATGAAGCCGCTGCCCGCCATGCAGGACGCCTTCCAGGATCTGCACGTGCACCAGCTGGCCCTGATGGCCGGCATCCGCGCCGCCTATGCCGAGGCCCTGACCCGGTTCGATCCGACCGAGCTGGAGCGCCGCACCGAAACCAACCCCGGCCTGCTGGACAAGCTGCTGACCAATGGCCGCAAGGCTGCGCTGTGGGACGACTACAAGCACAACTTCGACGTGCTGCGCCGCCATGCCGAGGACGATCTGATGGCCTTCTCGGGCCGCACCTTCGTCGAGGCCTACGAAAACGCCGAGCAGTCCGTGAAAGGCCAGCCGTGATCGCCTACCTCGACGGAGACGGCCACCGCTACAGCATCCAGGTGGCCAGCGCATCGCACAGCGGCAGGCGTTCCAGCAACGAAGACGCCATGGGCCTGATGGACCTGGGCGCCGGCGGCCTGTGCTGCACCCTGGCCGATGGGGCTGGCGGGCACGGGCATGGCGAACTTGCCGCCCAGCTCACGGTCCAGGCCGTGCTGGAGGGCTTCCGGGAGAACCCGCTGTTCGCCCCTGCCAGCCTGGCCTCCCTGATTTCCCAGGCGGAGCACCGCGTCAGCGGCCAGCAGTCCACCTCGGCCTCGCGCATGCACATGAGCGCCACCGTGGTGGTGCTGTGCATCGACCCCGGACAGGGCCGCGCCCTGTGGGCGCACTGGGGCGACTCGCGCCTGTACTGGTTCCGCGCAGGCCGCATGCACCTGCGCACCGAAGACCACAGCCTGGTGCAGCAGCTGCTGCACGCCGGCCTGTACGAAGAGAACGACCCGCGCCGCCTGCCCAACCGCAACGTCCTGGCCGGCGCCATCGGTGCCGAAGGCCAGGTGCCGCCCAGCATCCGCTCCGCCGCCGTGGCCCTGGAGCCCGGCGATGTCTTCCTGCTGTGCTCGGACGGCCTGTGGGAAGGCATGCACGAGTCGGAAATGGAGCAGCTGCTGGCCGCGAGCCAGCGCCCCGACGAATGGATACAGCGCATGGTCGGCCGCGTCGTATCCAGCGGCAATCCGCACCAGGACAACCTCAGCGCGCTGACGGTGTGGATCTGCCCGCGTGACACCAATGACTGATATCGAGACAGGAGAAGCCATGTGGAAATCGCATGCACCGCATGTACCGCAAGCGCGCCGTCAGGCGCTGCAAACGCTGGGCGCCTTGGGCCTGGGCACGGCAATGGCGACCGGCCTGGCCGGCTGCGGCTCCCTCAATCCCCTGAGCCGCGCGCCTGAAGTGGCGCCCACGGCCGTGCCCGCCGCCGTGTTCGAGGTGGTGGCCGACATGGACATCAACCCCGACCGCGAAGGCATCCCCAAGCCCGTGCTGCTGCGCATCTACGAGCTGCACGCCTCCGCCGCCTTCGACCGCGCCGGCTTCTTCGACCTGCAGGACAAGGACGACGGCCAGCTGGGCAGCGACTTCGTGCGGCGCGAGGAATTCCTGATAGCGCCCGGCCAGCGCCAGGTGATTGAGCGCAAGGGCAACCCCGATGTGCGCGCCTTCGGCCTGTTCGCCGCCTACCGCGATCTGGAGCGCAGCACCTGGCGCGCCTCGGCCGCCGCGCCCAACTCCGTGGAGCTGCGCAGGCGCTGGTGGGGCATGGGCTCCACCGAAAAGCTGCAGCCCGTGCGCTACCAGGTGCACCTGACCCGCGAGGAGGTCACCGTGCGCATCCAACCCGCATCCCAATAAACGCACATCTATCCACCATGGTCTGGCAACGCAAAGTCATCTGGGCCGAAGGCATGTTCCTTCGGCCCCAGCACTTCCAGCAGCAGGAGCGCTTCCTGTTCCGGCAACTGCAGTCGCGCAGCCTGCCGGGACAGCCCTTTTTCTGGGGCTTCTCGGAACTGGAGCTGGACACCGATCTGCTGCGCATGGGCAAGCTGGGCATACGCTCGGCACACGGCGTGCTGCCCGACGGCACGCCGTTCCAGCTGCCGGGCGACGACGAGGCGCCCACCCCGCTGGACATCGGCAAGGACCTCAAGGACGTGGTGGTGCACCTGGCTCTGCCGCTGCGCCGCCTGTCGGGCAGCGAGGTCACCTTTGGCGAAGGCACGCAAAGCCCCGCGCGCTATCTCAGTGACGTGACCGAAGTGGCGGACAGCAACGACGTGGGCGCCCAGCCCGCCGAGGTGCAGCTGGGCCGGCTGCGCCTGAGCCTGCGCCCCGCCCACGAGCTGACCGAAGGCTGGGTCAGCCTGCCCGTGGCCCATGTGGTCGAGCGCCAGGCCAGCGGAGGCGTGCTGCTGGAGCCCGGCTTCATTCCCACCGTGGTCAACAACGGGCCCAGCTCGGTGCTCAATACCTTCTGCAAGGAAATCCACGGCCTGCTGCGCCAGCGCGGCGAGGTTCTGGCCCAGCGCATGATCCAGCCCGAGCGCGGCGGCATCGGCGAGGTCGGCGACTTCCTGCTGCTGCAGCTCATCAACCACTGGACGGGCGCCGCCCAGCACTGGGTGCGCACCGGCAGCATCCACCCCGAGCGCCTGTTCGAGGAACTGCTGCGCCTGGCCGCCGAGCTGACCACCTTCGACCACGAGCGCCGCCGCCCCGAGGTGCTGCCCGCCTACGACCATGACGACCTGCGGCGCAGCTTTCCGCCACTGATGCTGGAGCTGCGGCGCAGCCTGTCCTCGGTGCTGGAGCAAAACGCCATCCAGATCCCGCTGCACGACCGCCAGTACGGCGTGCGCGTGGCGCTGATCCCGTCCACCGAGCTGCTGACCACCTGCGACTTCGTGCTGGCCGCCCATGCCCAGACCACGCCGGAATTCCTGCGCACCCACTTCCCCACCCAGACCAAGCTGGGCCCGGTGGAGCGCATACGCGACCTGGTGAACCTGCACCTGCCCGGCGTCACGCTGCGGCCGCTGCCCATCGCCCCGCGCGAGATCCCCTACCACGCGGGCTACAACTATTTCGAGGTGGACACCACGCACGACCTGTGGAACCAGCTGCAAAGCTCCGGCGGCCTTGCCATGCACGTCTCCGGTGAATTCCCCGACCTGCAGCTGGAGTTCTGGGCCATCCGCCGCTGACGGCGCGACGCATCTTCCGACATGAACAGTTCCAACATCAGCCACCAAATGCCCTGGGGGAGAGACGGCGACGCGGGCCGAGCCGAAGGCGCAGCCAGCGGCGCAACCGCGCCTGCCGGTCAGGAGCCGCTGCGCTCCAACCTGCCCGACGTGGTCAGCGGCGGCAACCCGCTGGTGGCCGCCGCCAACCAGCTGCTGAACCTCATCCCCCAGATCCGCGCCATGGTCACCAACGAAGACCCGCGCGCGCTGCAGCAGCTGCTGCTCGAACACATACGCGAGTTCGAGCAGCGTGCCGGCGCCAGCGGCGTGCCCATGGAAACCATCATCGGCGCGCGCTACTGCATCTGCACCGTGCTCGACGAAACCGCCGCCCAGACGCCCTGGGGCAGCGCAGGTATCTGGCCTCACTACAGCCTGCTCGTGGCCCTGCACAACGAAACCTGGGGCGGCGAGAAGTTCTTCCAGCTGCTGGCCCGGCTGGTGCAGACGCCGCACCAGCACATCGACCTCATCGAGCTGCTGTACTACTGCGTGATGCTGGGCTTCGAAGGCCGCTACCGCGTGATCGACAACGGCCGCGCCCAGCTGGAGACGCTCAAGGCGCGCCTGCTGCAGCTCATCGAATCGACGCGCGGCGACCGCAGCAGCCTGCTGTCCGTGCACTGGCGCGGCGTGCAGCGCCTGGCCTCGCCGCCCTGGGCCATGGTGCCGCTGTGGGTGGCGGCAGCCATCACGCTGCTGCTGGCGTTCTTCATCTACCTGTGGTTCAGCTACCGGCTGTCCAACAGCTCGGACGATCTGTTCGCCGCCATCAACGAGATCCGGTTCCCGCGCACCTCGGCGGCTGCCACCGTGGCCACCATCAAGCCGCGGCTGCGGCAGTTCCTGGAGCCCGAAATCCGCGAAGGCCTGGTCAGCGTGCGCGACGAAGCCGACCGCAGCACCGTCATCCTGCGCGGCGACGGCCTGTTCGACCCGGCTGCCACCGTCGTCAAGCCCCGCTACGTGCAGGTCATCCACCGCGTGGCCGCGGCGCTGGACGAAGTGCCGGGCAAGGTCATCGTCAATGGCTACACCGACAACCTGCCCATACGCACGGCGCGCTTCCCGTCCAACTGGAACCTGTCGCAGGAGCGCGCCCAGGCCGTGTCCCAGATGCTGGGCGGCTCGCTGCGCGACCGCCAGCGCCTGCATGCCGAGGGCCGTGCCGACAGCGACCCCGTCGCCCCCAACAACACGGCCGAAGGCCGGGCGCTGAACCGGCGGGTGGAAATCGTCCTGCTGGTCGCGCCCCAGCAGCGTGACCAGCAACTGCAGGCCCTGCCTGCCGCACCCGAGACCAGGAACTGACCCCCATGATCCGTCGCATCGCCTCATGGCTGTTCAACCGCTACATGCTGGAGCTTCTGGGCCTGGTGGCCCTGAGCCTGCTCATCTGGTTCGTCGGCCCCCTCGTCTTCATCCAGCCCTACCAGCCGCTGGGCAGCCCCACCGTGCGCTGGTGGTTGATCGCCGGCCTGTTCATCCTCTGGTTCCTGCGCCTGCTGCTGAAATGGTGGCGCGCACAGCGCATGAACGAGCACCTCATGACCGGCCTGTCCCGCCTGACCTCGCCGCGCGAGGCGGACGGCACGCCCGCTGCCGGCTCCGAGGAAGTGGCCGAGCTGGAGTCCCGCTTCAAGGAAGCCCTGGACACGCTGAGCAAGACCCGCTTCGGCCAGACCGAAGGCGGCCTGTTCGGGCGCTGGAACAAGCGCTACATCTACCAGCTGCCCTGGTACCTGATCATCGGCTCGCCGGGTTCGGGCAAGACCACGGCCCTGATCAACTCGGGGCTGGACTTCCCGCTGGCGGCCCAGTTCGGCAAGCGCGCCATCCCCGGCATGGGCGGCACGCGCAACTGCGACTGGTGGTTCACCGACCAGGCCGTGCTGCTGGACACGGCCGGCCGCTACACCACCCAGGAAAGCGATGCGGAGCAGGACAAGGCTGCCTGGAAGGGCTTCATGCAGCTGCTCAGGCGCTTTCGCGGACGCCAGCCCGTCAACGGCGTCATCGTCACGCTCAGCGTGCAGGAACTGCTCAGCGCCAGCGACGCCGAGCGCGCCCAGCTGGCCCAGCTGATCGGCCTGCGCCTGAGCGAGCTGTGCGAGGAGCTGACCATCCGCTTTCCCGTCTACGTGCTGGTCACCAAGAGCGACCTGCTGGCGGGCTTCAACGAGTTCTTCGGGGCCATGAGCCGCGAGGAGCGCGCCCAGGTCTGGGGCTTCACCTATCCCTATGACGAAAAGACCCAGCGCTCGCCCGCCAGCGACCCGCAGGCCGCCAGCGCCCTGTACATGGAGGAATTCGACGCCCTGGTCGCCCAGATCAACCGCCTGTTGCCCCAGCGGCTGATGACCGAGCCCGATCTTGCGCGCCGCAGCCTGCTCTACGCCCTGCCCCAGCAGTTTGCCGGCCTCAAGGACGTGGTGCGCGACACGCTGGATGCTGCCTTCTCCGCCTCGCGCTTCAAGGAAAAGCCGCTGCTGCGCGGCGTCTACTTCACCAGCGGAACGCAGGAGGGCATGCCCTTCGACCGCGTGATGTCGGCCCTGTCGCGCCGCTTTGCGCTGCGCGGCCGCCTGCCGGCCGATGCCGTGCCACAGCAGGGCCGCAGCTACTTCCTGGAGTCGCTGTTCAAGGACGTGATGTTCAACGAGTCCGGCCTGACCGGGCGCAACGCCAAGAAAGAGCGCCAGCTGCGCCTGCTGCAGGCCGCCGGCCTGTGCGCCCTGCTGCTGGCCCTGGGCGGCGCGGCGCTGGCCTGGACGCTGAGCTACGAGAACAACCAGCGCTACCTGAACGAAGTGGCCGACAACGCCGGCACGCTGCGCCAGGCCGTGGAGGAATCCAAGGCCACTGATCCCGACAACGTGGTCGCCCTGGTGCCCATGCTCAACCACGCGGCGCGCGTGGCGCAGAGCAGCCGCTTCGAGGAATCGGCCCCACTGGGCTGGCGCTGGGGCCTGCTGCAGGTGCCCAAGGTGCAGACGGCCGCCCACGCCACCTACCTGCGCCTGCTGGAAGACGCCTGGCTGCCGCGCCTGAGCAGCCATGTCGCGCGCTCGCTGCGCCAGGTCAGCACCGGCAGCCCCGAGGCCAGCTACGAAACGCTCAAGGCCTATCTCATGCTCTACGAGCCCGACCACTTCGACGCCACCTTCGTCAAGGCCTGGCTGCGCAGCGATTGGGAAAACACCCTGCCCCAGCATCTGGTGCAGGCCGGCCTGGTGGACCAGCTGTCCGAGCACCTGGACCGCCTCATCGACGGCCGCGTGGTGGTCTCCGCCCAGCCCATCGACGCCAACCTGGTCGCCGAGGTGCGCCAGCGCCTGGCCCAGATGTCGCCCGCCCAGCGTGCCTACAGCCGCCTCAAGCAGCTGCTGAACACCGGGGACAAACTGCCGCCCGACTTCAGCGTGGTGCGTGCCAGCGGTCCCGAGGCGCCCCAGGTCTTTGCGCGTGCCAGCGGCAAGCCGCTCACCCAGGGCATCAGCGGCCTGTTCACCTATGACGGCTACCACGGCCTCTTCCTGCACGAGCTGCCCAAGGTCACCACCTTGCTGGCCAAGGAGGAAACCTGGGTGCTGGGCCAGGCCGAAGGCCGTCGCAGCGTGGCCCAGGAAGTGCTCACGGGCCAGCTGGCCAACGAGGTCAAGCGCCTGTACCTGATGGAGTACGCGCGCCTGTGGGAAACCTTCCTGGCCGACATCCGCCCCATACGCACGGCCTCGCTGGAGCAGGCCGGCGAGCAGGCCCGCCTGTACTCGTCCGCCAACTCCAGCCTGGAGCAGTTCATCCGCGCCGTGGCCCGCGAGACCACGCTGGCCCGCCGCCCGGACCAGCAGGAAGGCGGCAGCTCGGGCAGCACCAGCAGCTGGCTGGGCGAGAAACTGCAGCGCATCCGCGAGGAACAGCACCAGCTCAGCCGCCTGACCGGCAAGCCGCTGAACGTGGGCGGCATGCTGGCCACCGGCACGCTGGAGGCCGACATCGTGGACTTCCGCTTCCGCGAATACCGGCGCCTTGCCACCAGCAACGGCTCGGGCCCGGCGCCCATCACCGCCAGCCTGCAGGTGCTCAACGAGGCGGCGGCCGTCATCGCCTCGGCGCGCCAGCAGGTGATCCAGGGCGGCGGCGTGCCTCCCTCGCTGAGCGGCACGCTGGAGAAGGTGCGCTCGGAGGCCAAGCGCGTGCCGCCTCCGCTCAACAGCATGTACGAGGCCCTGGCCACCTCCACCTCGTCCTTCGTGGGAAGCAGCGTGCGCAGCACCCTGGGCGGCAACCTCAACGCCACCATCGGCGACTTCTGCCGCCGCGCCATCCTGGGCCGCTACCCCTTCACGCGCAGCTCCACGCGCGACGTGACCACGGACGACTTCGCCCGCCTGTTCGCCACGGGCGGCACCATGGACGAGTTCTTCCGCACCCAGCTGCAGACCATGGTGGACATCTCCACCGTGCCCTGGACCTTCAAGCAGGGTGTGGACGGCACGCCGGTGGGGGGTTCTGCCTCGCTGGCCGCCTTCCAGCGCGCGGCCTCCATCCGCGACGTGTTCTTCCGCGCAGGCGGCAACACGCCCGGCATCCGGCTGGAGATCAAGCCGCTGGACATGGACGCCTCCATCTCCCAGATGGTGCTGGACGTGGACGGCGAGATCGTGCGCTACCAGCACGGCCCGCAAATCCCCAAGGCCGTCTCCTGGCCCGGCACGCGCGGCACCGGCCAGGCCCGGCTGCAGATCACGGCGGCCGGCGCGCAGAACACCGGCATCGTGACCGAAGGCCCCTGGGCCCTGCACCGCCTGTTCGACCGCGCCCAGATCCTGCCGGGCAACTCGCCCGAGCGCTTCACGGCCATCTTCACCATCGACGGGCGCAAGCTGCGCATGGAAGTCACCACCAGCAGCGTTCTCAACCCATTCCGGCTCAAGGCCATGGAGGAATTCGAATGTCCGGACCGGCTGTGAACGCCATGACTGTCCAGCGGCCCTGCGCCGCCTGGTGGGGCAAGCTGCCCAGCCAGGGCGATTTCGTGGGCCGACGCATGCCCCACGCACTGACCATGCGCTGGGACGAATGGCTGCGCAACGGCATGGACCAGTTGCGCAGCGATGCGGCCGACGGCTGGTCCACGCGCTTCGTGCACTCGCCGCTGTGGTTCTTCCTGTGCCCTGCCTCCATCCTGGGCCAGTCCATGGTGGGCGTGATCGGCCCCAGCTCCGACCGCATCGGCCGGCTCTTTCCGCTGGCCATCATGGCCACGGTGGACGGCAGCTCCGGCATACCGGCGTCGGACCAGGACATCGAACGCTTTCTGAGCGGCGCACGCGATGCGCTCATCGACGCGCGGCGCCTGCCCCTGTCGGCCCAGCAGCTCGACGAGCGGCTGGCCACCCTGCAATGGCCGTTCCAGCAGGAGCGCAGCGCGCCGGACAGCACCTCCATCCACAGCCTGCTGGCCGACCTCGACATGGGCGCCTCGCAGGGCAACGCCGCGCGCCTGCCCCGCATGGACTGGCGCGCCTGCATGCGCCCGGGCTCCACCACCTCCGTCTGGTGGATCTCGGCCACGCCGCGCCACGCACCTGACGAAGTGGTCCAGCACGAAGTGCTGCACCGCCGCCTGTTCACCCGCCTGTTCAAGGGCGCCTGAACCCGCATAGAGCGCACTGCCCCTGCACACCAAACCCCAAGCCACATCGAATCCCGCCCATGGCCAATATCCAGGACCTGCTGACCGAGACCTCCGCCGAGCCCCCCTGCGGCCCGGACCTCACCTATGACAACGACTTCCAGTCCATGGAAAGCGCTGCGCAGGGCAAGGTCGAACAGCAGTTCGGCGACACCGTCATCCCCGCCGAGCCACCGGACTGGCGCGACGTGGAGCGCCAGGCCTCGGCCCTGATGCAGCGCACCAAGGACCTGCGCGTGGCCGTGCTGCTGTGCCGTGCCTGGACCATCCTGCACGGCCTGCCCGGCACGCTGCAGGGCCTGCAGCTGTGCGCCGCCCTGCTGGAGCGCCACTGGGAGCATGTCCACCCCCTGCCCGAGGACGGCGACGACTACTTCATGCGCATGAACGCCCTGGGCACCCTGTCGGACGTGACGGGCTTTGTGCGCGACCTGCGCAACGCCGACTTCCTGCGCGGCGCCCTGGGCCAGATCAGCGTGCGCGACGCCGAACTGATGGCCAGGGGCAACGTGCCCGAGGACCTGCCGCACCTGACCGCCGACGAATTGCGCATGGCATCGGCCCGCGCACATGCCGAGGGCCACGAGACCCTGCTGGCCGTCACCCCTGCGCTGCAGGAACTCGACCGGATCCGCGCCTGCTGCGAACAGCACCTGCCCAGCCACCAGCAGCCCGAGCTCGACGGCCTGCGCCAGCTGCTGCTGGCCCTCGGTCAATGGCTGCCCCAGACCACAGGCGACGCCGACACGACCGCTGAAACCGATCCGGCCACACAGGTCGGCACCGGGGACGGCCTGGCATCCCAGCCCGCGCCCGGCACCCCCCACACCCCGGCACGCAACCGCGAACAGGCGATTGCCCAGTTGCTGGAGATCGCCGCCTTCGTGGAGCGCACCGAGCCCTCCAACCCCGCCCCCCTGCTCATCCGCCGCGCCGCCCGCTTCATGCGCATGGGCTTCATGGACATCCTGCGCGAACTGTCGCCCGACAGCCTGGCCCAGGTGGAAGTGATCACGGGCGCCCACCTGCAGGAGCAGCAGACATGAAGGCCAAATGCTGTTTCATAGCCCTGGGCGTGGGTCTCTCGACGCCAGCCTTCGCAGATGCCGGTGCACGGCATGCAAACGCCATCGAGCGCATCACGACCCGCGGCGGCACCGCCAAAAGCGAAGACCCCCGCATCCATTGCGATTCACTGCGCATTGACGAAAAGCGTGTGCGCTATTTCCTGCGCCACGCCAGGTCCAGCAGCCAGTTCAATTACGCGCGTGCCTATGAAACCGGTAGCTGCAGCGCCAGTGCCGTCGTGCGCTTCAAGGGTGGCCGCGAATTCCGGCTGGCCATCGATGACGGCACCGGCTGGGGAACCACAGAGAGCAAACGCTCTGTGTCCTACCTCTATTGCGAAGCCTGCACTGATCTGCTGGAGCCGGACTTCGACTTCAAGGAGCCAGCGTCCCCATGACATCTGCGCCTTTCCACGGCTTTGACCGTTTCCAAACGGCCTCTTGCGCCCTCAGCCCTTCGGTCCGCCGCAAGGCGGGACTCCAGGCTTTTTACTTCTGCGACCTATTTTTTTCTTGAAAGGAACACCCGCATGTCGCTCACCAAAACCGGCAAGAGTGGTCAGAAATTCATCGCGCGCAACCGTGCGCCGCGCGTGCAGATCGAGTACGACGTCGAGATCTACGGTTCGGAAAAGAAGGTGCAGATCCCCTTCGTGATGGGCGTGCTGGCCGATCTGTCGGGCAAGCCCGTCGATCCGCTGCCCGAGATCGCCGACCGCAAGTTCCTGGAAATCGACATCGACAACTTCGATGCGCGCATGAAGTCCATCAAGCCCCGCGTCGCCTTCCAGGTGGACAACACGCTGACGGGCGAGGGCAAGCTCAACATCGACCTGAGCTTCGAGAGCATGGAGGACTTCTCCCCCGCCGCCATCGCGCGGCGCGTGGGCGCGCTCAACTCGCTGCTGGAGGCACGCACCCAGCTGCACAACCTGCTGTCCTACATGGACGGCAAGCAGGGCGCCGAAGAGCTGATCGGCAAGGTGCTCAAGGACCCTGCGCTGCTCAAGTCGCTGGCCGCCGCGCCCAACATCACTGCCCCGCAGGCCTCGGGCCCTGCATCCGAGGCTTGAGGCAGCACATCAGGAAGGCAAGCACGTCATGAATACCGCAACCCAACTCGAACAATCGACCCAGGCGCTGGCCGGCAGCGAATTCGGCAGCCTGCTGCAAAAGGAATTCAAGCCCAAGACCGACCAGGCCCGCGAAGCCGTGGAAGCGGCCGTGCAGACGCTGGCCCAGCAGGCCCTGGGCTCGGCGATCACGCTGTCCAACGATGCCTACCAGACGGTGCAGGCCATCATTGCCGAGATCGACCGCAAGCTGTCCGAGCAGATCAACCGCATCATCCACCACGACGACTACCAGAAGCTCGAAGGCGCCTGGCGCGGCCTGCACCACCTGGTGACCAACACCGAGGTGGACGAGATGCTCAAGATCCGCGTCATGAACATCTCCAAGAAGGAGCTGCACCGCAACATGCGCCGCTTCAAGGGCGTGGGCTGGGACCAGAGCCCCGTCTTCAAAAAGGTGTACGAAGAGGAGTACGGCCAGTTCGGCGGCGAGCCCTTCGGCTGCCTGGTGGGCGACTACCACTTCGACCACAGCCCGCCGGACGTGGAGCTGCTCGGTGAAATGGCCAAGGTGGCCGCCGCGGCCCACTGCCCCTTCATCTCGGGCGCGGCGCCCGCCATCATGCAGATGGAATCCTGGCAGGAGCTGGCCAACCCGCGCGACCTGACCAAGATCTTCACCAACACCGAGTACGCCGCGTGGCGCAGCCTGCGCGAGTCCGACGACGCCAAGTACATCGGCCTGGCCATGCCCCGCTTCCTGGCACGCCTGCCCTACGGCGCGCGCACCAACCCGGTCGATGAATTCGATTTCGAGGAAGAAACCGACAGCGGCGACCACGGCAAGTACTGCTGGGCCAACTCGGCCTACGCCATGGCGGTCAACATCAACCGCTCGTTCAAGTACTACGGCTGGTGCACCTCCATCCGCGGCGTGGAATCGGGCGGCGCGGTGGACAACCTGCCGGCCCACACCTTCCCCACCGACGATGGTGGCGTGGACATGAAGTGCCCCACGGAAATCGCCATCAGCGACCGCCGCGAGGCCGAGCTCGCCAAGAACGGCTTCATGCCCCTGGTGCACCGCAAGAACTCGGACGTGGCCGCCTTCATCGGCGCCCAGTCGCTGGCCAAGCCCGCCGAGTACTACGACTCCGACGCCACGGCCAATGCCAACCTGTCGGCGCGCCTGCCCTACATGTTCGCCTGCTGCCGCTTCGCGCACTACCTCAAGTGCATCGTGCGCGACAAGATCGGCTCCTTCCGCGAGCGCACCGACATGGAGCGCTGGCTCAACGACTGGATCATGAACTACGTGGACGGCGACCCGGCCAACTCCTCGCAGGAAACCAAGGCCCGCAAGCCCCTGGCCGCCGCCGAGGTGCAGGTGCAGGAAGTCGAGGGCAACCCCGGCTACTACACCTCCAAGTTCTTCCTGCGCCCCCACTACCAGCTGGAAGGCCTGACGGTGTCGCTGCGCCTGGTGTCCAAGCTGCCTTCCGTGAAGCAGGGCGCGAAGTAAGACTGCCCGCCCACCTGGCTCCTGGTGCCGACACGCTCGCACCAGGGCCAGGCCCCATAACAAGAAACAGGCCTGGAGAAGCTTTCCCCTCCAGGACCCAACTCAGAGAGGCTTTTCATGCCCTGGAATGTAGACAACGCCGTCGCCACCCTGCAGACCAATGCCCGCGCCAGTTCTGCCGGCTACTGCGCGCGCTATGTGCGCGATGCGATCGGCGCTGGCGGCATCGCACTGCAGCGCACGCGTGATGCCAAGGACTACGGCACCAGCCTGGTGGCCGCCGGCTTCACACGCTACGACGCCATGCCCGAAGGTGGCTACAAGAAAGGCGATGTGGCGGTGATGCAGGGCTTCACCTCCTCGCCCGCCGGCCACATGCAGATGTTCGACGGAAGCGTCTGGATCTCGGACTTCAAGCAGAACGGCTTCTGGGCAGGCCCCGGCTACCGCACCCACAAGCCCGCTTTCAAGATCTACCGCCATCCCTGATGAGCCTGATGCGCCCATTGAGCCACGCCATGAACGCCTGTTCCAAAACCTTCTTCACCCTGCTGCTGGCCGGCACGGCCTGCGCCACGGTGCAGGCCGCCCCCGCCACGACAACGACGGCGGCAGCGGCAGCGGACATCTCCACCCTGTTCACCGACGCCCTGCATTGCCGCATCGAGTTTCCCGATGGCCGCGACGAAGCGCTGGCCCAGCGCCTGCGCGCGCAGGGCGTGACCGTGGTGGACCGCGCGCCCGGCGAAAGCCTGGACCTGCTCTACCTGTTTGCCACACCGCTGGAGATCGATGGCACGCAGGTGTCCTCCATCACCGTGCGCGGCGGCAGCGGCAGCATTGTCGCGGCGCGCGCCACGGGCAGCCTGCAGGCGCTGGTCCAGCGCACCAAGGCCCGGCCGCAGGCGCGCAGCAGCTGGGATCTTGAAGGCTTTGGCGAGCTGCCCGCCCAGTACGCACGCGCCATGCCGCTCAGAAAGGGCCTGGACGAGACGCCACCGCGCATCGTCATCGGCCATGTGGCCGGCGAGGCGCCCGACGCCGTGCGCTGGGGCTGCCGCTCCTACGACGACTGACCGGGGCGCAGCCGCACCCCGCCCCTCTCTTTTTCCTGCGTTTTCACCATGCCCCTGCCCAGCTTCACCTCACAGCTTTCCCTGGACGAGCAACTCAAGGCCCTGAAGGACCAGATCCGCCAGGCACCGGCCTCGGCGCCCCTGCGCGTCTACTACTTCCAGCTGCTGTGCGTGCTGGGCGAATGGCAAAAGGCGCTGGAGCAGCTGCAGCTGTGCGCGCAGCTCGACCCTTCGTGCGAGCCCATGGCGCGCGCCTACCGCGAGGCCATCCGCTGCGAGGTGCTGCGCGCCGAGGTCTTCGCCGGCAAGAAAAAGCCCTTTCTCATGGGCGAGCCCGCGCAATGGCTGGCCTGCCTGATCGACGCCCTGGCCCATGAAGGAGCAGCTGCCCAGGACCTGCGCGCCCGCGCCCTGGACGAGGCGCCCGCCACGGCCGGCCACATGGGCGAGCACCGCTTCGAATGGCTGGCCGACAGCGATACCCGCCTCGGCCCTGTCTGCGAGCTGCTGGCCCACGGCAGCTACTACTGGCTGCCCTTCGACGCCATTGCACAGATCGGCTTCGAGCCCGTGCAGGACCTGCGCGACCTGATCTGGCTGCCCTGCGAGGTCACGCTGCGCGAGGGCGGCGCGCTGCAGGGCTTCATGCCCGCGCGCTATCCGCTGGCGCCCGGCGATGACGACGCCGTCCGCATGTCGCGCCGCACGCAGTGGAGCCCGCTGGACTCAGGCTCCTCCGAGCCTGACGAATCCTCGGGCCACGTGGCCGGCCACGGCCAGCGCACCTGGGTCACCGACTCCGAGGACTTTCCCATGCTGCAGGTGCGCCAGCTCACGCTGAGCACCGCTGCCTGATACCCCGCCCCTTTTTCATCACCCGCAAGACCAGACACCTGCCCACAATGTCCGCATCGATTGCCTTCACCCTCTTCCAAGTCAACTACGCCAAGTCCATCGCCGATGAGATGGAAAGGCGCCAGCTGGATGTCCTGGTGCTCACGCCCCTGGAGTACCTGGGCATCCTCGTGGACAAGGCACGCATCGACCCGCGGCTCGCCTCCCGGCTGCACGCCATCCTGGCGCAGACGCCGCTGGGAGAGTACTGGACCAAGGTGATGAGCCCCAACGTGGGCGAGCCCTGGGTCGCGCCTGCGGCCCTGGGCTCCATGGATGCCTACATGATCGCCAGAACCCTGCAGGCCCTGGGCATGGCCGGCGTGGGCTCCTATGTCAAGACCACGTCCAGCGGCACCTACATCATCATCAGGGGCCATGCGGGCCTGCGCGGCCACCTGCTGCGCGGCACGCGCTACCTGGCCTCCAACCCGCGCATGGTGCAGATGGGCCTGGGCATGCGCGGGCTGCAGAACGTGGCCAGGGGCGGCTTCATCCTGGGCGTGGTGGTCTCCAGCCTCATCGAGTCGCTGGACTTCATGTTCAACGACGAAAAGACCATGCACGACCTGGTCGGCGGCATTGGCGTGGAGGCCGTCAAGGCCGGCCTGGCCACCATGGTTGGCCTTGGCATAGGCG
The DNA here is from genome assembly GCF_043104645.1 of Delftia sp. WSY_12. Lineage (NCBI taxonomy): Bacteria > Pseudomonadati > Pseudomonadota > Betaproteobacteria > Burkholderiales > Comamonadaceae > Delftia > Delftia sp. WSY_12. The sequence goes on from NZ_JBICKW010000006.1 coordinate 55,392, forward strand.
CTGCCGTGGCTGGCGCCACCGCCGTGGCCGTGCTCCCGCTGGCCGCCATGGCCGTGGTCGTGCTGGTCACAGGCATGGCGCTGAATGCAGCCGACCAGAAATGGCAGATCAAGCAAAAGGTGATTTCCGCCCTGAAATCCCTGACCGATGACACGCCCCAGGGCCTGTACCGCGTCAACACCCAGTCGCCCGAATGGAAGAAGCTGAACCAGGACAACGGTCAGCAGCCCGACGGCGACATCACCTGCGCGCCCGGCCCCGGCAGTACCGGCCTCTTGTGCAGCATCAACCGTCAGAAGTGACAGGGACCGAATACTCCATGCAAGACCGCGTCCGCCAGAACCGCAGGAACGCCATCTGGGCCATCCCCCTTGGCATGGCCCTGCTCGCGGCCAATGCGTACCTGGTGCTGGCGGAGATTGCGCCCGACATCCGGGGCCTGCTCGATCGCGCGCCCGCCGTCAGGATCACGCCGCTGTCGCCACTGGCCATCACAGCGCTCGCCTTCCCGCTGGTGATGGTTGCAGCGGTCATCGCCAATGCCATTCCCTGCAGCAAGACCGTGCTCAAGAAGGTGGAGTACGCACTGATGGGCGTCCTCGCCATCAATGTGCTTTCCATTGCCGTGTCCTTTCTGGTGGTTGCGCCACTGCAGCACTACGCCATGCCCCGGATGGGATACGAGCGCTGCAACATCCTTCAAGGCCATCCCAGCATGTACTTCACCGACTGGGTCAGCAACCCCGCATGGTGCGTGCGCGGCAAAAGCCGTGAATGGGTGAATGAGCAGGCGCTGCCGGCCGGCGCGGCAACCGCTTCCGAAGGGGGCCGCGATGCGCATTGAAATGCCGCAGTTCCAGCAGCCAGGCCTGATCGCGGCATTCGTCCTTGCGATGGCATGTCTGAGCCCCTGGGCTGCCGTTGCCGCCACGCCCGGCACCCTGCGCTGCGGCTGGTTCGACAATCCCACGCCCGCCAATGCCTCGCTGACCGATCGCGATACCGACTGGACCGTTGGCGTGCAGGGCGGCCATCAGGCCCAGGGTGACTGGCCCCGCTTTGCAAACCGTGACTGGGTGCGTACCGGCCATGGCAGCCACGGCTATGGCTGCGCCTGCATGAAGGTGTCCACCGATGACAAGGAGCAGATCGTTCAGATCTTCTCTGCCCGTTCGCGCCCTCTTTCCGCCTGCCGCCAAGACCCGGCGTTGAAGGCAAAGGAGCCCGTGAACCCCCTGGCGGCTGCCCGGCCGGCCGGTTCCTGAAGAAACAAGCCATGCGCCCCAGTCCCCTCAACCCCATGCCCACGCTGCGCACGCGCCAGAACCAGGCGACCGCAGCCAAGGACCGGCTGCAGCCCGCCCTGCTGGACCGGCTGACCGACCATGAGCCCCATCTGCGCACCGAGCGGCCCGATGCGGTCTTCGTGAACGAATCCCGCCTGCGCGAGGCCCTGCTGCGCGACCTGGGCTGGCTGCTCAATGCGCGTGATGCCTGGGACCACGTGGAGATGGAGGGGCTGGAGCATGTGCAGCGCTCGGTCATCAACTACGGCATGCCGCCGCTGGCCGGCCAGCTGCTGTCCGAGCTGGACTGGGGCCATGTGGAACGCAGCATCCGCGAAAGCATCCTGGCCTTCGAGCCGCGCATCCTGCCAAAGACGCTGGCCGTGACGCTGCTGGCCTCCACCGAGCAACTCAACCACCACAACACGCTGCAGTTCGAGATCCGCTGCCAGTTCTGGTCCATGCCCTATCCGCTGGAGCTGCTGCTCAAGACCAGCCTGGACCTGGAGACGGGCCAGGTCTCGCTGCAAAACCTCAGGGCCTGAGCCCGGACGCCGCCACACACACCATGAATCCCCGCCTCGTCGAGTACTACAACCGCGAACTGGCCTATCTGCGCGAGCTGGGCGCCGAGTTCGCTGCCGCCTTTCCCAAGGTCGCGGGCCGTCTTTCGCTGCACGACACCGATGTGGCCGACCCCTATGTGGAGCGCCTGCTGGAGGGCTTCAGCTTTCTGAGCGCACGCATCCAGCTGAAGATGGACGCGGAGTTCCCGCGCCTGTCCCAGCGCATGCTGGAAATGGTCTGCCCCCATTACCTGGCGCCCACGCCATCCATGGTGGTGGTCCAGCTCAAGCCCAGTGCCAAGGAAGGCAACCTGGTCGATGGATTCACCCTGCCCTCGGGCAGCGTGCTGCGCACCCACAAGGTGCAGGAAGAGCAGACCATCTGCGATTTCCGCACCGGCGGGCCGCTGACGCTGTGGCCGCTGGAGATACGCCAGGCCCGCCTGGGCGGCCCGGCGCTGGACCTGCCCCATGCGCTGGTGCCCCAGTTGGGCGAGGCCGGCGGCCACCTGCGGCTGCAGCTGGCCACGCTGGATGCCTCGCAGTGCATGCAGGTGGCGCTGGACCAGCTGTGGGTGTACATCCATGCGGGCGACGTCGTCGCTTCCCATCTGCAGGAGCTCATCCACACGCAGACGCTGGCCATCGTGGTCCACCACCCGCAGGACCCGCGCCAGGTCTGGGACGTGCTCCCGCCCGATGCGCTGCGCGCCGAGGGCCATGACAGCGAACAGGCCCTGATTCCCTATTCGCACCGCGCCTTCCAGGGCCACCGGCTGCTGCACGAGTACTTCGCGTTTCCCGCGCGGCAGCGGTTCTTCTCGATCAACGGCCTGTCGCGCAGCATGCGCCGCATTGCCCACGACGGCGTGGGCATCACGCTGCTGCTGCGCCGCGCCGCGCCCACGCTGGAGCCGCAGATCGACGCGGCCAAGCTGCTGATGCACTGCATTCCGGCCATCAACCTGTTCGAGTACACGGCGGACCGCCTGCACGTGGCCTCCAACGTGCACGAATACCACGTCGTTGCCGACCGCATGCGGCCGCTGGACTTCGAGGTCTACGGCGTGCAGGCCGTCACCGGCCACCACGAAGGCAAGACGCAGGACCGTGAATTTGCGCCGCTGTACGCATCCACTCACGGCCTGCACTCCACCGAGCAGGCCTACTTCACCACGCGGCGCGAGCCCCGGCTGTTTTCCGAACGCAGCCTGCGCAGCGGCCCGCGCACGCAGTACCTGGGCTCGGAAGTCTTCATCTCGCTGGTGGACCAGCGCGAGGCGCCGTTCTCCGACGAGCTCAAGCAGCTGTCCATGCATACCCTGTGCACCAACCGCGACCTGCCCCTGCTCATGCGCGTCAACCAACCGGGCGGCGACTTTGCCCTTCAGGAGTCGGCACCGGTGGACTGGGCCCGCGTCATCGCCGGCCCCAGCGCCCCTATACCGGCCGTGGCCGATGGCGGCCTCACCTGGCGGCTGATCTCCCACCTGAGCCTGAACTACCTGGCCATGACCGACCTGTCCGACGAGGAAGGCGCGGCCACGCTGCAGGAGCTGCTGCGCCTGTACCTGGACCTGGGCAACCACCAGCTGGCCGGACAGATCGCCGCCATCCAGGGCATGCGCATCGAGCCCATCACGCGCCGCCTGCCCCAGCACCGCCAGCTCGTCTACGGGCGCGGCGTGGGCGTGCACCTGAGCGTGGACGAGCCGGCCATGGCCGGTGTCAGCCCCTGGCCCCTGGCCAACATGCTGGAGCGGTTTTTTGCCCGCCACGTGGGCGTCAACAGCTTCACCGAGCTGCAGCTGCACTCTCGCCAGCGCGGCCCCGTCGCGCACTGGGCGCCACGCCCCGGACAACGGCCCGGCATATGAGCAACGCCGCGCACGCTCCCCTTGCCCAGCCGGTGCCCGATCAGGACCCGGAGCTGCCCACCGTGCAGGCGAACGCGTCCGAGGACGCCCGGGCGCGCCTGTTCTGGCAGCGCCTGAGCGCCAGGCCCTACCAGTTCGACCTGATGCACAGCCTGCGCTACCTGCAGGCGCGCCACCCCGGCCTGCCGCGCCTGGGCCAGGCCACGCGCCCCAAGGACGAACCGCTGCGCCTGGGCCAGGACCCGTCGCTGGCCTTCGCGCCCGCCACCATCGCCGAGATCCTGCCCTCGCGCGCCGGCGAGCCCGAGCGCATGACGGTCTGGAACTTCGGCCTCTACGGCCCCAACGGACCGCTGCCCACGCACATCACCGAATACGTGCGCGAGCGCCTGCGCCAGCATGACGACGCCACGCTGGCGCGTTTTTCCGACATCTTTCACCACCGCATGCTGCTGCTGCTGTTTCGCGCCTGGTCGGACGCCCAGCCCACGGCATCGCTGGACCGCCCCGGCGAGGACCCCTTCGGCCGCTACATAGACAGCTTCATCGGCACCGGCCTGCCCAGCCAGCGCGCACGCGACGACGTGCCCGACCACGCCAAGCGCTTCATGGCCGGCCACCTGACCCGCTGGACACGCAATCCCGAAGGCCTGTGCCAGGCCCTGTCGCACTACTTCCAGATCCCCGTGCGGCTGGAAGAGAACTGCCTGCACCACCTGGAGCTGGAACCCGGGCAGCAGACCCGGCTGCAAAGCCGCCCCTGCAACTCGCGCCTGGGCGTGGATGCCGTCGTGGGCTCGCGCGTGCCCGATGCGCAAAGCAAGTTCCGCCTGGTGCTCGGCCCGCTGGGCCTGGAGCAGTACCGGCAACTGCTGCCCCAGGCCGCACTGTTCCAGACCCTGGTGGACTGGGTGCGCAACTACCTGGGCATCGAATACGCCTGGGACTATGTGCTGGTGCTGCGCCGCCAGGAAGTGCCTGCCGCCCGGCTGGGCAGCAGCACCCAGCTGGGCTGGACCACCTGGCTCACGCATGCCGAGCCCGCACAGGACGCGCGCGACTTCCGCCTGGACCCCGAAGCCTGGCTGCGCCAGCGCCGCCAGTCCGTGCGGGGCCGGCGCCCCGGCCCCGGCCCCAGTCCTCGAGCCACTGAATCACCGAACCACTGAATCACCACTTCCCTGTTCGCACACATGCCCACCGTACAGATCAAGTTCCCGCACAACGCACCGGTTCCTTCCACGCTGACGCTGGTCGAAGGCAACCGCCTGCGCGTCAAGATCGAGGCCGTCGCAAAGGCCTACAAGCTGGGTGCCAGGATCGATGCGCCCAGCATTCTTGCGGCCCAGCCCCCCGTACACAACGCCCGCGCCGACAGCTGGCAATTCGACTTCGTGGCGCAGCAGCCCGGGCTCACCAAGCTCAGCATCGTGGCGGTGCAGGGAAGCGGGCTCAGCGTAATGCCCGCAGCCATCACCGTGCAGGTGGAGAAGAGCATTTCGCTGCCTGCAGAGAGCACGACGGAGGGGATGCTGGCAAGGCTGTTCCTGGCGGAGAACACCTCGCCCGCACTCGGTGGCTCAAGCTGGCGAATTGAAGACATTCGGACTTCCATGCAATGGATGCGGCGCGTGATCGAAAACCGCCTCAAGAGCCCGAATCCCGGGGATTTCATGGCACGTGGCGCCACCAGCGAAAAAGACATCGTCATGGCAAACGACCGTGGATCGGTCCAGTTCCACGGGTTCAACCTGTATCCCACGCTGCCATCCGAAATGGCAGGAAACCTTCAAAAGTATCTCCAGAACGCCAACAACGGCCTTCACCCGCAGCGCAAGGCCTATCTGGATTTTGTGCAGGCCGCCATCGACATCGCCCAGGCGCCAGTGCCCCCGGACCCCACATCCACAGGGCTCTTCGGTTGGAAAACCACTGAAGCCCCCCAGCCAGGCCCCGAATTCCGCGAACACAAGACCCTGTCCGGCAACACGTTCTACACCCATACCCGCTTGCGCAAGAAGGACTGAAGCCCATGCCTGAACTTCAACAAGCCCTCCAGCGACTGGGCTCCCCCAGCCACCACGGCCATTGCGCAATGCCTGCCCTTGCCAAGCCGGCCAGCGTCTCGGTCGGTCTCGCACGGGCAGCGTGCCTGACCCTCCTCGCAGTCGCAAGTTGGCACGCTGTCGCTGCAGCACCGGCAGACACAGCCGATGCCGCACCAAAACACGCCGCGGCCGCCGACTTCTCGCGCCCGGCCTCTCACCACGTGGCATCGGTTGCGGCCCTTCGCAACTATCTGCAAGCCAAGGACGAAGCCAACAACACCCGGAAAGCCCAGAGCAGGCAGCACTTTTGCTTCGTGCAGCAGCACAACCGCACCGTAACCCCTGCGCGCTCATCGGTCTGGATGGTCTGGCTGGAAGGCGGCCAGATCGCCAATCTGGGGCAGCGCCGCTTCACCGCCAAACCATCGCCGGATGAAGCGCAATGGGACGGAGATGCCTTGGCCGAAGCCAAGGCCATCCACCTCGCGACCGACGTTCGTGAAACGGCGCAGGAAACGACCGGCAGCAGCATCCTCGTCGAGCGTGCCTGGGTGGACCTGCTGCTGGCGCAGTGCAAGGCCAAGGGCCGCACCATCAAAGTGGCTCCTGCCCGATAGCCGAATGCCGCATCTCCACCAATCCTGGTTGCCGCCCAGCCGGATGTGCCGGATGGCCTGTCTGGTGGCTGCGCTGGCCCTGCCCGCAACAGTCCTGGCTCAGGCCAATGCTGCGGCAGACAACGGCAGCCCTGCGCCAGCAACCTCCCAGGGTCTCCCTCCTGACGACTTCTCACGTCCCGTCAAGGCCAGCATCCCTTCGCCTGCCGTACTGCGCGCCTACCTTCGACTCAAGCTGCAGTACGCAGACACCTCCTTGGCGGGAAGGCGTCAGCACTTTTGCTTTGTCCAGCAGCGCTCCGCGCCGCCCGAAGATCCAAGCCCCTTCGTCTGGATGATCTGGCAAGACGGCGGCGAGATTCTCAGCCTGGGCTCGCTGTTGGCCCCGGCACATGCAACGCCGCAGGAGGCCGAGGAGCACGGCGAAGGCATGGCGCGCAACAAATCCATCCGCCTGGCCACTGGCGTCCGTGAAACGGCGCAGGAAATCACCGGCAGCAGCTTCCTCGTCGAACGCGCCTGGGTCGACCGGCTGCTGGCGCAGTGCCAGGCCAAGGGCCACAAGGTCGAAGTCCGCCCCCGCCGCTAGCCGGCATGCCCGGCCCCCATTCATCCACTCTTTTTCCGCACCCAAGACCCATGACAGAAATCAGCCGCCAATCCCTCTTCGGCAAGCTCAACCCGCTGCTGTTCAAGTCGCTGGAAGGCGCCACCGTGTTCTGCAAGCTGCGCGGCAATCCCTATGTGGAGCTGGTGCACTGGCTGCACCAGCTGCTGCAGGAAAACGATTGCGACCTGATCCGCATCCTGCGCCACTTCGACATCGCCTCCGACCGCCTGGCCGCCGATGTGCTGCGCCGCCTGGACCAGCTGCCGCGCGGCGCCACCTCGATCAGCGACTTCTCCGAGCACATAGAGACCGCCATCGAGCGCGGCTGGGTCTATGCCACGCTGATGTTCAACGACAGCCAGATCCGCAGCGCCTATCTGCTGTCGGGCATGGTGCGCACGCGCTCGCTGGCCAATGAGCTGCGCTCCATCTCGCGCGAATTCGACAAGATCTCCGAGCCCGCGCTCAGCGATGCCTTCGCCCGCCTGCTGCCCGACTCGCCCGAGGCACGCATGCGCGCGGCCGATGGCAGCGGGCTGGAAGGCACGCCAGGCGAAGCCAGCCAGGCCACGGGCACCGCGCCCGGCCAGGGCGGCGCGCTGCAGCAATACACCGTGGACCTGACGGCCCGCGCCAAGGCGGGCGAACTGGACCCCGTCACCGGCCGCGACGACGAAGTGCGCCAGATGGTGGACATCCTGCTGCGCCGCCGCCAGAACAACCCCATCCTGGTGGGCGAGGCCGGCGTGGGCAAGACCGCCGTGGTCGAAGGCCTGGCCCTGCGCATCGCCCAGGGCGACGTGCCACCGCCGCTGCAGGGCGTGGAGTTGCGCGTGCTGGACGTGGGCCTGCTGCAGGCCGGCGCCAGCATGAAGGGCGAGTTCGAGAACCGCCTGCGCGGCCTGCTGGACGCCGTGCAGTCCAGCACCACGCCCATCGTGCTCTTCATCGACGAAGTCCACACCCTGGTGGGCGCGGGCGGCCAGGCCGGCACGGGCGATGCCGCCAACCTGCTCAAGCCCGCCCTGGCGCGCGGCACGCTGCGCACCATCGGCGCCACCACCTGGGCCGAGTACAAGAAATACATCGAAAAAGACCCGGCCCTGACCCGCCGCTTCCAGCTGGTGCAGGTGCACGAGCCCGACGAGCCCCGCGCCGTGGACATGCTGCGCGGCGTGGCCGCCAAGCTGGAAAACCACCACCAGGTGCGCATTGCCGCAGACGCGGTGGCCGCGGCCGTCAGCCTGTCGCACCGCTACATTCCCTCGCGCCAGCTGCCCGACAAGGCCGTCAGCCTGCTGGACACGGCCTGCTCGCGCGTGGCCATGGCCCTGCATGCCACGCCCGCCCAGCTGGAAGCCGTGCAGCGCCGCATCGAGGCCCTGGGCGTGGAGCAGGAAGTGCTGCTGCGCGAGGCCGCCCTCGGCCTGCCCACGGCCGAGCGCCTGCAGGCGCTGGAAACCGACCTGGCCAGCCTGCGCGAGCGCCAGGCCACGCTGGCCGAGCGCTTTGGCCAGGAAAGCGCGCTGGCCCGCCGCATCCTGGAAACCGAGGCCGCCCTCATGGGCCTGAAGCCGCCCGTCTTCTCCACCGGTGCCGCCGCAGCCCCGTCCGCTGCGGCACAGGAAACGGCCGCCGAAGCCACCGCAACCGAACCTGCCGAGCCCCCCAGCGTGGCCACGCTGGAAGCGCTGCGCCGCCAGCTCGCCGAGCTGCAGGGCGATGCCCCGCTGCTGCAGCCCGTGGTCGATGCCGGCGTGGTCGCCGCCGTCGTGGCCGAGTGGACCGGCATTCCCGTGGGCCGCATGGTGCGTGACGAGGTGCAGTCCGTGCTCTCGCTGGCCGACACGCTGGAGAAGCGCGTCATCGGCCAGCGCCACGGCCTGGAGGCCATCACGCGCCGCATCCAGACCTCCCGCGCGCGGCTGGACGATCCGGGCAAGCCCATCGGCGTGTTCCTGCTGGCCGGTCCCTCGGGCGTGGGCAAGACCGAGACGGCGCTGTCCCTGGCCGAAGCCCTGTATGGCGGCGAGCAGAACCTCATCACCATCAACATGAGCGAGTTCCAGGAGGCGCACACCGTCTCCACCCTCAAGGGCGCGCCGCCCGGCTACGTGGGCTACGGCGAAGGCGGCGTGCTCACCGAGGCCGTGCGCCGCCGCCCCTACAGCGTGGTCCTGCTCGACGAAATCGAAAAGGCCCACTCCGACGTGCACGAGATGTTCTTCCAGGTCTTCGACAAAGGCTGGATGGAAGACGGCGAGGGCCGCTACATCGACTTCAAGAACACCGTCATCATCCTGACCTCCAACGTGGGCTCGGACCTGATCGCCAACATGTGCCGCGACCCGGACCTGGCGCCCACGCCCGAAGGCCTGGCCCAGGCCGTGCGCCAGCCGCTGCTGCAGACCTTCCCTGCCGCGCTGCTGGGCCGCCTGACGGTGGTGCCCTACTACCCCATCTCCGACGCCATGCTGGAGCAGATCATCCGGCTGCAGATGCTGCGCATCCAGCGGCGCATCGAGGAACGCCACGGCGCGCAGTTCAGCTTCGATGAAGCAGCCGTGGACCTGGTGCGCCGCCGCTGCAGCGAGGTCGAATCGGGCGCGCGCATGGTGGACGGCATCCTCACCCAGAACCTGCTGCCGCGCATGGCTGCCCACTTCCTGCAGGCCACCGTGCAAGGCCAGGAACTGCAAAGCCTGCATGCCGGCGCCAGCGGCGACGACTTCACGCTGGACGTGCGCACCCGCGCTGCGGAGCCGGCATGAGAAGGCACCGCCTGCCACGCGCCGCCACGGCAGTGATCGCAGCAGCTCTGCTGGCCGCCCCGGCTGCGCAGGCGCTGGACCTGGGCGCCATCGGCCAGGCCGCCGACACCGTGCAGCGGGCCTCGGGCGCCGCCACAGCCGGCCAGCAGGCGCTGGAGGCCGGCCGCAGCGCAGCCAGCACGGCCACCAACGCGGCCACCGGTGCCGCCAGCGAGGCCCGTGCCTGGTGGGAACGCAACCAGGCCCAGCCCGAGGCGGCACAGTCGCCGCCCTCCGGCGCCGCCCCCGTGCAGGACGACCAGGGCGGCCCACGCCGCGTCATGGCCGTGCTGGGCGACGCCTGGACGGACAGCGCCCGGCGCGGCCAGGCCGTGGTCGCGCTCATGGACCAGGGGCCGTACCTCGTGCAGCGCCAGGCCGCCCATGTGGCGCCGGCCAAGTCGCAATGGCTGGCCCTGCCGCGCGGCGACAGCACCGGCGTGGCCATCGAACTGCCCGGCGACCCCGACGGCACGACCTATGACCTGTCCACCGGCCGTGCCCGCCCCGGGGGCCGGGGCGTGCGCATCTTCGCCCTGTCCGTCCACGCCGACGTGCCCCAGCGCGCGGGCCGGCGCAGCCTCGACGCCATAGAGCAGCACGCCATGCTGCGCGCCAGCTCGGTGCGCACCGAATGGCCGCGCCAAAGCGGCGACATCCTGGAGCCCACGGGCGGCAAGCTGCTGGTCTGGGCCAGCGATGCCACGCAGCGCTTCCCTTCCGGCTTTGGCGCCGACGGACGCCTGTTCACCGCCGACGATCCCATGGTCACCCTGCCGCGCGGCTACACCGTGGTCACGCTGGAGCCGCAGGGCCTGCGCTTCGACCGTGCCCGGGAAATCGCCCTGGCCTTCCATGCCGTCCAGCCCGCGCAGGACATCGACCTGTCCCGCCTGGGCGCAGGCGATGCGGCCCAGGCCCTCATCGGCCTCATTGCCGAGCGCCACCCGCTGGCCGCTGCCAGCGGCTTTGATGCCGGCAAGCTGCGTGCCGACTACGGCCAGCGCCTGCAGACCGCCGCCGAGCGCGGCGACAGCGCCGCGCAGGCCCAGGCCCTGGCAGAAATGGGCCAGCGCCTGGGCGATGGCCAGTACCGCGTTCTGCTGCCCGGCGGCCAGGCCTGGCCTGCCCGCACAGACCGGGGCCTGTCCCCGCAGCTGCTGGCACGCGGCAGCGTCAACCTGCCCATGCCGCGCACCTGGCTGCGCGAGGACGGCCGCATCGCCATCACCGGCGTGGCGCCAGGCTCTGCCGCCGCCAAGGCGGGCCTGCAGCCCGGCAGCGACATCCTCGCCATCGAAGGGGAAAGCCCGACCCGCTACCTGGACCGCATTGCCCCCGCCTCGCTGCGCGCCGATGCCGACGCCCGCCGCGCCGACCTGCTGGCGCTGGACCTGGGCACGCCCGCCACGCTGAGCCTGCGCACCGCAGCCGGCGCGCCCCCGGCCAGCCAGGAACAGACCCTGCGCCTGGACACCGCCCCCGCCGCAACCACGGCCCTGCCTGCGGCCGAGCCCGCCCTCGCCTCCTTCCTGCTGCGCAGCGCCCAGGGCGGCAACCTGGCCTACATCGCCCTCGACAGCTTTGCCGACGGCGCCACCGGCCAGCTCAGCCGCTGGGAGGGCGCCCTGGCCGCAGCCACCCAGGCCAGGGTCACGGGCCTGGTCATCGACCTGCGCGCCCACCGGGGCGACGACGCCTACCAGCTGCTGCCCCACATGCTGGCCTCGCTCTACACACGCGACAAGCCGCTGCGCATGCAGGACGCCGCCCAGCGACTGTTCGACCCCGCCGCCCGCGTCTGGCGCAGCCGTGGCGGCCTGGGCCTGCCGGCCCAGCTGCCGCTGGCCGCCTCGGGCACGCCCTTCACGGCACCCGTTGCTGTGCTTACGGGGCCCGGCTGCTCGGGCCCCTGCGAACTGTTCGCTGCCTGGCTGCAGCACAGCCAACGTGCCGACATCGTCGCCACCAGCGCCACGGCTGGCGCCACCGGCCCCGCCACGCGCGTGCACCTGCCGGCCGGCTTCATCGTGCAAGTCCCCCTGCTCGCAGAAACCGGCCCCTCTGGCGGCAACAACCCCGCCGCACAGGCCCAAGGCGTGACCCCGCGCCTGCGCGTGCCCGTGGACGCGGCCTTCACCGCCTCCATCCAGGCCGGCGGCGACCCGCTGCTGGACGCCGCCGTGCTCCACCTGGAACGCGCCCGCGCTGTGCAGGCATCGCGCTAGGACCAGCCATCCATCGTCTTACGGAGACCCCTGAACATGCCACTTGCCATTACCAGCCAGCCCGCAGGACCGCAGTTCGCCATCACGGCCGATGCCCAAATGCCCACCATCACGGTGACTGCCGTCCTGCAGAACGAAGCGCTGCCTGCAGGGAGCACGCCCATCTTCGAATGGTCGGCCACGCTGACGTTCGAAGGCGGCACACCGCCTACCAACACCGCGTATGGAAGTGGCCGAAGCACTGCACACAGCCCTCTGCCACCGCAGACCAGCGCCAGCCCGAGCTGGCGCATCCCGTTCACCGAAGTCCGTGGAGGCCTGCTGACCGTGCAGGTCACGATGCGGGCGGCCGGTGTGGAGCGCCGGGCGCGCGCCACCTGGACCATCGTCGGCACCAATCCCACGAGCACCGCCATCCGTGCCTTTGCCAACAGCATTGGCGCCGACAGGATCGTGTTTCGAAAAAAAATGCGGCAGGAAAGCTCGCTGCAACAATTCCGCACTCCCGGCAATTGGCCGAAATACAGCAGCGATGGCCTGGGTGGCGTGGGCCTGTGCCAACTCACCCGACCGGCACCGACCGCCAATCAGACCTGGAACTGGAAGGACAACGTGCGCGGCGGCTGGAAGCTCTTCCTGGAAAAGGAGGCCTTCGCAAGGGCATATCCTGGCAAGCAGCGCAAGGGCGAGCGGTTCAAAGGTCTGGTCAGAGCCTGGAACCAGGCCCGAACCGCACAAGGATTGCCAGCCATTCCCGTGGAACTGCCGGACTACACGGCCGAGCAGCTCGAACTCGACACCCTGCGCGGCTTCAACGGCTATGCCAACAATCTGCATGAGTACCGCATACGCATGCAAGGCGATCAACTGTGGGTGACGGTCAGCGCCGACGGCAATACGGCCCGCGCCGAATGGGAAAGGATTCCCGCCGCCGAGCGCGGCGCCGTGGGCGATCGCAACTATGTCGACAACGTGCTTGCCCGCGAGGACTTCTAGCCATGCCCTGGAGTGCTACTTCCCGCCGCTTCGCGACCATTGGCGTAATGCTGGCCAGCGCTTTGCTGTCGGTCGCATGCACGCGCAATGCGGATGACAGCCCTGCCGTCTCGTCCGGGCAGGCGAAGCCGGCCAGCTTCGCCTCGTCGAACGACCAGGACCCGTACCGCTATCTCTATACCGTTTACTGCAACGGCACCGTTGATCGCCTGGACCTCGTCCAACGATCCAAAGTGGGCAGTTTCCAGCTGTCCGAGCGCAGCGGCAGCCCCCCTGCCGTTGCGGCGCTTGCACAGCCGGGAGTGCGCCCCGGCGGTTGCCTGGCCCGCTCCGTGGCCACGGACGATGCGCAGGATCGCACTGCCGCAATGGTCCACATCGTTGCCAGCAGCCATGTGGATCCCGATGCCGACGGCCGCAAGCCGTATCAGTTGCTGACATTCGAGCTGCCCCAATGGACACTGCAGCAGACCCGCAACCTGGGCAGCCTGGATGCACCGCCCCGTCTGACCATCTCCGCCAACGCAAGCCTGACCGTGCAGCCCCGGGACGAGGACCCGGCTGCAGCCATGGCCGCGCAGGTTCAGTCCTGGGCGGGAGCCGATGCGATGACCTGGGCCAATGCCATCGAATGGTCAGCAGGCAATGTGCTGTTGACCTATGCCTTGCCCGATCAGCGCGGCACGGGCGCAGCGCTGGCGCTGCGCACGGGTGCGCGCATCGTGCGCCTGGCCGAATTCCGCCATGGCTCCGGCGACATCCCCCCGGACCTGCGTTTGGCGCCGGGCGGCCAGTTCGTGCTGGCCACCATGAAGCGATCCGTCCCCCTTGGCGAGGGCCTCAGCAAGGTCGAAGCCACCGGAGAGCTACGGCTGTATGGCGCTGACGGCCGCCAGCTCAGCGTTCTGAACCTGGAAAGCCTGGCAGGCAGCGTGCTTGCACTGAGCCAGTCCGGCAAGCTGGACCTGGACCAACCGCGCACCGACAACGACTGGTTCAACGTGGCCTTGACGCCTGGCGGCCTGGCTGTTTTCACCGACCGGCGCGGCAACTACCAGTTCATCGCGCTGGGGCACACCTTTCGCCCCGATCCCGTCATCGATCCAGCCCTGGATGACGCAGACGGCGCCCGTCCAGGGCTGGTGTACGCAGCCCGATAGCAGCAAAGGCACCTCTCCACCCGATCCACCGCCGGCGCACGCAGGTCCGCCCACCCGGACCTGACGCCCCCGCCCCTTGTCTACATCCAAGCACCGCGAGAACCGACACCATGACACGCAGAGTCACCATCAACACCCCCCTGGCAGACCAGCTGCAGCTGCGCCGGCTGCAGGGGCGCGAGGAAATCAGCCATCTGTTCGCCCTGGAGATCGACCTGCTCAGCGAGGACGACAGCATCGACCCCAAGGCCCTGCTGGGCAAGGGCGCCACCGTGGTGGTGGAGACCCAGGACGGCGGCAAGCGCTACATCGACGGCCTGGTCACGGCCTTCGGCATGCGCGGCCAGGACGAGCACCGCAACTTCCTGTACCGCGCACGCCTGTCGCCCTGGCTGTGGCTGGCCACGCGCCGCAGCGACTTCCGCATCTTCCAGAACAAGACGGTGCCGGACATCATCAACGAGGTCCTGGGCATCTACGGCCACCCCATGCAGCAGCGCCTGACGCGCTCCTACCGCACCTGGGAGTACTGCGTGCAGTACAACGAGACGGACTTCCAGTTCGTCTCGCGCCTCATGGAGCACGAGGGCATCTGCTACTACCACCAGCACAGCGCGGGCCAGCATGTGCTGACATTGGGCGACGATGTCATCGCCTCGCACGACCCGCTGCAGGGCGGCGCCGTCATCCCCTTCCACCCGCCGGGCAAGGCCGCCGTGGCGCGCGAGGAATGCATACACGCCTGGGAACTGCACCAGCGCGTCAAGCCTGGCCGGCACTACAACGACGACTACGACTTCAAGAAGCCCCGCGCCGAGCTGTCCAACATGCGCCGCAACCCGCCCGGCCACGCGCACGACGCCTACGAGATCTACGAATGGCCGGGCGGCTACACCGAGACCGGCGACGGCGAGGACTACATCCGCGTGCGCCTGCAGCAAAGCCTCACGCGCCAGAGCACGGTGCAGGGCCGCTCCAACCACCGCGCCATGGCGCCGGGCTACACCTTCACGCTGGACAACTATCCGCGCGGCGACCAGAACCAGACCTACCTGGTCACGGCGGTCGACTATGCCTTCGAGGAGAACCCGCGCGTCAGCGACGGCGGCAGCGGCGAAGGCTCGGTGCAGAAATTCGTGCTCCAGGCCCAGCCCACCAGCCTTCCCTTCAAGCCCCAGCGCATCACCGCCAAACCACGTACCACGGGCCCGCAGACCGCCGTCGTCGTGGGCCCCGCAGGCGAAGAGATCTGGTGCGACCAGTACGGCCGCGTCAAGGTGCAGTTCCACTGGGATCGCATCGGCGGCATGAACGAGAACTCCAGCTGCTGGATGCGCGTGGCCACCAGCTGGGCCGGGCCGGGCTTTGGCGCCGTGCACATCCCGCGCATCGGCATGGAAGTCATCGTGGACTTCCTCAACGGGGATCCTGACCACCCCATCGTCATGGGCTGCGTCTACAACGCCTCCAACATGCCGCCCTGGGCACTGCCGGCCAACGCCACGCAATCGGGCATCAAGACCCGGTCGAGCAAGGGCGGCGCCCCAGGCGCGGGCATGAAGAACGGCCAGGGCGACGCCAACGCCATCCGCTTCGAGGACAAGGCTGGGCAAGAGCAGCTTTGGCTGCACGCGCAGAAGGACCAGCTCACCGAAGTCGAGAACGACGAGGACAAATGGGTGGGCAACGACCGGCGCAAGACCATCGACCGGGACGAGACCAACGTCATCCACCGCGACCGCACCGAGACCGTGGACCGTGACGAGACCATCACCGTGCACAACAACCGCACGGAGCGGGTGGACCACAACGAGAAGATCAGCATCGGCGACAACCGCAATGAAGACGTTGGCATCGACGAGAACATCTCCATCGGCAAGAACCGCAGCAAGACCATAGGCCGCAACGAGAAGGACAAGATCGGCAACAACTGGTCGATCAAGGTGGGCAGCTTCAAGACAGAGACCATCGGACTGGCCTACATGCAGAACGTGGGCCTGGCCAAGATGGTGAACATCGGCGCCGCCTACAACGTCAACGTGGGCGCGGCCATGGTGGTGAATGTGGGGCTGAGCCAGAGCACGACGGTGCTCATGAACCGCAGTGTTTCAGTGGGTCAGAACCAGTCCACCAGCGTGGGCAAGAACCGCACCGACGACACGGCCGACAACCATACGGCGACGGTCGGCAAGAACTCCGCCACCACCGTGGGCGAGGTGCAGACGATCACGGTAGGCAAGGAAATGGCCATCACCGTGGGTGACGCCATCGAAATCAAGTGCGGCAAGGCCGTGTTGCGCATGACCAGCGACGGCACCGTGCAGGTCAACGGACAGACGATCTCCATCAGCGGCAGCTCCAAGGTGACCGTTTCCTCCCCTGACAGCCACATCAACCCCGCTTGAAGGAAATCCCATGGCAATCGCACAAAAACGCCTTCCTGCCAAGCCATCCGACGTCGATGAGGCGCAACGCCTGCCGTCCAACGTACAGCTCCTGGCCGGGCAGGTCGTCGAGGTACTGGGGCAAGACCTCTATCTGGTGGCGTACACGCACGATCCCGCACTTTCGGTGCAAGCGCCTGCGGGCGTGCTGCTGCCGGTTCTGGTTCCGGGAGATGAGGTTTTGCTGGCAATCCAGCCGACGGGGCGTGCCACGATCACCGCAGTGCTCTCACCCGCACCCACGGCGCCATGGGGACAAAGGAGCATCCACCTACAGTCGCAGGACTGCATCACGCTGGCCTGCGGGCAGGCCACGCTGAAACTCACGGCCCAGGGGCTTGCTCGCCTGGTGGCATTAACGATTGAGCAAGATGCGCGGGATCTGCTTGATCTGGACGCGGCCGAAGTCCGCATCAATTGAAGGCTGGCTCAGAGATGGATCTGAACACTTTCAAGACCACTGAGCACATGCGCGGCAAGCGTGTGTCGCCATATGAGGATCAGGTGCCCATGCTCGGGCTCGATGATCAGCGTGTCGAATTCCGGGCGTGCAGTGCCACGTTCACCGCGGAGCACCCAGCTCAGTTGCGGCCGGATCGCAGGCACGACGGTAGTGCCCATGCCCTGCGCGCTCAGGTTCATCCAGGCGATCTTCGTTCCTGGCTGCACCTGCTCGCGCCTGAACTGCATCCGGGGATGGGCGCAATTCCACGCGGCGGGATCAAACGAAGCCGGCATGCGCGTGAGAAGGCCTGGCGATGCGTCAACCTCCTTGCCCGTATAGCTGCCCCAGAGGGCGCGACGCGGCAACCAACTACGGCCTATGCAGCCGAAGCCGGCCGGCGAAACCCGGTCGACTGCAGAGCGAACCGGATCGTCAGGCCATTCGAGCTGATGCATGGGCTCGCCCTCCCGGGGCAGTCCTGCACTGAAGCCTGCTCCGATCGGATTGGCTCCGTGGAATACCTCCGGCTTTTCGGCATCCGCTCCCCCGAAGGCAAGGTTATAGGTAACAGGGACTTTCAAGGCGGGCTCCACCTCCTGTGCCAGGGGCAGCACTCCCAGGCGTCGGCGCCAGACCCGCTTGCCAAAGACTCTTATGACGCGGCTTTCACCGCCCACGGCCAGACCCGCATCGAAGTGGGCAGCGGGCTTGCCACCAGGAGCGTAGGCATAGCCGTTGAACAGCACATCCACCCGAGACTTGAGCGGAGCGATATCGGCCTCGTGGCGTACCACACCCATGGGTCCCTCCGCGCCAAAGAACTCATCGCCGCGAAACACAGGTACTGCATTGCCCTGGGCCACCGCGCGCCCTTCGAAATCCAGCGTGGCCTTGATCACCACGGTGGAGCACAGGGTGCCGTCGGCGCCATGTCCCGGCAGTATTTCCGCAGCAAACGGCGTCAGATTGTCCAGCATCGCTTGGGTTCCTCCTGGGGCGCATTGTCCCCCATGCATTCTCTTTCCGAGGGGGCTGCCAGGCTCTTTTCATCATGACCGTCATCGACCTTCCCATTCCCAGAGCCATCGACATTCCTGTGTCGGCCCAGCCGGCAGTGCGCATGGCCCGGACCCTGGTAACCCAGTACTGGCGCCGCTCCCATTTGCTCCAGCGTCCCGCGTCGCGCCCCGACGCATTTGCCGTGTTCGACGACAGCATCGTGCAGGCGCTGAGCGGCCTGAAGCAGCACCTGATGCACGCACCCGAGCTGGACCATGCCTGCCAGCACGCAATCGAAACAGCTGGCGCTGAAATCCTGGATGAGCCCTCCCGCATCTTCGCGCTGGCCTGCCTGCAAGCCCTGCACCTGCAACGCAAGCACATTCACGATGGGCTGGAGCGAACGCTGGGAGCCCATCTCCAGGCCCAGCCGAACGCGGTATTCAACGCCATGCGGTTTTGCTTCGACAACACCGTCGCCGAATACTTCACCTGGCTGCTCTCCCAGGGACAGCACAGGCAGAGCGCGCCATTGGCACAGTTGCTCCAGCGCCTCGCAATTTCCCGGCCGGCTGTCAGCGACGAATTCGCACAAGCCATCTCTGCATGGACATCCGGTCTGCCGGGCGGCCTGGCGGCCCTGTGTGATTGGCGATGCACCGGGCGTGGCGATGAAACCAAGGCCATCGCAGCCACGCAACAAGACAGCGATGCGCAGGCCGCCTTGCTGGCGCTGGCGCTCATGGGCAGCCGGCAGGAAACGCCTGTGGCACGCACTCTTTTGGCCCGGATGCCGCATTCCACCGTGGCCTTGGCCCTGCTGGCCGCCAGGGATGGACATGCGCTGGCAAGCGCCTTGCGGGAAGGCCGGCATCCCCAAATGCCCTGGGGCCTGCAGGTATATGCGGCCTCACTTGTGGGAGACGTTCCCCTGCTTCGCCAGCTCGCTGCCCATACGGCCTGGGACGACGAAGAGGCATGCCGCACCCTGGCTGACGCCACGGCCCTGCTCACAGGAGAACCCGCCGACATTGCCTTTGACTTGGGTCACGAGGCATCGGGCCGCTCCGCCACCATCGACGCCGCTTTGGCCGCACTTCCTCTGTCAGGGCCGGCCCTGCGTCTCGGACGCCCCCGCACGCAAGTGGTTCTGCAGGAGGCCGTGGCCATGGTAGGCGCGCCCTTGCGCCACCTGCTCTATCTGGAGCACCTCTCACGCGTGGGCGCAGCGCTGTGGATCGAGGCCGACGATCTGGCCGTCGTTCAGGCCCTGGCCTGCAGCACGGCCTCCGTGATCGAACGTGCGGCATTCAACATCGGCAGGGCACAACCATGAACCCTCTCGTCATCGCGGCCACTGGTGCATGCACCCCCATCGGGACCCGGGCCTGGCAGACCGGCTGCGGCTTCTTTGCTCGCCAGTCGAGCTTTACCCGGCAGGCCATCACCGGTCAGGCCGAGCACCGTGCCACCGTATCCCGGGTGCAAGCCATTGATGCAGCCTGCAAAGGAACGGAACGCCTGATCCGGCTCGCAGCCCCTGCCCTGCACGAAGCGTTGCGCGGCCAGCCGGCGCCTGCCGCAGGCTGGCCGCTGCAGCGGCCCATCCCCCTCTTCGTGGCACTGCCCGACTCCTTGCCTGAACTGCCGGGCTGGATAGACGCCGGCCGATTCGCACTGGAGCTTCCCCGCGCACTGGACCTCGCCGCAGAGTTCCTGCCCATCAAGGTCTACCCGGGCGGCGCAGTGGCAGGCGCCGATGCGCTGTCGCAGGCCTATCGTTTCATGCACGACAACCCCTCGGTGCCCGAAGTGATCATCGGCGGAGTGGACAGCTTCGTGGACACGGAGATCGCGGACGTGCTCTACCAGCGTCGCTGGGCCAAGGTCAACGGCGTCTGCGAAGGCTTCATTGCCTCGGAAGGCGCAGCATTTGTACGGCTGTCCCGCAAGCCGGCCACTGCAGATTTCGTCACGGTCTATCCACCATTCTTTGCAGACGAGCCACGCTCACGCCTGGACAGCGACACCCTGCCCGATGGCCGCGCACTGATCGAGGCCAGCCACGGTGCGCTGAAGGCAGCGCACATGCCGGTCAACGCCCTGCACTCCTATTGGTCCGACATGGATGGCTCGGCATGGCGGGGCGCAGAGCTGGCCAGCCTCTCCGCGGCGCTGGCGTCACAGGGCGGCCTGCCGCAAGCCCAGGACCCGGCAGCATTGCTTGGTCAAATGGGCGCGGCCTGGGCGCCTCTCATGCTCAGCCTGTTCCATGAGATGCGCCAGTGGCTGACGCACCCCGTCATGCCGTCGCCCCTGGCAGGCCACGCAGGCCTGCTCACGGTCACCGGGCTGAACACCCGCGTGGCCGCCTGGAGCGCCACCTGGAATCGCCATGCCCGCACGGCAGGAAGATCTTCCGCAGCCGGGCGGCGCCAATCCTCCATTTCCCAAGAGTCCTGAGTCCATCCATGGCCACCTACGTCAACGACCGCCGAGCCATACACGAAGGCCGCAATCCGGCCATGATTCCTGGCCCGATCAACCCCGTCTTTCCCAAGCCCCAGGGACCACCGGTTCCCATCCTCAACATGGCCCATGGCCCGGGCCTGAAGAACGGCACGGCCACGCTCAAGATCGATGGGCACCCCGTGGCCGTTGCCGGCAGCCGCTTCGAGTCCATACCCGCCACGCCCGACAAGCTCGGTGGTATCGCGGGCGTGCGTTCTGGCGTTGTCGGCGGCGCGGCCGAGCCCACCAGCTACAGCAGCGATACCAAGTTCGAGAGCCGGGGCAGCGTGCGGTCCTTCGACACGACCAAAAGCAACGCCATGGTCATCAATCCTGGCTGGGCCATGCGCCTTGCCATGAAGGCGCTGCCCGGGCCGTATGACCAATTGGCGCAGAAGGTGATCGAAAAGCTGCCGGGCGCCTTCTCCAGCCAGCTGTCGGCCCTTGGAGAAAGCCTGACCGATCCCAGCGCGCTGATCGGACCCGCCCTCAAGCTCGTGGGCAAGCTCATTCCCGGCGTCAACCTCGTCGTCGGAGGGGCCGCCATGGCCCAGGCGGCCGAGCAAGTCGCCGAACTCGCCCAGGAAATCCAGGAGCTGCTGACACCGCCGCTGACCGACGAAAAAATCGACCAGATCGCCGAAGTGATCGCCGATGGCGTGGCCGCCATCACCATCGGCTTTGTCCTGGGCAAGATCGCCCAGCGCGCCAAATCGCGCCGCAACCCCGTGGCAAAGCGCGCGGACAACAGCGTCAATCCCAACACGCAGGGCAACATCATCGATAACGCCTCCAAGGGAAGCATTGCCACGCCACCGACCTGCGAGCTGGGCACATGCCATCCCGTGATCTTTGCCACAGGCACCAAGATCCTGCGCGACACGGATTTCGAATTGCCCGGCCCCATGGCCCTGACCTGGCAGCGGTACTACCGCTCCAGCGACCGCCGCCCCGGCTGGCTCGGATGGGGATGGAGCACGCCCCTGTCCACCGAACTGGTGCTGGTCCACGATGCGGTGCACTACTACGACGCCCGCGGGCGCCGCATACAGCTGCCCGTGATTGCCGCCGGGACCAGCCACTTCGACCCGCGCGAAAAAATCACCGTCACCCACCACCAGCAAGGAGGCTGGAGCGTTGAAAGCGCCGATGGCACCCGGCACCTGTTCGCCCCCCCGGCCACCGGTCAATGGCGTCTGCCACTGGTGCACCTGGTGGACCGCAATGGCAACACCATCAGCCTTCACTACCCGGCCTACACCGCCACAGGCATCGATGGCCGCGCGCCCCGCCCGCTGGGACTGACCGACAGCGCTGGCCGCAAGCTGCGCTTCACCTGGAGTGAAGACCAGGGACCCTCCGGCCCGCTCCTGCAGGAGATCCACCTGGAATCCCGTGTGATCGACGGCGTGGAACAGGTCGGCGGCCTGCTGGCACGCTATGCCTATGGAACGGATGGCAACGTCCCGGATGACGCCCACGCCAACCTCCAGTCCGCCACGGATGCCATGGGCGGCGTGGCGCACTATCGCTATCGCCAGCACCTGATGGTGGCCTACAGCAGCCGCACCGGCTTCACCTACCACCAGGAATGGAGCCGGCTTGACGCGGGCGGCCGCGTCGTGCGGACCTGGACCGACGAGCCCGGCACGCTGGACACCCGCTTCGACTACGACCTGGGCCGCCGCACCACCCATGTCACCGACGCCCTGGGCCGGCGCAGCAGTTACGAATACAACGCCCGGCATGAGGTCATCGCCATCGTCGAACCCGGGCCGGATGGCCAGCCCGTCCGATCCGAGACGCGCATGGACGCCGCCGGCAACCCGCAACAGGCGCGGGACGCCATGGGCCGCATCACCCGCTGGCAATTCGACGGCCAGGGCAACCTGCTGGCCGTCACGGACGCATCAGGTGCCACCACCCGCCTCAAATACAACCAGCTCAACCTGCCCGAAGAAGTCACCGACGCGCTGGGCCATGTCTGGCGGCAGGCCTACGACGCCCAGGGTAACCTGGTCGAGCGCCTGGACCCGCTTGGCCACGCCACGCGCTGGAAATACGACACGCGCGGCCTGCCCGTCGCCATAGAAGACGCGCTGGGCAAAACCCGCCATCTGCAGTGGGACGAAGCCGGACAGCTCGTGGCCTACACCGACTGCTCGGGCCAGGTCACGCGATATGCGTGGGACATCCTGGGCAACCTCGTGGCCTCCACCGACGCCCTGGGCCAGACCACCCGCTACCTTCACGACGCGCTTGGACGCCTGCGCCGGATGTGGGGCGCCGATGGTTCCGAACATCACTATGCCTACGACCCCCAGAGCAACCTGCTTTCCTACACCGACCCGCAAGGCGCCATCACCCGCTACACCTACAACGGCCTGGACCAGCCCGTGGAGCGCCGCGATGCGCTGGGCGGCACGCTGCGCTACCGCTATGACGCCGTGGGCAGGCTCATCGCCCTGCAGAACGAAAACGGCGCCGTCACCAGCTTCACCTACGACGCCGCAGACAACCTGATCGAGGAAACCGGTTTTGACGGCCGCATACAGCGCTACCGCTACAACGCCGCCAGCGAACTGACCGAACTGCACGAGCGCGATGCCCACCTGCCCCCGGATACGCCCTACGATCCACGGCCCGACGCAGCCCTGCCCAAGCGCACGCTGTTTCGCAGGGATGTGCTGGGCCGCCTTGTCGCCAAGATCCACGTGGGCAGCGACGCGGCAGGTAATGGAGACGGAGGAACCACCACCTATGGCTACGACCTGCTGGGCCGCATGCTGCATGCCAGCAACTCCGATGCGCACGTGCGCTTCGCCTACGACGCTCTATCGCGGCTGGTGGAAGAGACCCAGGTGCACATGGCGCCCAGTGCAGACGAGCAAGCGCTGGCGACCTACAGCTATCGGCACGCCTACGACGCGCTGAGCAACCGCACGGACTGCTGGCTGCCCGGTGGCCGCCACGTCCAATGGCTCTATTACGGCTCGGGCCACCTGCACCAGATCCTCGCCGACGGCCAGGTGCTCAGCGACATCGAACGCGACGCCCTGCACCAGGAAATCGAACGCACCCAAGGCACGCTGACCAGCCGCTATGGCTGGGACCCCATGGGCCGCCTCACCTCGCACAAGGTCAGCCAGCAAGGCGCACTCCAGGGTCAGCCCGGCAGGCCTTCACCCCAGGCCCTCTGGGACCGGGACACTCCCCTGCCCTCCGGCCAGCGCATCGCCCGCCTGTACCAGTACGACCCCACAGGCAACCTCGTCGCCACGCGCGACGGCCTGCGCGGCGACAGCCAGTACCGCTACGACGCCCTGGGCCGCATCCTTGCCGCCCAGAAAAATGCTGCAGGTGGATTGCCCACCTCGGGCCGGAACCTGGAAACCTTCGCATTCGACCCCGCAGGCAACCTGCTCAACCCCAATCGCGGCGGAGACCTCAGCAGCGGCGGCACCAGCAACGAACGCGAACAGGTGCCCACCAACCGGCTCACCGTCTACCAGGACCTGCGCTTCCAGTACGACCTGCACGGCAACATCGTGGAACGCCGCATCGGCTGGCACACCGTGCAGCGCTTTCGCTACAGCGCCGAGCACCAGATGCTCGAATCCACGGTCACGCGCTACCACGACAGGCCCGAACCGAAGATCGCCGGATCGAATGCGCAGCCAGAGCCTGCCGCCACCGTCCAGACCACGCGCTACCGCTACGACGCGCTGGGCCGGCGCATCGACAAGCACGATGCCTTCGGGCGCACCACCTTCCTCTACGACGGCGACCTGCTCGCCGGGGAAATCCGTGGCTCACGCCTGAGCGAATACCTCTACGAGCCCGACAGCTTCGTGCCCCTGGCCAAGCTGGAGTCGGAATGGAAGAGCGAGGAAAACCGCAACGCACAGGCAGAAGCGGACAAAGCCAGCTTTGCCACCTACTACTACCACTGCGACCAGATCGGCGCCCCCCAGGAGCTCACCGACGAAACCGGCCACATCGTCTGGGCCGCCAGCTACAAGGTCTGGGGCCAGACCCAGCAGTTGCAGTACCTGCGCACCGGCACGGACGATGCAGCGGTGTTCACCCACGACCAGCGCCCGCTGGCCCTGGCCGCCCAGGGTGAGGTACAAAGCCTTGCGCTGGTGGAGCAACCGCTACGGTTCCAGGGACAGTACTTTGACGGCGAGACGGGGCTGCACTACAACCGGTTCAGGTATTACGATCCTGTGGTTGGGAGGTTTGTGCATCAGGATCCGATTGGGTTGTTTGGCGGTGAAAATTTCTATGCATACGGTGTCAATCCAACTGAATGGATTGACCCAAATGGTTTAAGCACTCATAGAAATAGAATGAATAAGGCCGCAGGGTTGGCACCCAAACATCAAACTCATCACAAAATTCCACAAGCATTGTTCAAAAAACGCCCAATATTAAAGTGCATAGATCAAGATTCTCTTGAAAATCTTATTAATCTACCTAAATATGCCGGAAAATTTGACGGTAAAAAAGGAAAATATTATGGCAAATCAACTCACAGAGGAAGTCACAACGAATATAGTGATGCGCTGCTAGATGCCATTGATAGAGAAATATCTTCTGCCGGCGGCTGTCCAAAGAAACTATCCAAAAGACTTGGTGATATGCAAAAACTTCTGCACAAAGAATTGAAGAAGGGCACTCCAATAAGAAAATCTGAAGGATCTAATTTCAAGTTGTGGGATGATATATTAAAGAAAGGCGGTTTCTAATGATTTCAGAAAATGATTTCCCCATTAATGTCCAAGAGATTTTTCAACTCATGAAAGATGGGCCATTACTTCAAACAACAGATAGAATTTCAGAAGAGCGAATATTAGATATTCATAAAGCGATGTATATGCAGCAAGATGAAGACATAAAAAAACCTTATCGCTTCATCATTGACATTACCGAAGATGCATCCGGAGAAATAGAGTCCCCGCCTTTTGATGAGAAAAGGAAAAAATTAATAGAATTAATTGGAAACACCAATTATTTTGACCATCTCAGGGAATATTTCTCAAAACATGCCATTAGCGAAATTTTGGATCCCCAAGAAATCACTGACATATCAGAAGCCATTTATGAAGATCTGATATTATGTGCGAAAGCGAGATTGATGATGCCTAACTCTCATCCATATTTCGAAAAAATGCTAGATGTTTATATAAGGCAAGGATTCCCGTGCGCATGGATTGGTGGTAAAAATTGGAAGAAGGGAGATTTTGTAGTTTACTCACGAGAAGTATTAGTGTAATAAAATCTATCAAAATGATCAGACTGATACGCGGGGCTGCTGCCTGATTAAATCAGGCAACGCAGCCTGTCACACGGCTACGACGAACTGAGCAACCGCACGGACTGCTGGCTGCCCGGGGGCCGACACGTCCAATGGCTGTACTACGGCTCGGGCCACCTGCACCAGATCCTCGCCGACGGCCAGGTGCTCAGTGACATCGAACGCGACGCCCTGCACCAGGAAATCGAACGCACCCAAGGCACGCTGACCAGCCGCTATGGGCCTCCTCACCTCCCACAAGGTCAGCCAGCAAGGCGCACTCCAAGGCCAGCCCGGCAGGCCTTCACCTCAGACCCTCTTGGAGTCGGAATGGTGGGATGAAGAACACCGTAACGGAAGCAGCTCAGGCCAGCTTTGCCACCTACTATTACCAATGCGACCAGGTCGGAGCCCCCCAGGAACTCACTGACGAAACCTGCCGCATCGTCTGGGCTGCCAGCTACAAGTTCTGGGGCCAGACCCAGCAGTTGCAGTATCTGCGCACCGGCACGGACGATGCGGCGGTGTTCACCCACGACCAGCGCCCGGTGGCCCTGGCCGCCCAGGGTGAGATACAAAGCCTGGCGCTGGTGGAGCAACCGCTACGGTTCCAGGGACAGTACTTTGACGGCGAGACGGGGCTGCACTACAACCGGTTCAGGTATTACGATCCTGTGGTTGGGAGGTTTGTGCATCAGGATCCGATTGGGTTGGAGGGGGGGTCCAATTTTTATATATTTGCCGTAAACCCACAAATATGGGCGGACATACTTGGCTTAACAGCAGCAAAATTGGGACGAAACCTTAGAAACTCTGGTCGCCCACTTCAACCAGGTCAAACCCCGCATCATATTGTTCAGGAAAATTGCAAAAAAAAATAGGCACGTCCAGAATTCCAGAGATATTTTAGGCCGAAATAATATTGGAATAGACAGCGCATCCAATGGCGCCAGATTATGGGGAACAAATCCATCTCAGACTGCGATGGCCAACCATCCAGGCAAAGCGGCGAGCATCAGCACGGGAAACTATCATGCCGGGCCTCACGTGCACAGTGATATGAACGATAAACTGATATACCAGATACTGAAAGGTGTTGAAAAGCGAGGAGGCAATGTTGAGGCTGCCCTAGAGGATATAGGGCGACGACTTGAAAATGGTAGTTGGAAAGCAGCCTTTTCCTGCTGTTGCTTATAAGGAAATTTAAATGATAAATGAACGCGCAGATATAAAGAAAATCCTAGATACATTATTGATCAATTTTAAAGACGCATCTAATAATATTTCACAAAATGCACATATTGAATCATTTCCAAAAGTCGATGAATGGCGTTATTCAAAAGGTGATTTTTTTAATCCGATTCCTTATCGTTCAGAAATAGACGGGTTCAATTCACCAAAGCTTCTGAAGAAAAAATATGATTCTCCTTTTGAAGCCATCGAAAAAGGCAATTTCTCAACAGCATTTAATAATAATCATCCAACAATAATCATTGCCCCGAAGGAAAAGTCTTGCAACTTCATATCCACAAGTTTATATGGGGAATATTTATCATCAGATATCGCCAATGTACATCACATTGATCTTCCATATAAAGATTCTGTAAAGAATCTTCCACGACTTAATGGTTACGGGTATTCATCCAAAGAAAAAGACGGAAGCTTAGTCAGTATAATTGTTGGAAGAAATAATAATTATTCCATAAATATAATAGAAGCCATTGATAATCTGCCATCTAAAGAAACAGCCTATGCATCAGGATGGGCAGATGATATAGAATACCATTATCACCACGATAATAATGGTCTTTTCAAGATAACGACCCATGCAAAAAATGGTGGCCTTGCAGAAATATGGAGCAGATCTTAATTATATTTTATTGAAAAAGTAATTTTATTTTCAGTAAAATATGTCGCCACAATGAAATTTTGAAATATATTTCACATTAAAGAATAGCTTTCATTTTACAATAAAAATGACCTTATTTTTATTCTTCAGAAGAATTACATAAATCCCTGGCCATGCACTGTTATTTCAGTGCATAAATGAATTGACAAGCTCGGTCCGGCCAGCGCATCGCCCGCCTGTACCAGTACGACCCCACAGGCAACCTCGTCGCCACGCGCGACGGCCTGCGCGGCGACAGCCAGTACCGCTACGACGCCCTAGGCCGCATCCTTGCCGCCCAGAAAAATGCTGCCGGCGGATCGCCCACCTCGGGCCGGAACCTGGAAACCTTCGCATTCGACCCCGCAGGCAACCTGCTCAACCCCAACCGTGGTGGAGACCTCAGCAGCGGCGGCACCAGCAACGAACGCGAACAGGTGCCCACCAACCGGCTCGCCGTCTACCAGGACCTGCGCTTCCAGTACGACCTGCACGGCAACATCGTGGAGCGCCGCATCGGCTGGCACACCGTGCAGCGCTTTCGCTACAGCGCCGAGCACCAGATGCTCGAATCCACGGTCACGCGCTACCACGACAGGCCTGGCCCGAAGATCGCCGGCTCGAACGCGCAGCGAGAGCCTGCCGCCACCGTCCAGACCACGCGCTACCGCTACGACGCGCTGGGCCGGCGCATCGACAAGCACGATGCCTTCGGGCGCACCACCTTCCTCTACGACGGCGACCTGCTCGCCGGGGAAATCCGTGGCTCACGCCTGAGCGAATACCTCTACGAGCCCGACAGCTTCGTGCCCCTGGCCAAGCTGGAATCGGAATGGAGGAACGAGGAAAACCGCAACGCACAGGCAGAAGCGGACCAAGCCAGCTTCGCCACCTACTACTACCACTGCGACCAGATCGGCGCCCCCCAGGAGCTCACCGACGAAGCCGGCCGCATCGTCTGGGCCGCCAGCTACAAGGTCTGGGGGCAGACCCAGCAGCTGCAGTACCTGCGCACCGGCACGGACGATGCGGCGGTGTTCACCCACGACCAGCGCCCGCTGGCCCTGGCCGCCCAGGGTGAGGTACAAAGCCTTGCGCTGGTGGAGCAACCGCTACGGTTTCAGGGACAGTACTTTGACGGCGAGACGGGGCTGCACTACAACCGGTTCAGGTACTACGATCCTGTGGTGGGGAGGTTTATGCATCAGGATCCGATTGGGCTGGAGGGGGGAGAAAATTTATATCACTATGGAGCGAATCCTTTGGATTGGATTGATCCTGAAGGACTCAGTACCCACCGTAATCGAATGAATAAGAAAGTGGGGCAGCATACAAGTCATCAAACTCACCACATGATCCCCAAAGAGGTTTTCAAGAAATTCCCTATACTAAATTGTATAGACAAAGATCATTTGCATAATTTAATTAATCTTCCAACAGAAAGAGGGCGTTACAAAGGACAAAAAGGAAAGTACTTTGGAAGATCAACGCATAATACAAACCATACGCTATATTCTCTAGCAATCGAAGATTCCGTTATGAGAGCAGCTCAAAAAGCAGGAAGCTGCCCCAAAAAGCTCTCACAAATGCTTGGAGAGATGCAAAGAACCATAAGAAAGGAACTAAGAAAAGGAACGCCTATGATAAACAAAGAGGGAGCTAACTTCTCTCAATGGGATAATATCTTACGAAACTCTGGATTTTAACATGATTGATATAAATTCATTTCCTGCAAAAGTTGTTGAAGTTCTAAATTATATAAAGCAAGGTTCCATTATGGAGCGAGAGTACATCCCCAATGGAGATGATAAAAATGTTGCTACAGATATAAAAAAAATATTGACCGAGTATCTTGATCAAGATATCAGTCCACCACATTTCCCATTGGTTGAAATAACTCAGGATGCCTCCTCAGAAATTCCGTACCCAATGGATGAGCCACTTCGAACGTTAAGGCGTTCTTTAATAGAATTTGCTGAGCAAGAAAATTTTTATAAACTTATCGCTCCAAGAATATTGGCGATTAAAGAATTCAGCAAAGATCAAGCCAAGCTTATAGCCGATGCAATCAGCAATGATCTGCTTCTTTGTGCATCATCAAGATTATTAATGACTGAGTCGCATCCATATTTCGAAAACATGTTCAGCATATATAAAAGACAAGGTTTTCCCTACGGTTGGTTAGGCCAAGAAGACTGGAAATCAGGAGAATTTCTTATTTTTTCCAGGCCAACCGCCTGATGTGGTGCTAGCATCTCTAGGATAATCTATATCCAGATAGCACTGCTGACTTCAATAATATTAGTCAACTAGGCAGCGCATAAATGAAAGCTCAAGATCCATTGGTTATGAACGACTTGGCTTATTACTAGCTATGGCTGGAACCCAATAGGCCGCCTTACCTCCCATAAGGTCAGCCCGGCAGGCCTTCACCCCAGGCCCTCTGGGACCGGGATACTCCCCTGCCCTCCGGCCAGCGCATCGCCCGCCTGTACCAGTACGACCCCACAGGCAACCTCGTCGCCACGCGCGACGGCCTGCGCGGCGACAGCCAGTACCGTTACGACGCCCTGGGCCGCATCCTTGCCGCCCAGAAAAATGCTGCAGGTGGATTGCCCACCTCGGGCCGGAACCTGGAAACCTTCGCATTCGACCCCGCAGGCAACCTGCTCAACCCCAACCGTGGTGGAGACCTCAGCAGCGGCGGCACCAGCAACGAACGCGAACAGGTGCCCACCAACCGGCTCGCTGTCTACCAAGACCTGCGTTTCCAGTACGACCTGCACGGCAACATCGTGGAGCGCCGCATCGGCTGGCACACCGTGCAGCGCTTTCGCTACAGCGCCGAGCACCAGATTGAAGAGCATGTGGAGCTGTGCGATGGGCTGGAGCGGCCTGATTTCTCCAGCGGGGACGCAGTTCCCCAGCGCGATCTGTCCGGTGATGTGTGCCTGACGCAGTTTGGCGATGGGCAGCTCAACCGCGCGGCCTCCAATCCCTGGGGAGTGGCGGCGTTGGCGGTTGCCACGTTCACCCGGCTGCAGGCCAGTCCGCACGAGTGGCGCATCCGTGGCGGTGCGGCGGCGTTCTATCCGTTTCAGCATCCCATGCAGCAGGCCATGCTGCTGACGGAGCTTCAGCTGCCGCTGGCCAACATGCCCGGGCAGATGGCGGGTCTGCGTCTGTGCCTCGATGTGCCAGCCATATAAGGGCATATAGGGCCATATGGGCCATATGGGGGAAATCCGTGCACAGCCGTTGTTGTGGCGCTCCTGGCACAACAATGTTCTGGTGGCGTCATTTTTCGGCTTTAGGATGGCGGGCCATGCGCAATTCCCACTCCCTTTGGACGGCGGCAGCCCTGGGCCTGGCAGCCTGTCTCGACACCAGCCCGGCCCATGCAGCCCGGCCCATGATCACGGATGATGCCCGCATCGTCGATGCCAAGTCCTGCCAGCTGGAAAGCTGGGTCAAGTCCAAGAAGGACAGCACGGAGTTCTGGGCCCAGCCGGCCTGCAATTTCACGGGCAATCTGGAGCTGACGCTGGGCGCGGCACGCACGCGAGAGGACGGCAGCAGCCGGACCACGGATGTGGTGATCCAGGGCAAGACCCTGTTCAAGGAACTGCAGCCCAATGGCTGGGGCTGGGGCCTGGCCGTGGGCAATGCCCGGCATCCGAATGACGAGGGCCAGGGCCGGGGGGATCTGTACGCCTATGTGCCCGTCACGTTCTCGCTGCGCGATGACCGGCTGTTCTTCCACACCAACGTGGGCTGGCTGCGCACGGCGCAGACGCATCGCAACCTCATGACCTGGGGCCTGGCCACCGAGGCCCAATTGAGCCAGAGCACCTGGCTGATTGCCGAGACATTCGGCCAGAACCAGGGCAAGCCCTTCTACCAGATGGGCCTGCGCTACTGGC
This sequence comes from Delftia sp. WSY_12, assembly GCF_043104645.1. Classification (NCBI taxonomy): domain Bacteria; kingdom Pseudomonadati; phylum Pseudomonadota; class Betaproteobacteria; order Burkholderiales; family Comamonadaceae; genus Delftia; species Delftia sp. WSY_12. The sequence continues at coordinate 87,099 of NZ_JBICKW010000006.1, forward strand.
TGGTTCCCAATCATGTGCAGGTCGATGCCACCTACGGCAACCGCGCGGGCAGCAGCACGCAGGAGCGGTGGTTTTCCATCGGCTTGCGGCTGCTGTCGTCACCGTTCCTGCCCTGAGCACTGCCTGGTGGCTGGCGTCGCGCCCGTATGCCTGCAGGCCCGGACGCCATGGAAACCGGTGCCCCGCACCGGCCGGTGCGGACCGTGCAGGACCGCAGTGCCTGCCGCAGTGCCTATTTGTTGGGCTTGGCTGCAGGGCCGGCCGGGATGGCGGCGACGCCATCAGGCTTGACGTAGGTGACCGAGGTCACATAGTGCACGCCGTCGTATTTTTCTGCACCGTTCGGGCCGGTGCGCTCGCCGCCGCTGCGCTCGTCGTGCGTGGCTTCGGCCACGTAGGTGCCCTTCCAGGGCATGTCGAACTGCACCAGGCCCTGCTCGTCGGCATGGGCTTCCTTGCTCCAGCCCGATTGCACGGTCAGCACCACCTTGGCCTTGGGCAGGGGCTGGCCCTTGTAGATAACCTTGAATTCGCCGGCCTTGCCCGAGGGCACCACATCCAGCGTCAGGCGCGGGGCCTGGGCGGCAAAGCCGGTGATCAGGCGCGCGGCCGGGTGGTACCAGTTGCGCAGTTCCTGCTCGCCCTTCTTGCTGGTGTACAGCGGGTAGCCGGCATCCTCGGCCACGATGCTTTCGCCCTGGCCGGCCTTGAAGGGTAGCGCAAAGCCGGTGCCGGTCTTGCGGCCGTCGGCCGCCTTCTCGCCCTGGGCAGACACCAGGGTGGCCACGGGCTTGCCGAACTTGTCGAGCAGGCCCGGCGATGTCTCGCGCAGGTTGTCGCCGAATTCGCCAAAGCGGATCACGGCGGTTTCGCCGGCCGGCTGTTCCAGCCAGATCTGGTGGGCCTGGCTGGCGCCGCTGGCGGCCAGGAGTGCGGAGACAAGAATCCAGTGTTTTTTCATTGCAGCTTCCTCAAAGGACAAAAAAACAGCCATCGGCGCCACAACGGGCCGACGGCATGAACGTGCTTGGGCAGTGGGGTGCGGCCGCATGGCGCCGCATTGATTATTGAATGCGAATGGTTTGCATTCTATGCGCATTGCGCACCGCCCCGGCGCAGTTCACCAGGTGGCTGCAATGGGGTCCGGCCCAGCGTTCAGGCGGCATCCTCGATGCGCACCGGCTCGCCCGTGAAGGCCAGCGCCTTGGCGGCCTGCTCCCAAGGGCTCCGGTCAGCCGCTCTGGCCGGGCGCAGCACAAAGCCCTCGCCTTCCGCATGCGTGGTGCTGTCGGCGGGCGGCAGCGGCAGGCCCATGCGCTCATGCGCCTGGGCCACCAGGGTGCGGGCGTAGATTTCCGCAGCCCTGCTGCGCAGGCGCGGCTTGTAGACCTTGCCCACGTTGGTGGTGGGGAGCGCATCGATGATGCGCACATAGCGCGGGCGCGCAGGCGCTTCGTCCACGCCGGCTGCGGCAAAGGCCAGCAGTTCGGTCTCATCGGCCTGGGCGCCGGGGTGGAGCGCGACAAAGGCCACAGGCACCTCGCCCGCATAGGCATCGGGTGCGCCCACGGCGGCGCAGGCCTTGACGGCGGGATGGCGCTCCAGCGCCTGCTCTATCACCTGCGGATCGATGTTGTGGCCGCTGCGGATGATCACGTCCTTGGAGCGCCCGCGCAGCCGCAGCAGGCCATCGTCGCCGACCGAGCCCAGGTCCCCCGTGATCAGCCAGCCGTCATCGGTGAGGTAGCTGGACGGCTCGATGCCGCCCAGGTACCCGGAAAACAGATTGGGCGACTGGAACACCACCATGCCGGTTTCGCCGGCCGCCGCTTCCTGGTCCGATGGCCTGCCGTCCGGCCCCATGCGGCGCACGGCCAGGCGCGCAAACGGCAGGCGCAGGCCCACATGTCCGGCCGCCGCGTGCAGGCCGGGCGGCGTGATGGTGGAGATGCCCGTCATCTCGGTCATGCCCAGGCTCTCGTGCACATGGAAGCCGCTGTGCGCCTTGAAGCGCGCCGCCACCTCGGGCGACAGCGGCGCGGCGCCCGTGCGGAAGTAGCGGATGGAGGACACATCGGCCCCCTGCAGCGGCACCTCCACCAGCGCGGCCAGCACCGTGGGCACGGCCGACATCACCGTGGGCTTCCACTGTGCCGCCATGCGCCAGAAGCCGGCAATCACGGCCTTGTTGCGAAACAGACCGGTGGTCGGAATGATGACGTGGGCCCCGGCCGAGAAGCAGGCCAGCGAGCCCGGCAGCACGCCCGCCACATGGAACAGCGGGTAGCCGTTGATGGTGCGGTCGGCCGTGTTCAGGCCCTGCATCTGCACGCTGGCCCAGGCGGTGTAGACCTGGGCGCCATGCGTTTGCACGGCGATCTTGGGCGCACCCGTGGTGCCCCCGGTATGAAAGTAGGCCGCCACGTCGCCGGCCTGGGGCTGGCGCCCGCTCACCAGCCGGTCGGAGGGCTGGGCGGCCAGGGCGGCGTTCAGATCGCTGGCGGGCCAGCGCTGTCCATCCCCCTGGGGAACCCGGCCTTCATGCGAGACCCAGAGCACATGCGCCAGATCCGCATCCAGCGCCGTGGCTTTCTCGCGGATGCCGGCATCGTCCTCGTCCGCCCAGGCGATCAGAAAGCGCGCGCCCGTGGTCCGCATCAGGGCAGAGATCTTCTCGGCACTCAACAGCGGATTGATGGGCTGCACGATGCCCGCCGCCTCGCCGCCCCACAGCGCAAAGTGGTACTCCATGCAGCCGGGCAGCAGGATGGCCACCGTGTCGCTGGCGCCCATGCCCAGCGCATGCAGGGCGTTGGCCGTCTGGTGGATCTTGCCCAGCAGTTCGGCATAGCTCAGGTGCCGGGCATCATCCACGCTGCCGGCCTGGGGCAGAAAGCTCAGCGCCCTGCCCTGGCCGTGCTCACGCGCGGAGTTGCAAAACAGGTCGTAGACCGTTTGCGCCGTGATCAGCCCGGCCATGGGCTGGCTTTCGATGGCCTCCACATCGGCCAGGGAACGCACGGCCCGCAGGGGCCGGAACATGGATTGCGCAGGAATAGGACTCATGGCCATGGGCTCACTCCGCGCCCAGGCCGTTGGTGCGCACCACCTCGCCCCAGCGCGTGTAGTCGCTGCGGATCAGGCCCTCGGTGTCCTGGGGGTTGAGGTAGGCGGCCGTCACGCCGATCTTCTCGAAACGGTCGCGCACCTCGTCGGTGGCCAGCAGCTGGCGCGAGGTGGCGCTGAGTTTGTCGATGATGGCGCGCGGTGTGTCCCTGGGTGCCACCAGGCCGCCCCAGGACGACGCCTCATAGCCGCCAAAGCCCTGCTCGGCCATGGTCTGCACGCCGTCCAGCGCCTTCACGCGCTGCGTCGTTCCCACGGCCAGTGCCCTCAGCCGCCCGCTGCGGATATGGGGCAGCGCAGACACCATGTCCGCATAGATCACCGGCACCACGCCGCCCAGCGTGTCGTTCATGGCTGGCGCGCTGCCCTTGTAGGCCACGTGCTGCATGGTGTGCAGCCTGGCGGATTTCATCAGTTCCATGCTCAGGTGGCCCGAGCTGCCCGCGCCGGAGCTGGTGTAGTCCAGCGTGGCGGGCTGCGCCTTGGCGTACTGGAACAGCGATTTGAGGTCCGTCACCTTGGGCAAGGACTGCGCATTGACCGCAATCACATTGGGCAAGTCATAGATCTTGGTGACCGGGGCGAAATCCGTGGCCGGGTGGAACTTGACGTTCTTGAAGAAATGCGGCGCCATGATGGTGGGCGTGACCATCATCATCAGCGTATAGCCGTCAGGCGCTGCCGTGCGGAACTGGCCCGCCGCCACCGCGCCCGATGCGCCGGGCTTGTTCTCTATCACCACGGGCTGGCCCAGCTGGCGCGCCAGCGCCTCGGCGTAGACGCGCGCCGCGCCATCGGTGGGCCCGCCCGGCGGGAAGGGAACGACCAGGCGAATCGGCCTGTCGGGCCAGGCGCCGGTATCGGTATTGGCCTGCGCCGCGCCGCACAGCGATGCGAACGCAGCCACGCCGATGGCGCCCAGCGCCATGCCCTTGGCCAACGCCTGTCTTTTTGTGATGCCTGCCATCTTGTCTCCTTGAATGTTTATGTGTTCTGGCTGGCCCATTCTGCCCAGCGCACCCTCTTTGACAATGGCGGCGGCGGTTGACATCATGTCAAACAATATTGACACCCCCTTGGACTGCAGCGCATGGATCTCCTGGCATTCAACATCCTTGTCCAGATCATCGAGCACGGAAACCTGAGCCAGGCGGCAAAGTTCTTGAACATGTCACGGGCCAACGTGAGCTACCACCTGGCCCGGCTGGAGAAGTCCCTGGGCGCGTCGCTGCTGCGCAGAACGCCCCAGGGCGTGGAGGCCACCGAGGTCGGCCAGCGCATCTACCGCCATGCCCGCAACATCCTCAACGAGACCGAACTGGTGCGCGAGCTGGCCCAAAGCAGCACGGACGACATCTCGGGAAAGATCGGGCTGAGCGTGCCCACCGGCTACGGCCACCTGGTCATGGCGCCGTGGCTGATCGAGTTCAAGCGCGCCCATCCGCAGGTGGTGCTGGACATCCGCCTGGAGAACTTCATCGACAACCTGCTCAAGGACAGCGTGGACATCGCCATCCGCGTCATGTCCGATCCGCCGCCCATGCTGGTGGCGCGCGACATGGGGCCGGTGCGCTACAGCCTGTGCGCCTCCAGCGACTGGCTGCGCAGCCACCGCCTGCCGGAGACCCCGTCCGAGCTGTCGCGTACGCCGCTCATCACATCGGGCGGAGAAAGCGGCAAGGTGCGCCTGCAGATTGCGCGGAACGGCCAGCCGCTGGAGGAGCTGGACATCACGCCCACGCTGATGTCGCGCAGCTACCCTTTCCTGTGCGACTGCATCACCTCCGGCCTGGGCGTGGGGCTGGTGCCCGACTACATGGTGCGCCGCCAGGTGGAAGATGGCCGCGTCGTGCTGGCCATGCAGGACTACGAATTCAGCATCAACCAGGGCCGCATGTTCATGCTGTACATGCCCAACCGCTTCCAGTCCGGCGCCGCCCGGGCCTTGATCGACTTTCTGAGCGACAGGATGGGCCTTGCGCGCATCATCCGGCCGGGTGACTTGCCCGACACGGCGCAGGCCTTGCGACCGCTGGAATGACGCTGGAACAAAGTTTGTAGACGACTGGTCGGTTTTTGCGTTAGACTTCGATCCCATGAAGAAACCCGCACAGGAAACACGCCAGCACATCCTTGATGTGGCCAAGGCGTTGATGACCCAGAAAGGCTATACGGCCGTCGGCCTGGCCGAAGTCGTCGCGGCCGCGGGCGTGCCCAAGGGCTCCTTCTACTACTACTTCAAGTCCAAGGAAGAGTTCGGCCAGGCCCTGCTGCAGGAGTACTTCGACGAGTACCTGGCCAAGATCGATGCGCTCATGGAGACGCCCGACCCGGCCATCTCCCGGCTGATGACCTACTTCCGCCATTGGACACGGAAACAATGCTCGGCCCATGCAGGAGGCCAGTGCCTGGTGGTCAAGCTGGGCCCCGAGGTCTGCGACCTGTCCGACGACATGCGCTCGGTGCTGCGCACCGGCACCGACGCCATCATCACCCGCCTGACCGACTGCGTGCGCGCAGGCCAGGCCGACGGCTCCATCACCTCCACCATGGATGCCCCCACGCTGGCCGAATCGCTGTACCAGCTGTGGCTGGGTGCCTCCCTGCTGTCCAAGCTGGGCCGGCATGAGGAGCCCTTTGCCGCAGCCCTTGTTTCCACGAAGCGGCTGCTGGGCTGAGCAGGCCTGGCCGCCGCTTTTTATTTGTCTTGTTTGTAGACGACTGGTCAACTTGAAACCTCTCACCCTTCGCCCATCCCTCCTCCTTTTTGTTCAACCACCACCACTGCACACCATGACCGACCACAGCCTTCACACCGATCTGTTCTCTCCCACCCAACTGGGCGGCCTGTCGCTCGCCAACCGCTTCGTCATGGCCCCGCTGACCCGCAGCCGCGCCGGTGACGACGGCGTGCCCACCGAACTGCACGCCACCTACTACGCCCAGCGTGCCAGCGCAGGCCTGTTGATCAGCGAAGCCGTCAACATCTCGGCCCAGGGCCGCGGCTACAACCTGACCCCCGGCATCTGGACCGAGGAGCAGGTCGCCGGCTGGAAGAAGGTCACCGACGCCGTACATGCGGCCGGCGGCAAGATCGTGGCCCAGCTGTGGCACGTGGGCCGCTACTCGCACGTGGACCTGCAGCCCGGTGGCGTGGCCCCTGTCGCCCCCTCTGCCATCAAGGCCGAAGGCGTCACCTTCACGCCCAACGGCGTGGCCGAGGTGTCCATGCCCCGCGCCCTGGAAACCAGCGAAATCCCCGGCATCGTCGAGCAATACCGCCATGCGGCCGAATGCGCCAAGCGTGCAGGCTTTGACGGCGTGGAAGTGCACTCGGCCAACGGCTACCTGCTCGACCAGTTCCTGCGCGACTCCACCAACCACCGCAGCGACGCCTACGGCGGCAGCATCGAAAACCGCGCCCGCCTGACGCTGGAAGTCACCGACACCGTGGCCAAGGTCTGGGGCGCCGACCGCGTGGGCATCCGCCTGTCGCCCGTCACGCCCAACGCCGGCAACACACCGCTGGACAGCGACGTGATGGCCCTCTACGGCTACCTCATCCCCCAGCTCAACCGCTTCGGCCTGGCCTACCTGCACGTCGTGGAAGGCGCCACCGGCGGCTCGCGCGAACTGCCGCCCGGCGTGGACCTGGACGCGCTGCGCAAGCTCTTTGACGGCGCCTACATGGGCAACAACGGCTATGACCTGGAACTGGCCATGGACCGCCGCGCCAAGGGCTTGGTCGATACCGTGGCCATCGGTCGCCCCTTCATCGCCAACCCCGATCTGGTGGCCCGCCTGCGCCACGGCAAGGAGCTGGCCGTGGCCCCGCACGAGGCCTACTACGGCGGCGGCGCCCAGGGCTACATCGACTGGCCTGCATTGGCGTAACTCCCCCTGAGCGGCTTACGCCGCTTCCCCCGTTGCACGGCGCCCTCTCTCGCTTCGCGGGAGGGGGCGTCCGGGCAGCCGGCGACACCCTCGGTGCGGGGCGGCGCGGCCGGCGTAGGCCCTTCCTCGGTGTCCCTTGCCTTGGGCTGCACCAGTTTTATGCGCCACGCCATCTACGGCACACTGGCTGATCCGTGTCCCCATCGAAAGACCAAGCCATGCAACTGCTGATCGTAGGCGCCACGGGGCTGGTGGGCAGCCAGGTGCTGCAACAGGCCCTGGCCGACAGCCGCATCACCCGCGTCGTGGCCCCGGTACGCCGGGCGCTGCCGGCGCATCCCAGGCTGCTCGCCCCCATCGTCGATTTCGAGCACCTGCCCGAAGGCGCCGACTGGTGGCGGGCCGATGCCCTGGTCTGCACCCTGGGCACCACCATCAAGAAAGCCGGCAGCCAGCCGGCTTTTCAGCGCGTGGACCATGACTATCCGCTGCTGGCCGCACAGCTGGCGCGGCGCCACGGCACGCCCACCTATGTGCTGAACTCGGCCATGGGCGCCGACGCCGGCTCGCGCATCTTCTACAACCGCGTCAAGGGCGAGCTGGAGCGCGACCTGCAAAGCCAGGGCTTCGCATCGCTCACCTTCGTGCGCCCCGGCCTGATCAGCGGCCCGCGCACCGAGCACCGCGCGGGCGAGCGCGCCATGGTCGGCGTTCTTGGCGCCCTGGGCCCGCTGCTGCCCCGGCGCTGGCGGCTCAACCCCGCGCACTGCATCGCCCATGCCTTGATAGAGGCAGCTGTCAACGCCAGGCCCGGTGTCCATATCGTGGGTTCCGAGGCGCTGGCCGAATGAGCCCGGCGCCTGCACGCGCAAAAACAGAACCCTTCAGGAACCATTGCATGAACCCGCATATTGCCCCGGTCGATCTCGCCAAGTCCTACCGACTGATCAACCACGGCCCCACCGTCCTGGTCTCGGCACGCCACGGCGGCGTGGACAACGTCATGGCCGCAGCCTGGTGCTGCGCGCTGGACTTTGCGCCCCCGAAGCTCACCGTGGTGCTGGACAAGGCCACGGCCACGCGCGCCTTGGTCGAGCACAGCGGCATGTTCGTGATCCAGGTGCCCACGGCCGCCCAGTTGCAGCTCACGCACCAGGTCGGCACGCTCAGCCTGTCCACCGATGCCGGCAAGCTCGCCACCAGCGGCGTTCAGTTGTTCGGCATGGACGGGTTCGACCTGCCCTTCGTGGACGGCTGCGCCGGCTGGCTGGCCTGCAGGCTGATCCCGGAACCCCACAACCAGCAGGCCTACGACCTGTTCATCGGCGAGATCGTGGGCGCCTGGTCCGACACCCGCGTGTTCAGCGGCGGCCACTGGCACTTCGAGGACGCCGACCCCGCGCTGCGCAGCCTGCACTACGTGGCGGGTGGGCAGTTCTATGCGATTGGGCAGGCGTTGAGGGTGCAGGAAAGCAAGGAATAGTTTCTTTTCCATTTCAGAAATCTGGCAGTACTTCTACTGCAATGCTTGCTGCGTCCTGAAGATCAATACCGCATCTGCGGTATATTTTCACTGGGACTAACAATCCATTATTCCTTCCCGTGGGTGTTATTTTTCACATCAACTGAAGGGAATCAAAATGGAATGGAACTCAACAAGAAACCAGTGGACGCGTCAGCTTGTCTTTTCCTTGATCGCGTGTCCCATCGCGGTCTTGATGACAGGGTGCAGTGGTGCAGAGGAAGTCTTGGATGCCATCGCAGTCGCCACAGGAGATGGTGGCAAGCGTGTCAAGCTCACCGGTCCTATCATGGGCGATCAGCGCATGATCTGCATTGATAGTCCACCAAGCGTGGCACCGGCCGAATTGCAAAGAGAAATTGACAAATACCTGTTCAAGTCCATCCGTTGGGATAGTGGCACACCCGACAAGAAAACGACTGTCAACAAGGAAATCGAGGACAACCGGTCATGCAGCTATCGGATATCACCTTACGAAACCATTTCCTGGGACCAGTTCGTTTCTGACGCCATCAATCAGCAATTGGCAGATTGGGGGAATTTCAGCGCAAATACAAATATGGCAGGCCAAAAATATATCGATGTCTGCATGAAAGACAATGAATGCGAGGATGGAGATATTCTAGCCATCACATTGAATGAAAGGGAAGTTGCTCGTTCCGAACTTTTCAACCAGCCAAGTTGTTTTGAGGTGCCCGTCAGCTCAGGAGTCAGCTATCTTGGCATACGGGCCATCAATGGCAGCGGCAACAAGGGAGCGTGCTCCTATGCGGATCGAAATACAGGGGAAGTGACGGTAAGCGGGGCCACAGGCGCGGGACGCACGCAGCTCTATAGCGTGCGTGGCGGCCAGGGCTCCTATGGATCACTCACCATCGTCAATTAGTTTTCGCATCCTGGAAGAGGATATGACCGCATATTGACCAGCTCAATAGAAAATTCGTTCGATGAACTCCTGGGTGCTGCAACAGTCCTGCGGGCTTTGATGTTTACAAAGGGCCAATCGCAAAATAAAGCGAATAGTGCCTGCAGCTCCTGAAAACTCCGCTCAAAAAATATTTCATCCCAGAGCCAGTGCCGAAGCCATCCCGCAAATGCGGTATGGCCTTGCGCACCATGGCTGGGAAGACTGCTGTCTAGGCGGATGAGGGAAACCATCGAATCCTTGCGCCGCCCATTCCCAATCGTTTGAAAGGCAGATACCCAATGACCAAGCAGACCCCCAAATTGCGCCCCACACTCATCGCCGGTGCCGTGCTCGCGCTTACGGCTTGCGGAGGTGGCAGTGGCGGTGGCGGAGACAACGAAGTGACGCCACCGGTTGCACCACCAACACAAACGACCCAGGAGTTGGTGCAGAAGTACATGGATGCCAGACAGGCGCTGACCGCCACCCAGTTGCCCGCCAAAGGCACCGAGCGCTTTGCGCATCTCGACGACTGCTACCTGGGCAACGGCAGCAGCAAGGAGCGCCTGATCACCCATTGGGATGAAAACCAGACCCAGGTCCAGGCCTCCAATGCCTACCAGATTGGGCGGAGCTTCGAAAATCTGCAAATCCTGGCAGAGCGCAAAGCCACCAATGCCGACGGATCCGCACGGCATGAGGTGGAAATCAGCTACGACGAAAAATTCACGGACGGGACCAGCACAAGGGACCAGCGTGAAACGCTGATCGCAGGAAGCAGCAGCGGCACCTGCGCCACTCCCCGCAATGCAGCCGAGATGCGCAGCCTGGGCAATCAGCGCGTGGTAAGCGTGGGACTGGTGTCGCGCAACCGCGCCAATGTGATACGCCAGCTGTCCGACGGCGAACCGTCCTCCAGTCCGTTCCACTTGCGGCGCGAGGTGCAGTTTGGCATTTCCGATCCTGCTCGGCTGGCAACTTACGCCATTGTCAGTTGGCCGTCGGCGCAGGCAGGCGGCGCGCGCAACTCGCTCAAGCTGCTGTCGCCACGCATCATGCGCGATGCACCCGAAATGCAAGGCGTGCGGGGCAACGCCAGCTATGCGGACACCAACAACTTCCGGCAGTGTCGATCGAACGCCAGCAACGACGTGGCCAACGCCGGCACGGCAGATTGCACCAACGCGCAACTGGGTGTGGCCAACGACTCGTGGGGCTCCACCGTGCGCAGCGGGTTCGATGCTGCCGCCATGGCAGACGGTGACAACCGTTTCGCAGCGCTGGGCCTGGCAGCGGGAACCGAGGTGCGTTTCGATATCCATGCCGACGATGGCTGGAAAGCCGTCAACGGACAGCAAGGCAAAACACCCATCGCCACCTATCAGGTCACGCTGAAGAGCGGGTCTTATCCGTTTGCGCAGATACCTGTCAATGCCTATCCCCAGTTCAACACCATCTCGCCCTCAGAGGGCGAGATCGTGGCCGGCTTCAAGGCCGGCGGCGGCAGCGCGCAGGTTGTCTGGTCGGCTGCGCAACCGCCAGCGGGCAGCATGCCCATGGCACTTTCAGTACTCAGTTCCTACCGGCAGGGCGCTGCGGCGGGGTCTGCCTCCGGCCTGCCCACGGTACGCACGCCCAACCTGACCGTGCCTGTGCCCAAAGGAGCCACCTCGGCCACCATACCTTTTGGAGGCAAGCCGGACGGTGCATCGGCCACGAACTATGCCGAGTTCCTCCTCGTCTACGCTGACCGCAACGGCAGGGAGATGTACTACAACCTGCAATACACCCCCTGAAGCAAGGGCTGCGTGACCAGCGCCCAATCCATCGCCCAGCCCGCAAGGCGCTGCGCGATGGGCAGGGACTGTTCACACCATTCCCCACCCCTGCAGCAGTTGCACCAATTCCACCTGCCGATGGCAGCCCGTCTTGCGCATCAGGTTCTTCATGTGGGTGCGCGCCGTATGCCAACTGCATCCTTCCATCAAGGCATAGTCCTTCACGGTCTTTCCGCCTGCCAGAAGCAACAGAAGGCGGGTCTCGCTGGGTGACAGGCCCAGCATCTCGCCCACCAGGCCTTGATTCTGCAAAACCATGGAGCCGGGCAACGTCAGAAAGATCAGGGCCAGGGGCTGTTGCCACGGCGCGGCAAACGCATGGTTGGCCGCCAGAGGCAACGCAGTCAGCCTGAGCAGGGACTGGCTGGACCGGCTGCCTTGGAGCACCAAGGCAGCCGCCTTTGCGGGATTGGCGCAAGCGGCGGAGACCAAGCCTTGCAAGCGTGCATGCGCCTCGCCCGAAGTGCATCGCAGCCCGCCGTGCACACATTGCAACGTGCCGAATGTTGCGAGCAGGCGCTCTGCCGCCGGATTGGAATGCTGCAGCCGGCACCGAGCATCCACGACGAGCAGTGCCTGCGCCAGCGCATCCAGTGCCGCGAGTCCCCATGCTGCCTGGCCGCATAGCTGGCCCATGCGCGCGCGCAAGCGGCCGGCCCGCTCGATGTGCGGCATCAAATGCTCTAGGAATGCCTTGTCCTGTGCACCATAGACGCCGGCATCCCTGGGGCGCATGAAACTGATGAAATCACGCGCATTGCCTTCCACGCGAACGGCGACAGCGGCGGTATGCCGCAGTCCCAGCGGAACCAGCCAATCCGTATAGACGCTGTTCTGTGACGCCTGCCTGGCACTGATGTGCTCATGGTCCAGCATGACCTGGGCCACGGGCAGCCGCTGCACGGTTGCCATCCGCAGGTCGTTGTGCGCGTGGTGTGTCTCGTACTCCTGCATCAAGCCGTGATGCAGACCGAAGCTTTCCAGATTGCTTGCGCTTTGCGGAACGGCTGCCTCGCCAGCATTCAGCGTGAAATAGTGAAAGACGCCCGCCTGCAATTGCGCGCACATTCCCGCGAGCGCCTCGCTCCAGGCCTGGGGAGCGAGCACCCCCTCATACAGCTGACCGGCGATGGCATCAATGCGTTGTTGCACGGACTCACCTCGGCTGCAGGGATTGCAGCAGCCCCACCAATTCCACCTGCCGGTGGCAACCTGTCTTGCGCATCAGGTTCTTCATGTGGGTGCGCGCCGTATGCCAACTGCACCCCTCTATCCGGGCGTAGTCCTTGACGGTCCTGCCCGTGGCAAGCAGCACCGCCAGACGCGCTTCCGAGGGCGACAAACCCAGCGCTTCCTGCACGAGTCCGGGACTCGGGCCAGAAAATGGCGTACCGGCATCCGCCATTACCAGCAAAGCCATGGGCCGCTGGCGGAACGCAGCGGCATGGCTGGGCTTGAGCGGCAGGACCGTCACCATCAACCGCAACGCAGAGCCTGCCGTCAGGCACAGCGCCCCGGCCAGGCCCTGTGCATGATGGCCGCAAGCCTGGGCCACAAGATGCAGCAGTTGCGCCTGGGCCTGCCCGTCAACGCAGCGCAGCAGGCCGTGGCGCACAGACAAGGCTTCGCAAAAAGCTGCCAGCAGGCAGTCGGCCGAGGGGTTGCAGTAGTGGATGCGGCAATTTGAATCCACAAGTGCAATGCCTTGCGGCAAGTTGTCCAGGGCTGTGAATCCCAAAGCCGCCTGCCGCGCCAGTCCGCCCATGTGCATGCGCAGGCGGGCGGCACGCGCCAGATAGGGCATCCACTGCTGCATGAAGACCCGCTCCTGTACGCCATAGGTTCCACGGTCCGTGGGACGCATGAAACCCAGGAAGTCCTGCGTCCCCCCCTCGTCGCGCACCTTGACACCCAGCGTGTTGCGAAGTCCGTGGGGCGCCAGCACATCGACGTAGACCGCATTGCGCGACATCTCCCATGCGCTGAAGTGCTCATGGTCGAGCATGAACTGGCCCTGGGGCAGGCTCGCCACGACGGACATGCGCAGGTCCTCGCCAACGTAGTGGGTTTCGTATTCACGCAATTTATCGGCATCGATGCCCGCCAGGTCGTGGTTGTGCACGCTCTCGACCACCCCGCCACCAGTGCTGCCCAGCGTGAAGAAATGGAAAACGGACGCGCCCAGCGCCTGCCGCATGGCGTCCAGCGCAGACTGCCAATCCTCAGCGGAAAGTACTCCGTCGTACAGCAGTCCCGGTATATGGCAACTGGCACCCTGTCGATCAATAAATTTCATGGAAATGAATTATTGATTCTTTATGGCTATTTTCAATCAGACAGCTCTGAATTTCGATACCGGTCTTGCCAAGTCGATTTGGGGCAATGTTCACATGGTTGTATTGCACAATCCATCAATGCCCGCCGCCCCCGTCCGCTCCGCACCCACGCGCGAAACCTATTCCGAACTGCAGCAGGCCTACGAGCACTTCAACCAGCGCCTTTTTGACGATGCCCTGCCCCACTGCCTGATCACGCTGCAGCGCGAGAAACGCACCTGCGGTTATTTCTCTGCCGCGCGCTTTGCCTCGCTGGACGGCAGCACCACCGACGAGATCGCGCTCAACCCCGCCTACTTCGCGGCGGTGCCCATCATCGAGACGCTGCAGACCCTGGTGCATGAGATGACGCACCTGTGGCAGCACCACTTCGGCAAGCCGGGCCGTGCGCGGTATCACAACGAGGAATGGGCGGACAAGCTGGAATCGCTGGGCCTCATGCCCTCGTCCACGGGCCGGCCCGGCGGGCGGCGCACGGGCGACATGATGGCCGACTACGCCGTGGCGGGCGGCCCCTTCCTGGCGGCCTGCGATGCCTTGCTGACCACGCGCTTCCAGCTGAGCTGGTACGACCGCTTCCCGGCCATCGAGCATGTGGTCACGGGCCAGTGGAGCATGGCCACGCAGCTCCAGGGCATGCAGGGCACCCAGCCGCCCATGTCATCCGTGCCCGCCCTGGCCGAAGCCGTGCGGCCCGTGGGCACCTCGGTGGCGGTGCCGGGCTCCACCACCGGCGAGACCACCGTGCAGCCCGTCAACAAGTCCCTGCGCGTCAAGTACCGGTGCGGCGGTTGCGCGGCGCCTGTCAATGTCTGGGGCAAGCCGGGGCTGAACCTGATCTGCGGCGATTGCGGCAAAGGCTTCACAGCCCAGGATTGAGCACTCGGCAAGCCAGAGTGCTTCACCTGCCCCGCCCCACCTCCCGGCACAAGCGCCTGTGCGGACTCAATGCAGCAGCGTGGCCACCAGGGTCACCTCGGGCACGCCTGCCAGTGCCTTGGACAGCGGGCACTGGGACTTGGCCTCCTGCGCGATCTTCTGGAACTGCGCATCGTCGATACCAGGCACCTTGGCCTGCAGCGTGAGCGCGATGCGGTCGATCTTGAAGCCCTCGCCATCCTTGGCAAGCCGGACCTTGGCCGTGGTGTCCAGCATCTCGGTGGCGATGCCCGCCTTCTCGCAGGCAAAGGCAAAGGCCATCGTGAAACACGCCGCATGCGCGGCGCCCACGATCTCCTCGGGATTCGTTCCCTTGCGGTCATCCCCGAAGCGGCTGCCAAACCCGTAGGGATGGTCCTTGAGCGCGCCGGTCTCCGTGCTGATGCGGCCCTGGCCGGTCTTGCCTGCACCTTCCCAATGGACGGAAGCGGTTTTCTCGGACATGTGTTTCTCCTGTGCGTTGGTTGGACAAGCCGCCATCACAGCACATGCGCCACAGAGCAAGGCGTGGTCCCGGGGCGCGCCAGCCCCTGCGCGCACGTCCTACAGAGCCAGGCTTAAACACTCATCCAACGATCTTTGTGATGGCAAAGCCGGCCTCCTCACCCCACAAACACCTGCCGCGTATCCGTTCGCCCCACGATCACCGCCGCCAGCACCGCCGCCCCGGCCGCAACCCCAAAATTCGCCAGATAGGCCGCTTGGGCCGAAGTCTCCAGCAAGGCCGCGAACAGCGATCCGCCAATGGCCAGGGTGGCCGCCACGGCAATGGCCTCGCACAGCTGCAGGGCCGAGCTGTTGGCGCCCTGCTCGCCGGGCGCGGACATGGACAGCGTGAGCACCGACAGGCTTGCCGACAGCAGGCCCATGCCCAGCCCCGACACGATCCAGCCCGCCACCGCCACCCACACGGGCACGGCCGGCCAGGCCACGGATGCCGTCAGCAGCACGCCCGCCAGCACCGCGCTGGTGCCCACGCGCAGGAAGCGGTGACGGCTCCAGCCGTTGCGGCTGTGTCCCTGGTACCAGGAGGCCGAACACCAGCCCAGCGCACCCGCGCTCAGCACCAGCCCCGCCATGGGCGCTGACAGCCCGTGCTCGCGCGCCAGCACCAGCGGCAGGAACGCCTCGGCCCCGAAGAATGCTGCAAACACCAGCCCCCGTAGGGCGATCACGCTGGGCAGCCCGCGCCCGGCGCGCAGCGTGCCGGCCGGCAAGAGCTTCCAGGTGCAGACCAGCGACAAGGCCGCGGCCACCGCCACCGCCCCCAAGGCGCCCGCCGATTGCCTTTGCCCGCCCACATACAGAAGGCAGATGCCCGTGGCCGCGCCCAGAGCCCACAGCCCGCGCCGCACACCGCCCTGCATGCCCTGGCCATGGCCGCCCAGGCCCTGGAGCGACGGGCGCAGCATCGCCCCGGCCGGCAAGGCCAGCAGGGGCACGCCCAGGAACACCCAGCGCCAGCCCAGGTGCTCCACCACCAGGCCGCTCAACGCCGGCCCTACCAGCGCGGGCACCACCCAGGCCGTGGCAAACGCCGCAAAAATGCGCCGCCGCAGTGCCTCGGGATACCGCCGGCCCACCAGCACATACAGCGCCACCGACATGCCACCGGCCCCCAGCCCCTGAACCAGCCGCCCCGCCAGAAACACCGGCATGGAAGGCGCAAAGCCCGCCAGCAGCAACCCCGCCACAAAACACGCCATGCCAGACCACAGCGGCGCCGCCGGCCCGCGCGCGTCGCACCAGCCGCCGGCCACCGTCATGCCCACCACGCTGGTGGCCAGGGTCACGCCAAAGGCAACCGCGTACAGCGGCACCCCATCGAGCGCGCGGGCCACCGCTGGCATGGCGGTGGCCACGGCCAGGGCCTCAAAGGCAATCAAGGCCACCAGCGAGACGATGCCGATCGTCGTCAGGCGGTAGGGGGAGGACAGGATGGACCAGCTCTCGGCGGTCGTCGGCCGGACCTGATCGTCCAGCGTGAGGGAATCTTGATGGGGCATGGATGCTTCTTGGTTGCAGGGTCTGCGCCGGCCATGGCGCAGTGCCATGGCGACGAGAAGCCTGGAGCATGCAACCTCAAGTGCGGTTGAGATCAAGGGGGTCCTGCCCCCAAGCGCCTCTTACCGATCAATCACACGCCAATACTGGCCAGAGGAGCGGCTGGTGGCCGGCAGCATGACGGCAATGCCATGGTTATTGGCCGTATCCAGCACGACGGCATCCGACAGGAAGCGGTTGTAGAGATGGAACTGACCCGGCAGGTCACTGGGCGCACAGCGCCATTGCTGGCCGCTGAAGCGTGGCGAGTCTCCCGCCGACGCCGTCATCTTCAGTTCAAGATGCGGTTTCCCCGCCACGCTGGTGACATCGAGCGCCATGGTGCCCGGTCCGAACGCCGCATTCTGGACCAGCCAGTAGCCCTTGCCGGTGCGCAGGAACCTCCATCTGTCGGCGCCCACAATCATGGCCGGGAAGGAAATCTGCCATGGCTTGACGTTGTACAGCCCCGGGGGCGACACAAGGCCCGTGCCCTGCAGCAGCGCTACCGCGTTGCGCCTTTCGCTCCAATACAGGTTCTGCAGCCCGACCCATTGGCGGTCCTTGAGCATGGGGCATTGGTCGTACAGGTAGTCGCCCGTCTCGTAGCGCCCAAATTCCGCATTGCTGAGCCGCTGGGCCGAGAGCGCGTGCGCCTCGGCGTAGATCCGCGCCAGTTCCCGCATGGCGGCCGTCATGGCGATCAAGGGCGCAGACGAGCCGCGCACCGGCCTCACCGGCAAGATGCGGCGAGCATTTGCAAGGTCGGAGGCCACGGCCCGCCAGCGCAACGCCAGGGTGCTGAATTCCGTTGCCATCGCCTGCGGCGCGGGCCCAAGGCGGACCACCGCGTTTGCCGGTGGCGGTTGCCTGGCATGGTGCGCGGCGGCCACGCGAAGCAGCGAGGCATGACTTTCCAGCTGCGCCACGACGGGTGCAGCCGCCGCTATGGCCGCATCCATCTCCGTCTCGACGGCTGCGACACCCGCATTCCATCGGGCCTCGTCCAGCGGCGCGTCGGGAGCCAGCGAAACGGCATCCAGCTGGTCGCACAGCTGCTGCAAACGCCCGACGGCCTGCCCCAGCTTTTGCACCGTATCGGCCAGCCCGTCGATACGGGCACGCAGCGTGCCCCAAGCGGCCGATGCTGCCTTCAGCGCAGGGAACGACTGCATGCTCTCCAGGCTCCTTACCAGCGTCATGCGGCCGCTGGCATCGTCCAGATCCAGCCCGGTCAGGAACGAGAACTCGGCGATATCGGTCCATACCTGCCGTGCGACTGGCTCACGCGCGGGCTCGGCTTCGACGCGGCAGCTCGCTGCCATGGCGCCACCGCAGCACAGCGCCGTGGCAGCGGCGGGCAGCCACAGAAGCCGGCTCATCTGGCGGCAGTGCCGGCCATCAGCAGGCGCAGGGCCCGAGGCGCTGCCGGCATCCGTCGGGGCTCCAACACTTCGATCAGCCACGTCGTGAACGGCGTCGGGCAGACATCTCCCAGGTGCTGCGAGAACTCGATCTGGTCGCCGGCGTAGGTGAAGTTGATCTTCAGGGGCGAGCAGAAAAGCCTCTCGTCCCCGTTGCCCGTGCTGTCGTGAAAGTCGCTGCCGGTCACCATGTCGATATTGATGCGCTGGGCCGAGACATCGGCAAACTCCAGCCAGGCCTGCACCGACGAAAGGCGGATGCGGCGGTAGCTGGCCAGTGCCGGATGGCTGGTGGCAATGGACAGGCTGATGGGCTGCCCATGCGCCAGCTGCTGCAGCAGCGCGGCGTCAGTGACCCGCAATTCCCGCCGCAGATCCCCTTGGGTCCTCGCATTGGCCGCCTGCGCGCTGGCGTGGTCTGCCAGCAGGGTGGCGTGTGCATCTGCCATGGCAGCGGCCGTGCCCGGCATCGAAAGACGGTGGCCGGGCTGCTTGCCTGTCTCGTAGGCCTGTGCGGCACGGACCCCGAAGCAGTCCACGAAGAAGCCGCGGCGCACACTTTCTGCCCTGAGGGTGATTTCCCCCTGCAGCCGCGAGCTGCGCTCCAGCTCTGTCAGCGCCTGCTGCTCCAGCGCCTGCAGGCGCTTGCGCTTGCCGATCACCGCAACGTACTCCAGCTTCAGCGTGGCAAGCTCACGGGCAATGGCATTCTTGGATGCGCTTTGCTCAGCCAGCAGGCGGCCATAGACGGCCACTTTCTGCACCTGTGTCTTGAGGGTGTTGGCAGCGTTGCGCACGGCCGCCTCGGTGCCTTCCGTGGCAAGCACCAGATCCAGCCGGTTGACTGCATCGTTCTCCAGCACCGTCCAGGCGGCCTTGGCTTCATTGGCATCCGGCATGAGCGCAAGTGCACGCATGGTGTCGCCCAGTTCCCGGGAAATCCCCTCGACATCCAGCCCGCCCAGCGGCCCACGGATCACCGGCAGCACCGCATTCAATGCGCCCTTGGCGGGATCCACCAGATTCTTGAGCGTGCTGGAGTTGTGCCTGGCCCATTGCAGCGGAATGGCAAACGACTGGCCCAGCGCCTTCAGCGCCTTGAGCGGGCCGTCTATGCTGCCGCCAAGCGTCTTGGCCTGCCCGTACAAGTCCTTCAGGCCGAGCACGCCTTTCTGACCGGTCTCGGTCAACGCCTTCGGATCGGGCGGCACGCCCACGCACAGGGCGGCCACACTGCCCGCGACTGCGATGACGCCAAAGGCGATTTCCAGGCTCATCTTCACGGTGCGCACGATCTGGGCAACGTCGCTCTCCAGCTTCAGCCGCATGGCGGCAAGTTCCGCTTCAAGCTCCTCCTGGCGCACCGTGCGTGCGGCGCGGTCAAGGGCCTCGATCTGCTGAATCAACCGCTGCTCCAGCTCGGTGCAACGTGCCTCCAGCGTCTTGAGGTCCAAGGTGTCCCGGTCGGCAAACGCCTGCGCGACGCTGCCCACGGCACCTGCCAGCTCGCCGCTGGCGCGCAGGCTGCGCAGGTGGGCCTCCATGGCCGCCATCACCTCCTGCCGGGCCTTGGCCAGCGACAGGTAGCTTCCGGCGCTCAGATCGGGAATCGGCCTGGCCAGCCCGTCAACGCCCATGACCGGCAGCAGACGGTGCAGCGAACCCGCCGCCTGGATCAACTCGCCAAACCCGGACTCGACCCCTGACCAGCGCGTGATCCAGGCCAGCGCCTCATGGCACAACGCCAGTTCGGCCGCGCTGTGGTCGCTATGGCCGGGCCTGCCCGCCATGCCGGCGCTCAGGGCAAACAGCGCGGCCAGCACCCTGTGCATCGGCTCGCCATGCTCCAGCAGGCCGGGCGGCACGGGGGTGTGCTTCACCACAGCCCGGTTGTCCTGCCACAGGAAATTGCTGAACCGCGGCCGCGCCACCGTGTCCCAGGCCCCCTCCAGCGCATAAGGGGTGTCGCGCGTGGGGCCGCCGTACAGCGTGAACCGGCCCTCCACGGCTTCCACAAAAATGCGCACCCTGCTGAGCTCGTTGCCCTCGTCATGCAGCATGCGCAGCACCGTCGTGCCTTCGGAAACAATGCGGCGGGCAACCACCGTCAGCCGCCGCACCGCGCCGTCAAGCCGCCTGTCGAACCCCTCGGGCACCACCACGGTATCGGCATGGATGTCCAGCGCCTGCAGGCCAGCCGCGTCGGCCTCGTCCAGCGACACCTTCAGGTCCACCACCAGATCGGCCACGGTGCCGAGGGGATTGAAACTGCCGTCCGGCGCGCGGCCACCGCTGCAGACCAGCGGCCCTGGCGGCAGCAGGCCCTCGGCACGGTAGCGATCGATCAGGGTTCGCAATTCAATGGGAGACATCGCGGCAGTGAGCGCGGGAGTCATTGCTGAAGTCATGGCGGGTGGTTCCAGGTAAGGCACTGCACCTGTGCAGCGGTGGGACAAAGGCCGGAGCAGATCGCTCAGGCTGCCTTCTTGCTGGCAAGCTCCACCAGTTGGTCCACGCTCTGCGCCTTCTTCGGCGTGCCGCCAAAACGGCGGAAATGGTCTGCCTGTCCGGCGACACGCGCCCAGCCCTTCTTTGCCGTGCCCAGCACCACCGTCAGGCTGAACCAGTTTTCCCCTTGCAGGGACTTGCGGCCGGTGGTGCTCAAGACCTTGTGCATGTTGCCCAGATCGGCAGAAATCGCGCGCCATGCATCGCCCAGCGTCTTGAGCTTGGGACCCAGGTCTTCAATGCTCTTGCTGATGCTGTCAAAGCGATCATTGCTGCGGTTGTAGTAGCCGATGAAGCGCTCGTTCGTCGCCATCGTGGCCTGGATGGTTCTCACCTCATCCACCTTCTCGGCAATCTTCCCTCGCGTGACCGCCAGGTCCGCACCCACGCCGATATCCACCCCCGCCAGAATCAGCGGCCCGAAAAGCGGAATCGCCAGATAGGCCGGAGACGTGGACAGCACGATGACTTCATTCTTTTCCTTGCGGCGCAGGGCCCTCAAGTCGTTCTCCAGCTTCTCCACGGCGGCCTTCAGCTTCTGGTTGGCAGCACCCTCGGCGCCCAGAGTGGTCGTGAACTTCTGCTTTTGTCCATTGAACGCGGTCTTGCAGGCATTCAGGCGCATCAGTATTCCGTTGCCGTTGTCCAGAATGGAGTTCTGAAGCGCAAAGGCACGCACCGAACGCGCATTGGCGTCTTCAATCAACTGCTCCAGCGCGCTGCTGAAATTGCGCTTGATCTGCTCCGAACGCCCGCTGGGCGTATCGCTTTCCCAAACCTTGACCAGGGCCTTCCATTTCGCTTCCACCGCCGGCTCCGCCGATGGGGTGGGCGCTCCCTCCAGATCAAAACGGTCCACCAGCTCGATCAGCCGCTCATAGGTGGTTGCCGCCACATCGTTGTACTGAACGATATCGTCGGCAAGGGTCAGCATCTTGTCCTGCACATCGGCCTTGAACTTCTGGCCGACACCCTTGAGCGTGACGAACAGCTCCACCGCTTCGGAAAACTCCGGCCTGAAAGCATCCTGCTTCTGCATGCCCAGCATGGCGCGCATCAGCTCCGTGGTGGTCGGGTTGTCGGTGACTGCAGACTCGAAGAACGTCGTCAGCCCGATCCAGTCCTCTGAACTGAGAACGGAGATTCCCTTGTAGATATCGGCAGACGGTGTGAATGCATTCGTTGAATTTGCAGGGTCGGACATGGCGAAGGCTCCTGATGGTGAAAGGCCGGATCCGGCCTCGAATCGGCGTGCAAACAAGCGGCGGCGTTGAAGAAATGACCGCACCGCAGTCATCGCCCGCCCTCCTTTTGCGCTCCAGTCGCCCGGATGCTAGGGAGCCAACATGGCCCTGTATGTCCCCCAATCAAGTGACACAAATTCATACAGCACTGGGTATAAGGACAGCAGCCGGATTGCTCTCTTACACCCCAAGGAGCCTGTCCCCTGCGCGACCCATGGCAATGAGCACGATCGATCCATTGCCCCAAATGACAAGGCAAGGAATTTCGCAGACCAGGCATACACCACCTGCTATGCAATCAATAGCGCATTGCACGCATTCATTGCCATCCAGAAGACATCGTGAATGTCAATTTCTCTTGATTTCACCGCACCCATTGACACAGGAATTCGCCTCACCCATAAATGTTGCAAAATGTTCGGCAATTTGAACGATGGAGGAGCGGGAGTGGCAAGAAAACGAAAGACCAGCACGGCAGAAGACCTCATGGATCTGATCGCCATGCTGCCCTGGTGGGCAGGCATTGCATTGGCACTCGCCAGCTACATGGTGCTGCACTCCATTGCCATCCGTCCCCTGCCTGCAGCACAAAGCCCGCAGCAAATCGGCCAATTGGCCACCACGGCCATATGGCAGGGCCTGGCTACCGGTGGCCAGTACATCTTGCCCCTCATCTGCCTGGCCGGCGCGGCCATTTCCGCTGTGCGCAAGCGCCGCCGCAGCCGATTGTTCGAAACCACCTCGGCTAGCTCAAGCGCGGATGCGCTGAACAACATGTCATGGCGAGAGTTTGAAACACTGGTGGGTGAGGGATTTCGGCGGCGCGGCTACAGCGTCAAGGAAACCGGTGGCGGCGGGCCTGATGGCGGCGTGGACCTGGTCCTCTCGAAGGATGGCGAAAAGACACTGGTGCAATGCAAGCAGTGGAAAGCCTTCAAGGTGGGCGTTTCCACGGTGCGCGAGCTATATGGAGTCATGGCTGCTGATGGTGCTGCTGCCGGCTTTGTGGTGACCTCTGGCCGCTTCACTCAGGAAGCTGTGGCCTTTGCTGCGGGGAGGAATATCCACCTCATGGACGGCGCCGCGCTCATGAAATTGCTGAAGGAAGCAAAGGCCCAGACAGGAGCGGCTTCAGCCATCAAGACTCGGACTTCTGCCCCTTTGGCGAGCCCCGTGCCCGTATCCGGGCTCATCAAGACGGAACCCGCTTTTGACACAGTGCAACCGGCTGCCGCCTCAATACCCGGCTGCCCTCAATGCGGGAAAGCCATGGTTCAGCGGGTTGCCAAGCGAGGGCCTGCGGCTGGGAAGGCGTTTTGGGGGTGCTCGGGGTTTGGTGCGGGGTGTCGAGGGACTCGGGAGATGGTTGGGGAGGGGAGTTAATTTTTTTTCGATCGCCTGCTTCGATCCGTTGCGTTCTCGCAAGGTCAAAAGCCAGCGCCTTCCTTCTGCGCTTGCTGTTAGTCAGCGTATCGGCCACGAAGGTTCGTTCTCGGTCAGAGCTGCAGGGCTATACAGCTATCTTTTTGAAGGAAAGCGCGAAACGGAGAAGAAGGGGTCAACGAATGAAAAGCTATGAACGTGCTACCGTGGAATTTCAGCAGGAAAATAGTAGTTAATGGAGTGTTACATTTGTTTTGTACTGCGCGGTAGTCGCAGCAAAAATCAGGAGGAAGGCCGAGATGTTTGATATCAGCTCAGCACGAGTCGTGCGCTGCGTAGTTCACCAGGTCGGAAATCGACTTAGAGAAGAAGGTTGCGAGCTGTCACAAAAAGAAGTTCGAGGCACATCTGAGTTGCACGGCACGCTGCTTAGACACTATCTCGCCCCACTCGTCAAGACCGGTAAAGAATTTGAACTTTATCACGAATCGGACATAACACTTAATGCTGTTCGTCAGTTCTCCGCCAGAATTTTTTCTGAGAAAGATGACTTCATAAGTCTTAGCCGAAATTTGGCTAAGCAGTTATACGCAGCCTCCACACATCCAAGTGTCGCAGCAGGTGAATTTATTGCAATACTTTTCCATGATGTGAGAATCGATGGCGAATCAAAATTAGCGTTAGGCCTATACAAGATTGAGCAGCGCGAGACCTTCTTAGATGTGGAGCGAACCAGCAACTCTATTAATCTAATTGAACTAAGCGGAATATCCGTCTCGAATATTCAAAAAGGGGCTGTTATTATAGGAGATTCATTCAATATGCTTGTCAAGGAATCCGGCGGCCAACAGACAAAGTATTGGGTGGAGGCGTTTCTAAAAGCGAGGCCAAGACAAACGGAAAAATCAAAGGCTAAACTGGCAGCGCAATTTTTAAAACAGGTTTGCTCCAGAATCGACGGAGAGGCCGGAATGTCACTGCGCCGCGATCTATTAGATGTATTTTCAGAAAATGATACACTGAGATATCGTGATTTCGAAGAGATCTCTGAACGATATTTAGATAGAGATGAGGTAAGTCGCCTCACGCATCAACTAGAAGATCAATCGGGCTTTTCATCGCTCGCAACAAGCGAAATTGATTCGGCCATATTGAATCGCCAGACAAAAAATACGCTGCGCCAGTACCCTTTGGGCGACGGCGTCGGCATAACAATCTCGAATCCCAATGCACGGTTAGATAAATGCTCCATAAGCAAGACAGCACATGGCTATCGGGTAATTATAGATGTCGACATTGAAACTGGAGAATAGCAATGGCAGGGGAGAAATCTAAAAGTTCAGGCGAAAATGGGGAGAAGATCGCTAGAGGCATCTTAGACCGGGTTGGATGGGGGAGTGGCCTCAGAAACGTACCAATCAAATGTAACACCCCCTCGCATAAGAACAACGCGGGAAACCAAAAAACCAGTCATGGCGAAGATCAGATCTTTATTTACAATAACCCATTCCACGATACAAGAACGGATGTGGTTCATGTATCTGTAAAAAATAAGCTGGGCGCATATCCATCATCTGAGGCGACGCTGAAAAGGGAATTCAAAGAGCATCTTGCTGAACTACACGAGGTTATTGAATGTGCGAGGTACAGCGAAGAAATATCACAGGTCATATCAGTTTTTAAGGCGCGCAAACACATATCTCACTCGGGCTTGCTCGTGTGGGTTCACAACGATAACGAAGATATC
Source organism: Delftia sp. WSY_12 (assembly GCF_043104645.1). NCBI lineage: Bacteria > Pseudomonadati > Pseudomonadota > Betaproteobacteria > Burkholderiales > Comamonadaceae > Delftia > Delftia sp. WSY_12. The sequence continues at coordinate 112,010 of NZ_JBICKW010000006.1, forward strand.
GACCGAGACATCAAGCCGACATTGTCAAAGATTCGACTCGAACAGGATTCCGATGTACCAATTTACCTGATAGACAGTGGCCGAGCCGGATTTCTGTGGAAAGTGATGGATGATATCAAGCAGCGGAATAAACCCTGGAGTTTTTTTTATCCGATAATTGGGACTGTTACGACAGTAGATGAGGCTCGAACCGGACCTTCCTTGCCACTTGAGTTAATTGCATCCGATGTGATACCAATCGTTTTGCACGACGGCGACAAGACGGAGATGATTCTCTATGCAAACCAAGCGTTTAGTGCCGATGGATATAAAAAGCTGATGGCTTACGGGTTAAGGTTTTGTACTAGCTTGGTTACCACTATCAAGATTGGTATGCCCGATTACAACGCCGCCACAGACAAGAGTCAAGCAGATTTGGCACGACTAGCTTTTTCCGGCCGGACCGAGAAGATAGAACCCTTCTCATTTAACCGCTCCTTCCTTTCGCTTTTGAATGAGGGCTGATTATGAGCACAGCGCAAGCGATTGATCTTAAATCAACCATCGTCTCCGGCTCCGACCTTCGTATTCTTCTTGGAAGCGAGCATGTAAGCTACGGCGATATTTATGCCGCACTGAAGGAAAAAGGTATATTTGTTGGAAATTCAGAAAAATCAATAACGATTCCACTACTTTCGGCAACCCTCTTAACTCCCGACAACTTTACCCGATTAATTGAAAATGGCATCAATCGAGAGTCACTTCCAAAAGTTAAGGTAGCGGGATTAGGTCTTGTTGCCCAGGAATCTGATTGGATAACCCCACTAAAGAAGGATCTGTTCGATGATTCATTTGACATCTTGGGTTCAATGTCTGGAGTGGACTTTGTAACGAATCCAAGAATTATCGTTGATGGCAACAAGATATCCATTCCGTACCAAGTAGTGAGACAAGATTACAGCAAGGACTGGATTCAAAGGGAGCTTAGTTTCGATGCTCAAGTTACTATTGAGCGCCAAGACGGAACATTGAAGCTCGAATTCACATCGACTCACTCTTCGAAGGAGACTGAACAAGTTAATAAAAAAATAACCGCTCGCATTGCAAAAATCCTTCATGGGAAAAATCTTGTGAAGGAAGACGAGCCGCTTTCGGTCACTTTTGGCTCATTGAGTAACGAAGAGCGAGTTCGCTACTTCAAGCGACTTACCGCAGGGCACGCGGGCTGCCTATCTCCAGGTTGTGTAAACGATATTGACATCTGCCTTGATGCAAATGGCCCGGCGCTGCCAGACGATCCACAGATTTCTTGGATGAGCCAGACCGTTAGGCGATTTAACGTTGACGGTGAGCGACTTAACGACATTTTCCTCATCAACGACGAGAAATATTACAAGCACTACTATATCTTGAAGATGGATGTGACTTTTCCCTTTAAGGTTATAGCAAATGAGGGGGAATGCAGAGTCACATTCTCCTTCAGCGGCCCCCGAACAGTCTCACCCAGTTCAGAACTAATATTTGAAGTAGTACGTTGGTCTTACAACGACTCCCCGAATTCTGATGCAAAGAAGCTAATTTCCTCCGAAGTCCTAAATGGAATTAGGTCGGTTATCGAACAAAAGTTCAATCAGGCAATCACGGAACGGACATAGTTAATCTCAACATCGCTTAAGAGCATGTCTACGGCTCGAAGGGCAAGCGCTTGTCGGCAGAAACCTGGGCACAGGTCCGACTGCCCCACTTGCAAATGTCGGAACGACGGAGGCTTCCTTTGATCCCTCCCTCGCGAGCTCACCTTTACAAGAGACCCAAAGCGCATAAAGCCAGAACGGCGCAATAACTGCCGATTGTCATCTCTGCCGCAAACGGCAGAAGTCAGCTTGAGGCCGTTGCAGCTTCAGCGGCTTTTGGCCGGTGAAAGCTCACTGCTACGGGCTGCTACTCGCGCTAAACCACCATCTATATGGATTAACCCACGCGGATATTTAGCAGGGCTGAAAGTTCAGCACCAAGGAGTTCAATGGATTTTTGGTCAACAGCGTCTATAACCTGAAGAAAATATTTCACCGACCTTTAGGTCTATACAATCATCATTCCCCATATAATTTACTGATGAACAAAACCCATTAAGAACACTTATTAGATTCAGGCATGATATGCCTGATCCATTTGTCAAATAAGCGCATAATTATCCGAAAATTTGATATAAATCAAACATTCTTGGAGGCACTATGAAATACGTCATTACCAATAAAAAAGAAATATCATCATCCATCGCCGAATTTCAGAGGCGAATAGCATCGTTGGCCCAGAGTGAACAACGCATGGAGTGGGCCTTCCCAAATGGGGAGAAGGCGAAGTGCATCACTTATTTGCTGACGACTGATCTCGGCGAACTCCTTATCGCAGTTCCTAAGAAATGGAAGGGCCGACAAGCTCATCTGTTTGCTCTTAATCATGAGGGTGGCACGCTCGCGCCAGATGTAGAAATCAACATTCCGGATGGTTTGGCTCGCAGGGTATCAGGTGTTTACGTAAATAGCGGCAAGAACTTATTGATTTGTCATAGAGGAGGATTCACCGCATACCGCGGTAAAATTCCAAAAGAAGTCAGCCTCTCTTACTTTGAAAAGTGGCTCGTTGCAGTAAAAGATGATGATAAGGAAGCAAGACTTATCAGCATAACATCATTAAAATCAAACAGCCTTGCAAACGATATTGCAGAGTTTGTGTCTGCGGTCTCAGAAATGAAGAATCAGTTCAAATCCGGCGAATTTGTTACTGCAGAAAATATACAGAGCTCCAATTGGCGCGACGGAGCTGAGTTTGAAGGGAGCAAATCCTCTGGAGAGGCTCATCCACCAAAGGATTATGAATATCTTCATGGCCCCTTGTGTAATGCACTTCGACGGCAACTGAAAAACCTGGTCAATGAATTTTCCACCGTTAATGTTTTTTCAAACAGAAATGTTGACGTTGCAATTGTGAATAAAATTTCAGGTATAGCCGTCGCGATTTTCGAGGTCAAAACATCAGCGTCCCTTTCTGGACAATTGTACTCCGCTCACGGACAGTTAGCCTACTATAAACATAAATATGGCAATGAAAAGACTGCACTCTTCTTAGTTTTACCAAAGGATTCACAAGGACAAATGAACAGCCTCAACTTTTTTGAAGATGCGGGAATTGAGGTGATCTATGGCGAGAAGGAAGAATTTATTGCGACGAGCAATTTATCCTTTTCCGACATTGTGATACGTTGTATTCATGCATAACACAACGTCATCAACTCGTGCCGCAAAACTCGCAGCTACTTCGTCACGCTGCTTCTTGCCGCCGCATATGATGATCGTTGATTGCCTGCTTCTTGATATTACCAGCAGTTCTTAGTCGAGAGCGGTACTCAATACACCCTTCTCAATGTGCCCCACTCCCTTACCCGACCACGCAGAAAGGCCACGCATTATGAGTGGCTAACACCACTTCGTCACAG
>NZ_JBICKW010000007.1:0-91021 GCF_043104645.1 Delftia sp. WSY_12
ACGGTGCAGCCCGCACGCTCGGCACCGTAGTGCGCGCCCAAGCCGCCCGTGAACAGGCCGTAGCCGTAGGCCACATGCACCATGTCGCCAGGCCGCCCGCCCGCCGCGCGGATGGAGCGCGCCACCAGGTTGGCCCAGTTGTCTATGTCATTCAACGTGTAGCCCACGACCGTGGGCTTGCCCGTGGTGCCCGAGGAGGCATGCACGCGCGCCACCTTCTGGCGCGGCACGGCGAACATGCCGAACGGGTAGTTCTCGCGCAGGTCCTTCTTGGTGGTGAAGGGAAAGCGGGCCAGGTCGGACAGCGTGCGCAGGTCGGACGGATGCACGCCCTTTTCGTCGAAGGCGCGGCGGTAGTGCGGCACGTTGTCGTAGGCATGCTGCAGCGACCAGCGCAGGCGCTGCAGCTGCAGCGAGGCGATCTCGTCGCGGCTGGCAGTTTCGATGGGATCGAGTTCGCCGGGGGCGGGGCGCAGGTCTTTGTTCATCGGGGTTCTGGCGTCGTGAGGCAAGGGGTTCAGAATAATTGACCGACCGGACGGTAGGATTATAAGATGCAGCTTTCTTGAGCAACAAGGCTTGTTGTCCGGTACTAACCCTGATAGCGACGCCACATTCCAAACCAGGAGACATCCCATGCCCGCCCACGCCCTCTACGAACGCCACCGCCCTCTGCTCAACGACGCGCTGCAGGCCCTGTCCCGCCGGGGCCACTGGTCGCCCTTCCCCGAAGCGCCCTCGCCCAAGGTGTATGGCGAGACCGCGCAGGCCCAGGGCCACGCCGCCGTGCAGGCGCTGTTCGGCAAGGACTATCCGCTGCGCCAGCCCGGTGAACGCGCCCGCGTGGCCACCGAGCAATCGCCCTATGGCGTGGCCCTGGACATCCGCTACCCCGAGTGCGATGCCCAGGCGCTGGTGGATGCCGCCCAGGCGGCCGAGCCCGCATGGCAGGCGCTCGGACCCCAGGGCCGCACCGGCGTGCTGCTGGAGGCGCTGACGCGCATCCACCAGCGCAGCTTCGAGATCGCGCATGCGGTGATGCTGACCACGGGCCAGGGCGCGATGATGGCCTTCCAGGCCGGCGGCCCCCATGCCCAGGACCGCGCCCTGGAAGCCATTGCCGTGGCCTGGAAGGCCATGGCCGACGTGCCTGCCGAGGCCGTCTGGGAAAAGCCCCAGGGCAAGCATGCGCCCGCCGTGCTGCACAAGCGCTTCGAGATCGTGGGGCGTGGCGTGGCCCTGGTCATCGGCTGCGCCACCTTCCCGACCTGGAACACCTACCCGGGCCTGTTCGCCGCGCTGGCCACGGGCAACCCCGTGATCGTCAAGCCCCACCCCAACGCCGTGCTGCCGGCCGCGCTCACCGTGAGCGTGCTGCGCGATGTGCTGACCGAGCAGGGCCTGGACCCCAACCTCGTGACCCTGGCCGTGAGCGACAAGCCCGAATTGACCCAGGCCCTGGCCACGCACGCCGCCGTGGCCTCCATCGACTTCACCGGCGGCAATGCCTTCGGCCAGTGGCTGCAGTCCAACGCGCCGCAGGCACGCCTGTATGCCGAGATGGCCGGCGTGAACCTGGTGGTGATCGAGTCCACCGATGCCTACGCAGGCATGCTGCGCAATCTGGCCCTGTCACTGTCGCTGTACAGCGGCCAGATGTGCACCACCACGCAGAACCTGCTGGTTCCGGCCGGCGGCATAGAGACTGACCAGGGCCACAAGAGCTTCGAGCAGGTCGGCGCCGATCTGGCCGCCGCCATCGACCAGTTGCTGGCCGATCCCAAGGTGGCCTTCACCGTGCTGGGCGCCATAGGCTCTGCGCAGACCGTGGAGCGCGTGGAACAGGCGGCCACCGTGGGCCGCGCCGTGCGCGCCTCGCAAAAGCTCACCCATCCCGAGTACCCGCAGGCCGAGGTGCGCACGCCCGCGCTGCGCGCGCTGGACGTGGCGGACGCCGCCATCTACGAGCGCGAATGCTTCGGCCCGGTCTCCTACCTGGTGGCCGTGCCCTCGGCCCAGGCCGCGCGCGAGCTGGCCGAGCGCAGCGTGCGCGCGCATGGCGCGATGACCCTGGGCCTGTACTCCACGGATGCGGCCTTTGTCGATGCCGTGGCGGCCTCGGCGCTGCGCTCGCGCGTGGCCCTGTCCATCAATCTCACGCAGGGCGTGATGGTCAACCAGTCGGCAGGCTTCTCGGACTTCCATGCCACGGGCGGCAATCCCGCGGCCAATGCCAGCTACACCACGCTGGCCTTCGTGGCCGACCGCTTCGTGGTCGTGCAGCGCCGGTGGTAAGGGACCGGGCCGAGCCTAGGCCTGGCGGGCCTTGCGCGGCTTCTTGCCATCCGGCACGCTGACCGCGCGCACGCCGCCGAAGAACAGCTGGGACACCATGGTGCCAATGGCGTCATGGTCCAGCGTGCCGCCCGGCTTGAGCCAGGTGAAGGTCCAGTTGATCATGCCGAACAGCAGCATGGCCAGGGGCTTGCCCAGGGCGCTGTCGGCGGGCTCGCCGCGCACCTGGGCAATGGTCTGCGCAAAGGCCGCGACCACGCGGCGCTCCACGTCCAGGATGCGCTGCTGGTCTTCCTCGCGCAGGAAGCGCACGTCCTCGGTCAGCACGCGGTGGGCATTCTGGGCCTGGGCGTACTCCTGGCCGAAGCCGCGGATCAGCGCATGCAGGCGCTGCTCGGGATCGGCATGGGCCTGCAGGGTGTCGTTGACCAGGGCTTCGAGGCGCAGCACATGCTCTTCGGCAATGCGCACGGCCAGGTCGTGCTTGTCGATCACATAGTGGTAGAGCGTGGCCTTGGAGACGCCGCAGGCCGCAGCCACCTCGTTCATGGAGGTGCCCGCATAGCCGCGCTGCGCGAACAGCTGGGCGGCGTGGGAGAGGATCATTTCACGCTGGCCATCGTAGCCAGCAGGGTCACGTACGCGTGCCATGCGGCGGCGTCCTTTCGGTAGGTGTCGTTGCCAGGGTCCGCCCGTGCGGCCCGGGCCGGAATTATGGACGGCGCAGCGGCGCGCGCCCCCACGATTACCAGTTTTCAGGGATATGCAAAGATGCGGGCTTCGCCCACAGTCGGGCGGCCATCCTGCCCCTTTTTACGCCCGCCGCTGCGCACGCCTTTTCCATGCCCGCCCACCTGCTTGTCCCAGAGTCCACGCTTCCGGCCCCGGTGCTGGTGGTGGAGGACGAGCCGCTGATCCGCCAGCGGCTGCAGTCCGTGCTGGGCCAGCTGGGCTACACGCCCGATGCCCTGCTGTTCGCAGGCTCCCTGGCCCAGGCCCGCGCCTGCCTGGCCGAGCCCGTGGCCCTGGCCCTGGTGGACCTGGGCCTGCCCGACGGCAGCGGCATCGACCTGATCGCCGAGATGCGCAGCGCAGACCCGGCCGTGGGCATCCTGGTGATCTCGGCCTGGAGCACGGAGGATGCCATCCTCGCGGCGCTGCGCGCAGGCGCCACCGGCTATGTGCTCAAGGAGCGCGACGACCTGGAAGTGTCGCTGTCCATCCGCAGCGTGCTGCGCGGCGGCGCGCCCATCGACCCCTTCATCGCGCGCCGCGTGATCGCCGAGCTGCAGGGCGCGGCACCGGCCACGCCGGAGAGCAGCGGCACCGAGTCCACGCTGAGCGCGCGCGAAAGCCAGATCCTGCGCCTGGTGGCCGATGGCCTGACCAACCGCGAGATCGCCGAGCAGCTGCACCTGTCGCGCTACACGGTGGAATGCCACATCAAGCACATCTACCGCAAGCTGGCCGTGTCCTCGCGCACGCGCGCCGTCAACACGGCACGCGTGCGCGGATTGCTGGGCTGACGGCCATGGGCGGGTGGCGCCGGTGGTTCGGCCCGGTGCGGCACTTCGCCCTGGGCCTCGCCCTGAGCCTTGCGTTTCTCCTGTGCAGTACCTGCGCCTTGGCCCAGGCCTGCCTGCCGCAGATCCTGTCCATCCAGTCCGCCAAGGCCGCAGGCCAGGGACCGCCGCCCATCGCCAGCGCGGTACGCGACTGGCACAACGTGACCCTGCCCGACCACTGGCTGGACCGCTGGCCCGGCTACAGCGGCGCCGTCTGGTACCGCATCGACTGGCAACGCGGCTGCGCTCACCCCGCTGCCGCCGATCCCGTGGCGCTGGCCCTGCACTCCATGGTCATGGCCGGCGAGGTCTTCGTGAACGGCGACCTGCTGTGGCGCGACCGGCACCTGGTCGAGCCCCTGTCGCGCAGCTGGAACATGCCGCGCTTTTGGCTGCTGCCCGAATCCGCCCTGCATGCGGGCACCAACAGCGTGTGGATACGCGTGCACGGCCTGGCCGAGCAGACGCCGGGCCTGGGCGAGGTGCGCCTGGGCGAGCCCGAGGCGCTGCGCCAGTGGCACGAGCAGACCTGGTGGAACCAGCGCACGCTGTTTGCCATGAACATCGTGGTCTCGCTGGTGCTGGGCGTGCTGTTCGCCTTTGCCTGGCTGCAGCGGCGCGCCAGCAAGGCCTTTGGCTGGTACGCGCTCAATGCCTTCTGCTGGGCGCTGTTCCTGGCCAATATCCTGGCCACCGAGGCCTGGCCCTTCCCCGACACCCTGGCCGTGGCACGCGGCAATTTGCTGGTCTTTTTGCTGTTCAGCCAGAGCTTTTGCCTGTTCACCTGGCGCTTCGGAAAACTGCATCTGCCCCGGCTGGAAAAGCTGCTGTGGGCGCTGACGCTGGCCGGCATGGCCGCCGCCATCTTCGCGCCCTGGTGGCTGGTGGACGGCGTGCTGCACATCGGCCTGGTGTACTTCGGCATCTGCGTGGCCGTGTCGCTGCACTTTCCGCTGCACGCCTGGCGCACGCGCGAGCCGGGCCACCTGGTCTACGCGGCCTGCCTGCTGGTCTTCCTGTGCGCGGGCCTGCACGACATGCTGGCGCTCAAGAAGGTGATTGGCCCCGCCACGCCCTGGATGCCCTATACCGCGCCGCTGACCATGCTGGCCCTGTCCATGGTGCTGGGCCGGCGGTTCGTGCTCAGCATGCGCCGCATCGAGCAGTTCAACCAGGAGCTGACCGACAGCGTGGCGCGTGCCTGCGACGAGCTCGGCGGCACGCTGGCGCGCGAGCATGCGCTGGCGCTCAGCCACTCGCGGCTGCAGGAACGGATGCAGCTGGCGCACGACCTGCACGACAGCCTGGGCGGCTCCCTGGTGCGCTCCATCGCCATGGTGGAGCAGGCGGGCGGCCCCATGCACAACCGCCAGTTCCTGTCCGTGCTCAAGCTGCTGCGCGACGACCTGCGCCAGATGATCGACAGCGGCACCAGCGTCTCCGTCACCGTGCCGGACACGCCCCAGGCCTGGATCGCGCCGCTGCGCCACCGCTTTGCCAGCCTGTTCGACGCGCTGGACATGCAGTCCGACTGGCAGGTGCCGGCCGCCTGGCCGCAGCCGCCCGGTGCGCTGCAGTGCCTGGCGCTGACGCGCGTGCTGGAGGAAGCGCTGGCCAATGTGATCAAGCACAGCCGCGCCCAGTGCGTGCAGGTGCAGTTGCAGTGGCCCGAGCCGCATTGGCTGATGCTGCGCATCACCGACGACGGCGCAGGCTTTGACGTGGCCGCCGTGCAGCAGGCCGGCATGGGCGTGGGCCTGCGCAGCATGCAGGCGCGCCTGCAGCGCCTGGGCGGCCATCTGGACATGGATTCAGAGCCCAGCGCCACCGTGCTGGCCGCCTGGCTGCCCGTGCCCGGCGATCACCTGCACAACGGCACGGAGCAGGACACCCTCAGCGGGAAAAGCGCCCTATCCCCGCACTGACGCCGGCCGGGGTCAGCACATCGTCGAAATACTCCAGCGTGAGCTGGTTGCCGTCGAACGTGGCCTTGGACAGGCTGCCCGGCGAATCGCCCTCGGGCACGAAGCTGAAGACCTCGCCATCCCAGTGGCTGAGCAGCATGCGCTGCGAACCCAGGCTGACCTGCAGTCCACCGCCACCCGTCTGCAGGCTGACCTGGGCCGGCCCGTAGAAGCGGTTGGCGTAGCTGCCCACATAGGCGCCCAGCGGCCGGGGCGGTCGGGGGAAAGGGGGCCGGGTCTTGCCTGCCAGCTCGCCATGCGGCTGCATGATGGGCGCCAGCCGCTTGGTCCAGATGCTCTCCCAGTCCTGGCGCTGGCGGCCCCATTCGACCTGGTCCAGGAACTGCGAGACCACGATCTCGGGCACGCCGATGGGCATGCCGTTGGTCAGCACCACGATGCCCAGCTTGAGCTCGGGCATGACGGTGAAGCTGGTCGCGCTGCCCGTGCCGAAGGCACCCGAGTGGCTGTAGGTGGTGCGCCCCGCCTCGGACACGCCCACGTTGAAGCCGAAGCCGTAGTAGCGGGCGGGCTCGCCGTTGCCGGCCGGCGACTGCAGCATCTGCGGCGACAGCGCCGTGCGCAGCGCCTGCGCATCGACCACCTGGCGGCCCTCGAAGCGGCCCTCGTCCAGCAGCATGGTCATCCAGCGCGCCATGTCGCGCACCGTGGAGCTGACGCCGCCGGCGGCCGACTGCGCATCGGGCCGGCGCACCGGCCCCGTCTGCCACACGCCATTGACGCGCAGGTGGCCGGCCGCGCGGTTGGCGCGCGCCTCGAAATCGGCAAACAGCGAGCTGGTCTGCGTCATGCCCAGCGGGCCGTAGACGGCCTGCTGCGATAGCGCCGCCCAGGACTGGCCTGCGATGGCGGCCACCGCCTCGGCACCCGTGGTCAGGCCGAAGTTGCTGTAGGCGTACTGGGTGCCCACGGGCCGCAGCGGCAGGTAGCGCAGGCGCTCCAGGATCTGGCGCTGGCTGTAGCCCAGCTCCTCCAGCGCATCGCCGGCCTGGCCGGGCAGGCCCGAGCGGTGGGCATACATGTCGCCCACGGTGATGCGCTGGGCGGCATCGGCATCCTCCAGCGTCCACCAGGGCAGGCCCTGCTGCACGCGCGTGTCCCAGGACACGCGGCGCTGGCCCACCTGCTGCGCCACCACGGTGGCGCCCACGGACTTGGAGACGGAGGCGAGCTGGAACACCGTGTCCGCATCCACGGCCAGCGACGAGCCCAGACGGCGCACGCCCATGCCCTGGGCATAGACCAGGCGCCCTTCATGCACCACCGCCACGGCCACGCCGGGCACGCCCGTGCGCCGCATCTGCGCGCGCACCTGGCCGTCGAGTTGATCGAGCGCACGCTTGACGCGGTCCGTCACGGGCGGATCGATGGGATCGCCCCAGGACACCTCGCCGTTGCATCCGGCCGTGGCCACGGCGCCCAGGGCCGCTCCCAGAAAATGCCGGCGCGCAAGAATCGATGAAGCCATGGGGTCTCCTGTGGTGCTGTCGTGAAGAACAAAAGGAAAAAGAAAAAGGGGCGGTTGTGCCGCCCCCCGTGACGATAGCAAAACGCGACGGGCCGAATCCTGCCCGGCATCAATGCCGCATCAGTGCCGCGTCAGTGCTGCATCACTGCGGATCCACCGCCGCGATGATGCCGCCGCCCAGGCACACGTCGCCGTCGTAGAGCACGGCCGACTGGCCGGGCGTGACGGCCCATTGCGGCTCGGGAAAATCCAGCCGGAAGCCCTCGGGCGTGGCGCCCGAGATCAGGGCCGGCGAGTCGGGCTGGCGGTAGCGCGTCTTGGAGCCGTAGGCCTTGCCCTCGGCGGGCGCGTGGCCGGCCACCCAGCTGACCTGGTCGGCCAGCAGCGACTGCGACAGCAGCCAGGGATGGTCATGGCCCTGCACCACGCGCAGCGTGTTGGTGTCCAGCTCCTTGCGCGCCACGAACCAGGGCTCATGGTCGCCGCCGCCGCGCGGCGCGCCCTTTTCCTTGACGCCGCCGATGCCCAGGCCCGAGCGCTGGCCCAGCGTGTAGAACGACAGGCCCACATGCTTGCCCAGCTTGCGGTTGCGGTCGTCGAGGATGTTGCCGGGCTCCTTGCTGATGTAGCGGTTCAGGAAGTCGCGGAACGGCCGCTCTCCGATGAAGCAGATGCCCGTGGAGTCCTTCTTCTTCGCGTTGGGCAGGCCGATCTCCTCGGCAATGCGGCGCACCTCGGTCTTCTTCAGCTCGCCCACGGGGAACATGGACCTGGACAGCTGGGCCTGGTTGAGGCGGTGCAGGAAGTAGCTCTGGTCCTTGGCCGGGTCCAGCCCCTTGAGCAGCTCGAACAGCTGCGTGTCGGGGTTCTGGCGCACGCGGGCGTAGTGGCCCGTGGCGATCTTCTCGGCGCCCAGGCGCATGGCGTGGTCCAGGAAGGCCTTGAACTTGATCTCGGCATTGCACAGCACATCGGGGTTGGGCGTGCGGCCGGCCTGGTACTCGCGCAGGAACTCGGCGAAGACGCGGTCCTTGTACTCGGAGGCGAAGTTCACATGCTCGATCTCGATGCCGACCACGTCGGCCACGGCGGCGGCATCGACGAAATCGACATTGGACGAGCAGTATTCGCTGTCGTCGTCATCTTCCCAGTTCTTCATGAAGATGCCGACCACTTCATGGCCCTGTTGCTTGAGGAGATGGGCCGTGACAGCGGAGTCCACACCGCCCGACAGGCCCACCACGACGCGGTGTTTAGTCATGGCAGCGATTATCCCAGCGCCCTTCAAAGGCTGCGCGCCACGGGCTTTGCAGCCCTGCGCCAGCAGGAATAATGGCCCTCCTGCCCCCTAGGAAACGCCCGCATGCGCTACGACCTGACCGATCTCAAGCTGTTCATGGCCATCGCCCAGGCCGGCAATCTCTCGCGTGCCAGCCAGGCGCGGCACCTGACGCCCTCGGCCGCCAGCCAGCGTCTGCGCAATCTGGAGCAGGCCCTGGGCTGCCAGCTGTTCACGCGCGAGCACAAGGGCATGCGGCTGACCGAGGAAGGCCACGCCATGCTCGAGCATGCGCGCGGCGTGTTCGCCGCCATCGACGGCATGGAGGCCGAGGCCGCCCTGCTGGGCAGCAGCCTGCAGGGCAAGGCAACGCTGGCGGCCAACAGCTCCTCGCTGCACGGCTTCATCGGCCCGCACATCGGCGAGTTCCTGACCGCCTTTCCCGAGGTGAACCTCACCCTGGTGGAGCAGACCAGCGAGACGATTGCCGCCAGAGTGGCCGAGGGCGAGGCCGACCTGGGCGTCTACGCGGGCGAGCCCATGGCGGGCGCCGTGGCCTGCGAGACCTTTGCACAGGACCGCCTGGTGGTGATCGCCCCGCCCGGCCATCCGCTGGTGCCCCAGCCGGGCGAGAGGCCAGAGGACGGCGAAGGCCCTTCCTGCCGCTTCTTCGACACCCTGGCCCATGCCTTCGTGGGCATGGCGCTGACCAGCAGCAACTACGCCTTTCTGCGCGAGCTGGCCAAGCGCCATGGCCGGCCGCTGCGCTGCCGCATCCACGTGGACGATTTCACCTCCATCGTGCGGCTGGTCTCGCAGGGCGTGGGCCTGGCCATCATTCCGCACAGCATCTACCGCAGGCTCGGCACCGCGCATGCGGTGGCCTGCCTGCCGCTGGAGGAAACCTGGGCACGGCGCCCGCTGCAGCTGGTGCGCTCCAGCGAACGGCCGCTGACGCCCACCGCGCAGCGGCTGCGCAGCTTTCTGAAAGGGCTGGCCGACAAGGCCTAGCCCGGCCCGGCCTGGGTTCAGTGCTGGGCCTTGGCCTGCTTGCGCTCCAGGAAGGCATTCATGTGGTGCTGCGGCTCGCCCGTGTTGAAGGCCGCGCCGAACTCGGCCACGCTGTCGGTGATGGCCGAGTCCACGCCCATGCCTTCCCAGCGGCGCAGCAGGCGCTTTTGCTGGCGCAGCGCCTCGATGCCGATCCCGCCCAGCCCCTCGGCAATCTGCGCGATGCGCGCATCGAGCTGGTCGCCGGGCACGCATTCGTTGAGCAGGCCCCAGCGCTCGGCCTGCAGGGCGCCGATGTTCTCGCCCGTGAGCAGCAGCCAGCTGGCGCGCGTGCCGCCGATCTGCGCGGGCATCATGGCCGCGTGGATCACCGAGGGAATGCCGACCTTGACCTCGGGCATGCCCACCACGGCATCATCGGCCGCGATGCGCAGGTCGGCCGCCATGGCCAGCTCCAGCCCGCCGCCCAGCGTATGGCCCTGCAGCCGGGCGATCACGGGCACGGGGAAATGCCGCACCGCGTTGCACAGGTCGCGCAGCCCGCTGATGAAGGCGCGTGCCGAGGCGGCGTTGAGCGACGCCATCTCGCGGATGTCGGCCCCCGCCACGAAGGCGCGCGTGCCCGATCCGCGCAGCACCAGGCAGTGCAGATCGGGGTGCTCGGCCAGCTCGGCCAATTGCGCGGTCAGCGCGCGGATCACGGGCGTGCCCAGGATGTTCAGCGGCCCGCCGCCGGTGATGGTGAGCACGGCGGTCTGCGGGGTGGGAAAGGTCACTTGTGCATGCACGGCAGATCTCCTCAAAGTTTCTCGAATCCGATGTCGCGGATCAGCTGGGACCAGGCGCGGTTGGAGCGCTCCACCGTCTGCCTGAACTGCGCAGGCTCCTGGAAGTCCACGACGGCGCCCTGCTGCTCGATGGTCTTGATCAGCTCGGGCTTTTGCAAGGTCTTGCGCATGGCTTCGCTGAGCCTGGCAAGAATGGCGGGATCGAGCCTGGCAGGCGCGCCCAGGCCGTACCAGGACATGTCGTTCATGGGCTTGAGCCCGGCCTCGGCATAGGTGGGCACGCCGGGCAGGGCCGGCAGGCGCACGGGGCTGGACACGGCCAGCGCACGCAGCTGGCCGCCTGCGATCAGCGCGCCAGAGGACGGCATGTTGTCGAACACCACATCGAGCTGCCCCGCCATCAGGTCGTTGAGCGCCGGCCCCAGGCCCTTGTAGGGCACATGGGTGAGGGTGGTGCCCGTGGTGCTGCCGAACAGCGCACCGCTCAGGTGGCTGAGCCCGCCATTGCCCGAGGAGCCGTAGTTAAGCCGGCCCGGCGCGGCGCGCGCCGCGTCGCTCACATCCCTGGCGCTCTTGTAGGCCGAGCCTGCGCTGACCACCATCACGCCCGGCACATTGGCGATGTTGGTGATGGGGGTGAAGTCCTTCACCGGGTCATACGCGGGCTTGGCGTAGACGTTGGGGTTCACCGCATGCGAGCTCTCCACCATCATCACCAGGGTGTAGCCGTCGGCCGGCTGCTTGGCCGCATAGGCCGAGCCCGTGCTGCCGCCCGCGCCGGGGCGGTTTTCCACCACCACGGGCTGGCCCAGCGTCTCGCCCAGATAGCGGGCCGCCACGCGCGCGATCACATCGGTGGCGCCGCCCACCGCATAGGGCACTACCAGGCGTACGGGCCGGTCGGGATAGCTTCCTGCCCCTGCCGCCCCGGCCGCCCCTGCCGCCCCCGCTGCATACGCCAGCGGCATCCCCGCCAACGCGGCGGCTGCCACGGCGGCCTTCAGTGCTTTCATGCGTTTCGTCATCCTTGTCTCCTTCTTGGCTTGTCGATGTCTAGGGATTCAGAGGTCCTGCGGCGCCGCACCGAGCACGGGCGGCGGCGGCACCTGGGCGCCGCCGCCGGCCGGCACCATGGGGTTGCGCACCAGCTTCAGCGTGCCCAGCTGCGGGTGCTCCACCGTCTGCAGCATCTGGCGGTGCCGGACCTGCGGATGGGCGAAGACCTGCTCCATGGTGTTGATGCAGCCCCAGGGCACCTGGGCGGTGTCCAGCGCATCGGTCAGGGCCTGCAGCGGCCAGCGGCCCAGCGCCGCGCGCAGCAGCGGGCGCAGCTGCGCCATGCCGGTCAGGCGCGCGGCATTGGTGGCAAAGCGCGCGTCCAGGTGCCAGTCCGTGCCCAGCACGGAGCACAGGGCGGCGAACTGCCCGTCATTGCCGATGGCCAGGATGAAATGCCCGTCTGCGCAGGCAAACACCTCGTAGGGCGCGCAATTGGGATGGGCGTTGCCCGTGCGGCGCGGGTTCTCGCCGCTGACCAGGTAGTTGGCCGCCTGGTTGGCATTCATGGCCACGGCCACGTCCAGCAGGGCCAGGTCGATGTGCTGGCCGCGCCCCGTGCGCTGGCGCTGCACCACGGCCGCCAGCACGGCGCTGGTGGCATACATGCCCGTCATCAGGTCCACCACGGCCACGCCCGTGCGCAGCGGGCCCGCGCCCTCCTCGCCATCGGCCACGCCCGTGTAGCCCATGAGGCCGCCCAGCCCCTGGAACACATAGTCGTAGCCGGGCTTGTGCGCAAACGGGCCGCTCTGGCCGAAGCCCGTGATCGACAGGTAGATCAGCCCGGGGTTGATGGCGGCCAGCGCCGCGTAGTCCAGCCCGTGGCGCGCCAGCGCGCCGGCCTTGTAGTTTTCCACCAGCACGTCGGCATCGCGGATCTGGCGCAGCAGCCAGGCATGCGAGGCCGGCTCGGTGAAGTCCAGCGCCACCGAATGCTTGCCGCGGTTGCAGGACAGGAAGTAGGCCGACACGGCCTCGCCACCGGGCGCCTGCACGAAGGGCGGGCCCCAGGCGCGCGTGTCGTCGCCCGTGCCGGGACGCTCGATCTTGAGTACCGATGCGCCCAGGTCGGCAAGGTTCTGGGTGCACCAGGGTCCCGCCAGGATGCGGGACAGGTCCACCACGCGCAGGCCGTCGAGGGCGCCGGACAATCCATGGGTTTGTTGCATGGACTCCATGCTCGCGGCATGGCGCGCGGTGGTCCATCGGTCATTGCTTCACGCAGCGTTCGCGGAAACTGCATGCCCCGCGTAGGGGATGGCCTCCTCCACCGTTTCCCAGATGAACCGGCCCGACGGGCTTTGCTGCTCCTCCACCACATGCGCCACCAGCCCGGCCGCCCGCGAGATGACGGCAAAGCCGCGCATCACGGCCGTGGGCACGCCGATCTCGCCCAGCAGGGCGGCCACGGCCCCCGTGGCATTGATGGTGATGGGCCGGCCCGCCGCGGCGTCCACGGCGGCGGACAGGGTTTCGAGCGCGCGGATTCTGCTGCCCGCCAGTTCGGGTTCGGCGCGGCCCATGTCCAGCAGCTTGTAGGCGCGCGGGTCCACGGGCTTGTGCAGGTGGTGGCCAAAGCCGGGCACGGGGCTTTTCAACGCCTTGTGGTGCCGGGCGATGGCGCGGGCCTCGGCCTCGGGGTCGGCGGCGGCGGCGATGCGGTCGAGCAGCGCGGCGCAGTTCTCCATGGTGCCCACGAAGGAGCTGCCCACGGCCAGCAGGCCGGCCGAGACGGCGCCCTGCAGGTTCTCGGGCGCGCTCATGTAGATGAGGCGCGTGGCGATGGCGCTGGGCGTGAGGCCATGCTCCATGAGCACGATGAGCACCACATCGGCGATGCGCAGGTCCACGGGGCGCGGCGTGCGGCCCAGGATCTGCATCAGCATCACCTCGGTGAAGGTCTTCTTGCCCATCAGGTCCTCGACCAGGTCGGCATCGCGGTAATGCAGGCTGGTGAGGGTGTGGGTGCACAGGCGGGTGACGGGGGGTTGGTGCGTGGCCATGGCCAGGGTCTCCTTGTGATGGTGTTCGGGATCAGCGGGGTGCTAGCGCAAGCTCGCGCACGGCCGTCTTGAGCAGCTTGCCCACGGGCGAGCGCGGCAGGCTGGCGTGAAAGTGGATGCGCTTGGGTGTCTGCACGGGGCCCAGGCGCTGGCGCACGAAGGCGATCAGCTCGGCCTCGTCCGGCCGCTGGTCGGGGCGCAGTTCGGCGCGCAATTGCACGGCGGCCTGCACGGCCTCGCCCCAATGGTCGTCGGGGATGCCGAAGACCACGCACTCATGCACGGCCGGGTGCTGGCCCAGGGCGTTTTCCACATCCACGGGATAGACGTTGAAGCCGCCCGTGATGACCAGGTCCTTCAGGCGGTCCTTGAGGTGCAGGTAGCCCTGCGCATCGATCAGGCCCCGGTCCCCCGTGTGCAGCCAGCCGTTCACCAGGGTCTCGGCCGTCTTGCCGGGCAGGCGCCAGTAGCCGCTCATCAGCAGATCGCCGCGCGCCACGACCTCGCCCACCTCGCCCCGGGGCAGCAGGCGGCCGTCGGGCGCCATGATGGCCAGGTCGCTGAACCAGGTGGTCCGGCCCACGGAGGTCCACAGGCCTTCGTCCTCGAAGTCCTCGGGCCGCATGGCCGTGAGGATCTGCGGCGCCTCGGTCTGGCCATAGGTGGTGGCCAGCACGGGGCCGAAGAATGCGCGCACCTGGCGGATTTTCTCGGGCGGCATGGCGGCGCCGCCGTAGATGAGGCGGCGCAGGGCGGGGAAGTCCGCACGGCTGGCGCCCGGCAGCGCCATCAGCATGTAGATCAGGGTGGGCGGCATGAAGCACACGGTGCCGCCGCGCAGGGCAAAGGCGCTGCGCACGGCCTCGGCACCCGCACCGTCGAGCAGCACATGGCAGCCGCCCTGCGCCAGGATGGGCAGCAGGTAGGTGGACGTGCCATGCGTGATGGGCGCGGCCATGACGTAGCGGTCATGCTCATCGAACCCCCAGGCCTGGATCTGGTTGGCAATGCCGGCCATCCAGGCGCGGCAGGGCTGCATCACGCCCTTGGGCAGGCCCGTGGTGCCGCCCGTGAACTTGATGGCCTGGATGGCATCGGCGGGCAGGTCGGGCACCACGGGAACGGCGCCACTTTGCGCCTGCTCCAGCGCCGCCGTGCCCTCGCCCAGCACCAGGTGGATGCCCGGCGCCCCTTGCACCAGTGCAGCGCCGCCCACATCGCACAGCACGATGGAAGGCTCGGTGGCATCGATGATGCGGCGCACCTCGGACTGCGTGCTCTTGGGATTGAGCGGCACCCAGACCTTGCCGCTGGCCATCACCGCCAGCAGGGCGGCGATATGGTCTGCGCTGTTGCCCGCGCAGATGCCCACGCGGCTTTGCACGGCGGGCTCCAGCGCCTGCAGGCCGGCCGCCAGCGCGGCCACCTTGCGGGCCAGCGCGTCATAGCGGATGCAGCCGCCCGGTGCGTCGATGGCGATGCGCTGCGGCCAGCGTTCGGCCGCGCGCCAGAAAAAATCAATGGGTTGCATGGGGGTCGTCTCCTTGTGGGGCGGTTGTGTTGAGCTTTTGCCGAACGTGTGCCGAACTACTGGGCGGTGGCGCCCGAGGCCTTGACCACCTCGCGCCAGCGCTTGATCTCCGACGCCGCAAAGCTGCGCATCTGCGCCGGGGTGCCGGGCTCGGGCGTGGCGGCCATCTCGCCCAGGCGCTGGCGCAGCTCGGGTGCGGCCAGGGCGGTGTTCAGGGCATGGTTCAGGCGCTCGATCACGGCGGGCGGCGTGCCCGCAGGGGCGGCCAGGCCGAACCACGACTGCACGTCGAAGCCCGCATAGCCCGACTCCGCCAGCGTGGGCACATCGGGCAGCAGCGCCGAGCGCCGGGCGCTGGTGATGGCGATCGCGCGCAGCTTGCCGGCCTGCACATGGGGCAGGGCCGAGGGCGCGTTGTCGAACATGGAATCCACCTGCCCACCCAGCAGGTCGGTGATGGCCGGTGCGCTGCCCCGGTAGGGCACGTGCAGCATGCGCAGGCCCGACAGCTGACGGAACATCTCGCCCGACAGGTGGATCGACGAGCCGCTGCCCGACGAGGCGAAGCTGATGCCCTGCGCACTCTGCCGGGCATGGCGCACATAGTCGGCCACGTTCTGTATGGGCAGGCGCGGGTTGACCACGAGGATGTTGGGAATCTTGGCGATCAGGCCGATGGGCTCGAAGTCCTTGACCGGGTCATAGCCGAGCCGGGGGTAGAGCGAGGCATTGATGGTGTTGGCAATGGTGTAGACATACAGCGTGTAGCCGTCCGCAGGCGCCCGCGCCACGGCTTCGGCGCCCACATTGCTGTTGGCGCCCGTGCGGTTGTCCACCACCACACTCTGGCCCAGCTGCTCGCCCATCCTGGCGGCCACCAGGCGTGCGATCACGTCGGTGGCGCCACCGGCCGCATAGCCCACCACCAGCCGCACGGGCCGGGCCGGCCAGGCCGCCGGCTGCGCCAGCACGGGCGCGGGCGCCAACGCCACGGTCGCGACGGTCGCGGCGGCCATGCCGGCCAGTGCGCAGGTGAAGGAACAGGCCAGCAGGCGCCGGCGCGCCCACGGATTGAAACGGGCAGGGGTTGTCATGTCTTGTCTCCAGGTGATCGTTCTGATGTCCGCTGATGTCCGCTGATGTCTGCTCATGTCTGCCTGTGTGGGCTTTCGACGGCCTGCGGCACACTGCGCGCTGCACGCAGGCCCTTTTCTGCCCTGCCTGCAATCACCGGGAAATTCTTTTCCATGCCTTCGCGCAGCACCAATCCAAACGTCCGGCCAGCGGACATTCCAGTCTCCGCCGACGATGCCGGCAGCCGCACCCTGCGCCGTGGCCTGCAGGTGCTGGACGCCGTGCTGGCCGCTGGCCGCGAGGGCCTGCGCGTCGCCGACCTGTGCCGCGCCACGGGGCTGGAGCGCGCCACGGTGTACCGCCTGCTGTCCACCCTGGTGGACAGCGGCTATGTGGCGCACAGGGGGCGCTTCGGCTATGCGGCCGGCCACCGGCTGGCGGCCACGGCCGCCAGCGCAGGCCAGCCCAACATGGCCGTGCGGCTGCAGCCCGTGCTGGAGCGCGTGAGCGCGGGCTGCGCGGACGCGGCCTTTGCCATCGTGCGCGAAGGTGCGGCATCGCACTGCATCGCCCGCCATGTGGGCACGCATCCGGTGCAGATCCTGGTGATCCAGGTGGGTACGCGCCAGCCGCTGGGCGTGGGAGCGGCGGGACTGGCCCTGCTGGCCGCCCTGCCCGATGCCGAGGTGCAGGCCGCGATGGCGGCCAACGCGCCCGTGCTGGAGCAGTACGGCGGCATGACGCCCGAGCGCATGGCCCTGCTGGTGAAGGCCACGCGCCAGCGCGGCTGGTCCGTCATCGGCAACCATGCCACGCGCGGCGTGCTGGCCGTGGGCATGGCGGTGCGCAATGCCGAAGGCGAGCCTGTGGCCGCCGTCAGCGTGGCCTCCACGCTGGAGCGCATGCCCGGCGAGCGCCAGAAGCTGATTGCGCGCTCGATAGGCGAGGCCCTGGCGGCCCTGCTGCCGCGCGGCATCTGAGGCCAAGCCCCGGTCTGCACCGACAATCGCCGCTGCCATCCACAAGCGCCGCCCCCATGGAACTGAGACAACTCCGCTACTTCGTCCGCATCGTCGAACTGGGCTCCATGAGCCGCGCCGCCCTGGACCTGGACATGGTCCAGTCCGCGCTGAGCCAGCAGGTCAGCCGCCTGGAAAGCGAGCTGTCCACCCGGCTGCTGCAGCGCACGCCGCGCGGCGTGGTGCCCACCGAGGCGGGCGTGGCCTTCTTCCGCGAGGCCCAGCTCACGCTGCGCCATGCCGAGCAGGCCGTGCGCAGCGCGCAGCAGGCGCGGCTGTCGGGCTCGGTCAGCGTGGGCCTGGCGCCCACCACCTCGGCCATGCTGGGCCTGCCCATGATGCAGGCCATGCGCGCGCGCTACCCCGATGTGCGCCTGCACATGGTGGAGGGCATGTCCGGCCACCTGACCGACATGCTCAATGCGCGCGCGCTGGACATGGCCGTGCTGTTCGACGCCCGCCTGCACGGCGGTCAGGCCCGCGCAGGCGGGCGGCGCTGGCAGGTGCACCCGCTGATCGAGGAGGAGCTGTTCCTGATCCGCGCGCGCGGCCACCACCCCGAGCCGCTGCCGCCGCAGATGGCGCTGGCCGACCTGGCCGGCGAATCGCTGATCCTGCCCACGGGCCTGCACGGCCTGCGCAGCACGCTGGACACGGCCTTCTCGCAGGCGCGCTTCACGCCGCATCTGGTGCTGGAGGTGGATTCGCTGTCCATGGTCATGGCGGCCGTGGATGCGGGCCTGGGCAGCACGGTGCAGCCCTGGGCCTCCATGGGCCGCTATGCCGATGCCGCGCAGCGCTTCGAGTGGTCGCGTATCACGGACAAAGATGCCCTGCGCACCAACCTGCTGTGCAGCCTGTCCGAGGATGAGCTGTCGCCCGCCGCCCTGGCCGCGCGCGTGGTGCTGATCGACTGCGTGCGCCAGCTGCTGCGCGGCGGCGCCTGGGCCGGCACGGCCCTCATCCATCACGAAGACTGATACCCCCATGCCGGCGGGCCCCTGCCCGCCGCGCTGCGTTCTCCCTACATTCGCAATCCCCACGATGGCGAATGCAAGGAGAACTCCATGGACCCCGATGTCCTGGTCATAGGCGGCGGCAATGCCGCCCTGTGCGCGGCCCTGATGGCGCGCGAGGCAGGCCGCAGCGTGCTGCTGCTGGAGGCGGCGCCGCGCGACTGGCGCGGCGGCAATTCCGGCCACACGCGCAACCTGCGCTGCATGCACGACGCGCCCCAGGACGTGCTGGTCGAGGCCTACCCCGAGGAGGAGTTCTGGCAGGACCTGCTCAAGGTCACGGGCGGCATCACCAACGAGCACCTGGCGCGCATGGTGATCCGCGCCTCCTCCACCTGCCGCGACTGGATGCGCCGCCACGGCGTGCATTTCCAGCCGCCGCTGTCGGGCGCTTTGCACGTGGCGCGCACCAATGCCTTCTTCATGGGCGGCGGCAAGGCCCTGGTCAATGCCTACTACCGCAGCGCCGAACGGCTGGGCGTGCAGGTGCGCTACGCGTCGCCCGTGGACCGGCTTGAGATCGAGGGCGGCGAGTTCAAGGCCGCCTGGGTGGGCGCGCAGCGCATCACCGCAAAGACCTGCGTGCTGGCGGCGGGCGGCTTCGAGTCCAACCGCGAGTGGCTGCGCGAGGCCTGGGGGCAGAACGCGCGCGGCGAATGGCCGTCCGACAACTTCCTGATCCGCGGCACGGCCTTCAACCGCGGCGTGCTGCTGCGCCACCTGCTCGAAGACCATGGCGCCGACCGCATCGGCGACCCCACCCAGGCCCACATGGTGGCCATCGATGCGCGCGCGCCGCTGTACGACGGCGGCATCTGCACGCGCATCGACTGCGTCTCGCTGGGCGTGGTGGTCAACCGCGAGGCCGAGCGCTTCTATGACGAGGGCGAGGACTTCTGGCCCAAGCGCTATGCCATCTGGGGCCGCCTGGTGGCCCAGCAGCCGGGCCAGACCGCCTGGTCCGTCATCGACGCCAAGGCCATAGGCCGCTTCATGCCGCCGGTCTTCCCGGGCGTGCGCGCCGACTCCCTGCCCGAGCTGGCACGCAAGCTGGGCCTGGACGAAAACCGCTTCATGCAGACCCTGGATGCCTACAACGGCGCCTGCCGCGTCGGCCACTTCGACCACACGGCGCTGGACGACTGCCATACCGAGGGCCTGGCCCCCGCCAAGACCCACTGGGCCCGCCCCATCGACACGGCGCCCTTCTACGGCTACCAGCTGCGCCCCGGCGTGACCTTCACCTACCTGGGCCTGGAGACCGACGACACGGCGGCCGTGCGCTTTGCCGGCCAGCCCAGCACCAACCTGTTCGTGGCCGGCGAAATGATGGCCGGCAACGTGCTGGGCAAGGGCTATACGGCCGGCGTGGGCATGTCCATCGGCACGGCCTTCGGCCGCATCGCGGGCCGCAACGCGGCCCTTGCCGCCGCCGGACAACCCGCCGTGCGCGGCGCAGTGAGATGAAGACCCCCCTGAGTCGCTGCGCGCCATCCCCCAAGGGGGACGACAGCCTCGCTGCGGGGCGGCCCTTGCTCGCTGTCCCTGGTCAGGAGCAGGCCTACTTCAAGCGCTGCGGGCGGCAAGCCAACCCCATGGACGACACATATGCAAAACACAATTAGCGCCCTGGCCCAAGAAGCCCAGGACCTGGCCGCCGGCCGGGTCATTCCCATCCTGCCGGTCTCCACCGAAACGGCCGCCGAAGGCGAGGTGGCGCGTGCCCTGCAGATCTGCAACGCCTGCCGCTACTGCGAAGGCTTTTGCGCGGTCTTCCCGGCCATGACGCGGCGCCTGGAGTTCGGCAAGGCCGATGTGCACTACCTGGCCAACCTGTGCCACAACTGCGGCGCCTGCCTGCATGCCTGCCAGTACGCGCCGCCGCATGAATTCGCCATCAACATCCCCAAGGCCATGGCCGAGGTGCGCGGCCAGACCTATGCCGACTACGCCTGGCCGCCCGCCCTGGGGCGCCTGTACCAGAGGAACGGGCTCACGCTGTCGCTGGCCCTGGCCGCAGGCCTGTCGCTGTTCCTGGTGCTGGCCGTGGCCCTGCAGGGCGGCCCGGGCCGGCTGTGGGGCGCCGACCTGGGCGCCAACTTCTACAACCTGTTCCCGCACAACCTGCTGGTGGGCATCTTCGCGCCCGTATTCCTGTTCGTGGTGCTGGCGCTGGCCATGGGCGTGCGCCGCTTCTGGAAGGACGTCAAGCCCGCCACCGGCGGCGTGGACGTGGGCACGCCGGCGGCGGCCGAGGCCGCGCAGGACGTGCTGAGCCTCAAATACTTGGACGGCGGCCACGGCGAGGGCTGCCACAACGAGGACGATGCCTACACCCTGAGCCGCAGGCGTTTTCACCACCTGACCTTCTACGGATTCATGCTGTGCTTTGCGGCCACGGCGCTGGCCACGGTCTACCACTACGTGTTCGGCTGGGCGGCGCCCTACGAATTCCCCAGCCTGCCCAAGCTGCTGGGCGCCGTGGGCGGCACCAGCCTCATGCTGGGCACCGCAGGCCTGTGGCGCCTGAACCGCAGGCGCCACCCGCTGCATGGCGACGCGCGCCAGAAACCCATGGACCTGGGCTTCATCGCCCTGCTGTTCCTGGTCGCGGCCAGCGGCATGGCGCTGTGGCTGGGCCGCGGCACGCCGGCCCTGGCCCTGCTGCTGTGCCTGCACCTGGGCGCGGTGATCGCCCTGTTCGCCACCCTGCCCTACGGCAAGTTCGCGCACGGCGTGTTCCGCACGGCATCCCTGCTGCGCCACAACACCGAAAAGCGCCAGCCCAGCCCCATCGGGCTGGGTGCCGACTAGCCGCATCCGCCCCGATTCCCAGCCAATGACGGAGACAACCCCATGATGAACAAGCGCAACTTCCTGCACGCCAGCGCCCTGGCCGCCTCCCTGCTCGCACTGGCCGCCAGTGCGCAGGCCCAGGACTTTCCTCCCAAAAAGCCCGTGTCCCTGGTCGTGGGCTTCGCCGCCGGCGGCGCCGCCGATGCGGCCGCGCGCCTGATCGCCAAGAAGCTGGGCGAGAACATCGGCCAGAGCGTGGTGGTGGAGAACAAGGGCGGCGCGGGCGGCAACATCGCCCACCAGCAGGTGGCCAATGCGGCGGCCGACGGCTCGGTGCTGCTGTTCGGCTCGGTGGGGCCGCTGACCATTGCGCCGCACCTGATGAAGCTGCCCTACGACCCCTTCAAGGACCTGGCGCCCATCTCGGGCGGCGTGAACTTTCCCAACGTGCTGGTGGTGCACAAGGGCGCGGGCGTGAAGACCCTGGCCGAGTTCGTGGCCAAGGCCAGGAAGAACCCGGGCACGGTGGACTACGCCTCGACGGGCGCGGGCTCGGCCTCCCACCTGGCAGGCGAGCTGTTCAACCAGCGCGCGGGCATCGACATGGTGCACGTGCCCTACAAGGGCGGCGCGCCCGCGCTGCAGGACCTGCTGGGCGAGCGCGTGACCAGCTACTTCGCAGCGCCGCCCACGGCCCTGCCCCACATCGAGGCCGGCAAGCTGATCCCGCTGGCCACCACGGGCCTCACGCGCCCGGCGTACATGCCCGACATCCCCACGGTGGCCGAAGCCGGCTATCCCGGCTTCGAGGCACTGAACTGGTATGCCTTCGTGGCACCGGGCAAGACGCCCAAGCCGATGCTGGACCGCTGGAACACCGAGATCGTCAAGGTACTCAATGACCCCGGCGTCAAGGACGCGCTGAACAAGCACGGCCTCACCCCCCAGCCCACCACGCGCGCCGAGTTCGCGGCCTTCATGAAGAAGGAGTACGAGCAGTGGGGCAGGCTGGTGAAGGAGCGAAAGCTCTCGGCGGAGTGAGTGGCTTGCAGGCGTTCAGAGCTTGATCGGCTTGCGTGCCACGGGCGCTGCAAAGCCCGCGCACAGGCGGTTCCAGACATTGATGCTGCCGATGGCATAGGTCAGCTCCACCATCTCGCGCTCGCTGAAATGCGCGCGCAGCGCCTCGAAGTCCTGCTGCTCGGGATGGGCCTGGCTCAGTCGCGTGCAGCGCTCGGCCCAGTTCAGGGCGGCGCGCTCGCGCCCGTCGTAGAAATCCACCTCGGGCCAGGTGACGATGCTGTTGATGCGCTGCAGGTCCTCGCCCCGGGACAGCAGTTCGCGCGTGTGCATGTCCACGCAGAAGGCGCAGCCGTTGATCTGCGAGACGCGCAGGAACACCAGCTCCAGCAGCTGGATGCCCAGGCTGGACTCGTGCAGCAGCGCGTTGATGCCGGCCTGGGCCTTGTACAGCTCGGGGGCGACGGCCTGGAAGTTCAGGCGCGGCGTGGGGGCGGCAAGAGGACGGGCGCCGGTGGCAGCGGAAGACGAAGCGGTCATGGAAAACACTCCTTAAGGGATGTAGCAGCCGGCCGGAATGGCTGGCCCATACCTTCAAGACGCGCGGGGCGTGCGCGTTGTGACAGCGTGGGTGAAAATTCTTTCGCAGCCCCTATCCTCCCTTTCGCCGGCTGCCCCTCAATCCGCCACGATGCGCCGCTCCGTGGCGATCTTGCGGTACAGGGCGTTCTCGGCCGCGATCTCGCGTGCGAACTCCTCGGGGCGGTTGCCGATCACGCGCGAGCCCGTGTCCTCGATCTGGCGGCGCACCTCGGGGCTGGCCAGCGCGCGCTGGGCGGCCGCATGCAGGCGCGCCACGATCTCGGGCGACAGCCCCTTGGGGCCGTAGATGCCATAGAAGGCGCTGCGGTTGACCGGCTCCAGCCCCAGCTCCTTGAAGGTGGGCACCTGGGGCAGCTGGGCCAGGCGCTCGGGCGCGGCCACCGCCAGCGCGGTGAGCCGGCCCGCCTTGATGAAGGGCAGGGCCGAGGGCAAGTTGTCGAAGACGATGGGCACCTGGCCCGCCACCGCATCGTTGAGCGCCGGGCCCGAGCCCCGGTAGGGCACATGCGTGAGCGACAGCCCCGAGCGGCTGGACATCAGCTCCATCAGCATGTGGCCTATGGAGCCCGTGCCCGCCGTGCCGTAGGCATGCTTGCCGGGGTTCTTCTTCACCTCCTCCACGAAGGCCGCAAAGCTCTGCGCCTTGAAGCCCGGATGCACGGCCAGCACATTGGGCGTGGCCGCAATGTTGGTGATGGGCGTGAAATCGGTGAGCGGGTTGTAGGGCAGGCGCGGGTTGATGGCCGCATTGGTGGCCGTGGTGGACACGGTGGCCACGCCCAGCGTGTAGCCGTCGGGCTGGGCACGCGCGGCCTCGTGCGCGCCGATGGCGCCTCCGCCGCCGCCCTTGTTGTCCACCACCAGCGGCTGGCCCAGGGCCTCGGCCATGCGCGGCGCGATCGCGCGCGCCACGATGTCGGTGGTGCCGCCGGCCGCAAACGGCACGATCAGGCGCACCGGGCGCGTGGGATAGGCGCCGGCATCGGCCGCCATGGCGCCCGGTGCGGCGCCTGCGGCCAGCAGCAGGGCGCACAGGCTGCGGCGTGAAGTGAAGTGGTTCATGGGATGTCTCCTGGGAATGGCTGTGTTTTGAATGGACGGTGGAGGTTTCTGTCAGGCCGATGCGCGGCGCACGATGTGCGAGCGGTCCAGCGCGCCGCAGGAGGAGGCGCCCAGCATGGCCAGGTTGCGGTCCACCTCGTCGCGCAGCAGGCCGATGGCGTGCAGCACGCCGGCCTCGCCGCCCACGGCGGCGGCATAGTTGAAGGGCCGGCCCACCAGCACCATGCGCGCGCCCAGCGCAACGGCCTTGAGCACATCGGAGCCGCGCCTGAAGCCCCCGTCGATCAGCACGGGATAGTCCGGCCCCAGGGCCGCCACCACGTCCTCAAGAATGCGCATGGCCGACACCGCGCCGTCGAGCTGCCGCCCGCCATGGTTGGACAGCACGATGCCGTCGGCCCCCACGCGCCGGGCCTGCAGCGCGTCCTCCACGCTGAGCACGCCCTTGATGACCAGCGGCCCCTTCCAGCGGCGGCGGATGGCCTCGATGTGGTGCCAGCTCAGGTGGTCGCGTGCCGAAAAATCGCGCATCACGCTGGACGACATGATGGGCGCACCGCGCGTGGCAAACGAGTTCTCGAAATGCGGCATGCCGTGGCGCAGCAGCGTGCGCAGGAAGGTGCCCGCCACCCAGCCCGGGCGCACCATGCCGTCCCAGGCCAGGCGCAGGCTGGGCTTGAGCGGCGTGGAAAACCCGGTGCGGATGTTGTTCTCGCGGTTGGCGGAGATCGGTATGTCCACCGTCACCACCAGGGTGCGAAAGCCTGCGCGCTCCACGCGGTCGATCAGCGCGTCGATGCGGGCCTGGTCCCCGGGGATATAGGCCTGGAACCAGGTGGCCGGGCTCTCGCGCGCCACCTCCTCCATGGGGATCAGCGAAGTGCCGCTCATCACCGACACAA
Organism: Delftia sp. WSY_12; assembly: GCF_043104645.1. Taxonomy (NCBI): domain Bacteria; kingdom Pseudomonadati; phylum Pseudomonadota; class Betaproteobacteria; order Burkholderiales; family Comamonadaceae; genus Delftia; species Delftia sp. WSY_12. The sequence continues at coordinate 24,477 of NZ_JBICKW010000007.1, forward strand.
TGCCCGCGCGCTGGGCCGCGCGGGCCAGCACCAGGTCGCCCCGGTAGGTGGACAGCGCATTGATGCCCATGGGCGCAATGCCGAAGGGGCTGGCATAGCGCTCGCCGAACAGCTCCACGGCCTGCGAGCGCTGCGACACATCGGCCAGCACGCGCGTGGTCAGGCCCCATTCGCCGAACACCTCGCGGTTGTCGCGCAGCGAGGCGTTGTCCTCTGCCGCCCCGGCGATGTAGCCGAAGATGGGCCGGGGCAGCCTGCGGCGCGCGGCCTCCTCGAAATCATGCAGCGACAGCATGCGGCGCAGCACGGCCGGGGCGCGCGGCGCTGGCAGGGCGGGTGCCGAAGGCGTGGAGGCAGAGGCAGAGGAGGAAGCGATGGCGGCCATGGTGCGGACCTCGGAATGTTCAGGAACCGGCGCCACTGTAGGCCGCGCATCCATTGAATGAAAGTGGATTATTTAGAATGCACTTGTTCGCTTTTTGCCAATGACAAGCCCATGTCCACACCCTCGGTCAAGCAGCTCGAAGCCTTCTGGTGGGCCGCCACCTGCAGCAACTTCGCCACGGCCGCGCAGCGCGTGCACCTGTCCGTGTCCTCGCTGTCCAAGCGCATCACGGAACTGGAGTCCGCGCTGGGCCAGCCGCTGTTCGACCGCAGCGGCCACCGCGCCGTGCTCACCGATGCCGGCCAGCGCCTGCTGCCCGCCGCGCTGGAGGTGCTCAACGCCATGGCCGCGCTGGGCCAGGCCCTGGACACGCGCGAGGCGCTGGCCGGCCATTGCCGCTTCGGCGTGGGCGACCTGTCGGCGCTGACCTGGCTGCCGGCCTTCGTGGCCGCCGCGCGCCAGGCCCATCCGCAACTGGTGCTGGAGCCCCATGTGGACGTGGGCGGCGTGCTGGAGCAGCGCCTGGACGACGGCGAGCTGGACTTTGCCGTCATCGCGGGCCGCTCCTCGCGCAGCAGCCTGCTGTCCCGCCCCGTGGGCGCCGCGCGCTTTGCCTGGGCCGTGGCCCCCGGCCTGGCAGGCGCGGGCCGCCTGGGCGCCACGGCCCTGCTGCAGCGCCATGCGCTGGTCACCCTGCCCCCGCAGGCCGGCACCACGCGCCTGCTGGACGACTGGCTGCTGGCCCAGGGCGCCAGCGTGCGCGAGCGCATCCTGTGCAACAGCTGGGGCGCCGTGGCCGGCATGCTGCGCGCCGGCCTGGGCGTGGGCTTCCTGCCCACCGGCTGGATCGCCGCCCTGGGCCTGCGCGCCGTCGGGGGCGCCCATCCCAAGGCTGCCCTCGCTCCCCTCCACTACGCCTTCCAATGGCGGCGCGGCGACGCCCGCGCCCTGATCCCGGCCATGCAGCAACTGGCGCAGGCGCAGGTCGATTTCACGGTGATGCCGGGGTTGGTGGGTGCAGGGCGATGAAGGCCAATGGATCCAGACGCAATACCCTTGATCGCGTTGATGCGATACAACATGCGTCAAGGTCGGCGCACTCCAGAATCAAAGGGCGAGCGCGGTTGTGACCAAGGGCAGGGGGTGAGCAGCGCCACTGCGCTGGCTGTCGGCAACTCCTGCACAAACAACATGAAAGGAGGAGAGGGTGGATAGTCTTGACGAGGCGGAGGCTCGCCAGATACTGTCAGAACGTCACTATTGCGACGACGCCGAGGCCGACGATTGGAAGTTACTGGATAAGCCACAGGGAGCGTTCAACTTTGAACAGGGCTTGGTAACGGACAGCGGCAAGGGGACAGGCCTTGTGGTCCAGTTGAACTTCTATCGCTCTTCGGATACTGGGCTCATCACCCTGAAGATGAGTGTGTTCCGTCACATGAAGAAGCAGCCCAAGGCAAGGGTTTACCAATTGCAGATCACGACGAAAAGCTACAACCCCGACAATTGGCACGATCAGGCGCATGAGCATCTGGGAGATGCACGAAACCCTGTTCCAGAGTGGAAGTCATGGCGGACTTTCCATGATGTTTTCGCATTTTTCTGTCAACGCACCAACATCGAATTCAGGCCCGCACTTGAGGATCCAGAACAGCTGAGGCTCCAACCATGATCTGCCAGAACCTTCTCAACCTGACCGGGTTTGCGTGCCAGCCCATCAACGAGCAAGGCACGCTTGCAAGGATCAACACGCCCTTCTGTTTTGCCGATGGCGACCCCGTGCCTGTGTATGTGCAGAGTTTCGATAACGACGTACATCGGTTTTTCGACGATGGCCAGACCGTCCTGCACTTCATTGGCAGAGGGATGAATTTCTCGTCAGGGCACAAGCTGAGGTTCCTCAGCAACCTGGCGAGCAAACACGGGGCCTCACTCAATGCCAAGGGCGTCATAGAGATCCTGTCAACGGACTCGTCGTCCGCCGACGCCTTTGCACGGTACATCTCCTGCCTTGTAGCCATCACCCATTGGGAGATGGAGCACCAGGGCGTGGACGCCGATGGATCGGCCTTTGCCACGGAGGTAGCACAAGCCCTGCTCCAAAGGTACCCCGGCAAGGAGCTGCAACTTAGGCCCGAATACCTTGGAAGCTCGGGCAAGCGGCATGAGTTGGACTTCAAGATGGAAGGCTCTGGGTATCTGGCCGTCAAGCCAACGCAGCAGTCTGCGGCTCCCGCCCTCTACAAGCTGGTGGACATCACCAACCGGCAAACCAATGACGGCGAAAACATCGTGGTCGTGATCGATGACAGATTCGACAAACAGGCCGCCAAAAACACCCAGCAAGTCTTCAGAAGCATCGTCAGCGACGTGATCCACTTCAGCAAGCTTGTCCCTGCAGACCCTGCAAGCGCTGCGATCGTGCACTGAGCAGGCAAAAGCCCTGAACCTATGGCGGGGGACTCAAAATCCCCCACTCCACCAACTGCGGCCGCACCTGCACCACCTGACCCGCGCGCAGGCCTTCGCCGTCGATGGCGCGGAAGGCCTCGGCCATCAGGCCTTCGACGTTCTGGCGCACCATGTGCACCGGAAAGCGCAGGCATTCGGCATAGGGATCCCAGTCGTAGCTGCCAAAGCTGCATTGCGCCAGTTCCGCATCGGGCAGTCCACGCAGGAAACGGATGGCGCCTTGCAGCGTGATGCCCGATGAGAACAGCAGGGCGCGCGGCAGGCCGCCCAGGCGCTGGTAGAGCGCTGCCATGGCAAGGCGGGCCGCTTCGGGGTCGTAGCCGCAGCAGACGATGTGCTCGTCCGCCACCGGCGTGTGGGGCGCCAGGGCTTCGCGAAAGCCGGCCAGGCGCTGCTCGGTGGCGTACTCCTTGCGGACGCCGCCCAGAAAGCAGACGGCGTCCTGCGGCGCACCTGCCGGGGGCCTGGAGCGCGCCAGCAGCAGGCGCGTGAGTTCGGCCGCACCCCAGCGGTTGTCGCTGGTGACGGAGGGCGCCTTTTTCCCGGGCAGATCCACGTTGACATGGCGCACGCCGGCCTGGCGGCATTCGGCGCTGATGGCGTCGGGCCGGGTGGCGCCCGTGACGATGAGGTGCTCCACGCGAAAGGCGATCAGCGAGCGCACGGTCTCCACCTCCAGCGCGCCGTCGCGCAGCGTGCTGACCACCAGCGGGCACAGGCCGCGCGCGTGGGCCATGCGCTCGAAGGCCTGGGACAGCGCGCCGAAGAAGCGGTCCTCGTGCGTGGGAATCACCATGCCGATCAGCCCCGAGCGCTGGCGGCGCAGGCCGCTGGCCTGGCGGTTCACGGCAAAGCTGTGTTCCTGGGCGAGCTGCTGCACGCGGCGCGCGGTCTCCTCGCTGATGCGCCGCGACTGCCAGCTGCCGTTGAGGATGGCGCTGACCGTCGAGGCCGAGGTGCCGGCCAGTTCGGCCAGGTCGTAGATGGTGGAGGTTCGGGGGCGGTTCACGGTGCTCTGCAGGGGTTGGGACGGGAGCGCTCGGCGGCCATCGTAGCCGCTGCGGCAGCGATTCGGGCGGACCGGAGCCGGCACGCAGCAGCGGCCCGGGAAATCCCGCATCGGCAATGGAAGTCCATCTGTCTATAGTTTGCACAATCGATTGTGCAAAACAGAGGGAGGAGCGCCATGTTCCATGGATTCAGCCGGTTCTCGAGGGCACTGTTGGCCTGCACCCTGACGGTGCTGGCAGGCGCGGCCGGTGCCGAGGATGTGTCGGTGGTGGCCAAGGTCGGGGGCATTCCGTGGTTCAACGCCATGGAGACCGGCATCCGCAAGGCAGGCCGCGAGCTGGGCATCTCCAGCGGCATGGTCGGCCCCACCGAGGCCGATGCGGCCCAGCAGGTGCGCGCGGTCGAGGACCTGATCGCGCGCCGCAGCAAGGTCATCGCCGTGGTGCCCAACGATGCCAGGGCGCTGGAGCCCGTGTTCCGGCGCGCACGCAGCGCAGGCATCAAGGTGCTCACGCACGAGTCGCCCGACCAGAAAGGCGCCGACTGGAACATCGAGCTGAGCAGCGTCGCGGGATTTGGCGAGCGCCACATGGACAGCCTGGGCAAGGCCATGGGTGGCGAGGGCAAGTACGTGGTCTTCGTGGGCTCGCTGACCGTGCCGCTGCACAACGCCTGGGCCGATGCGGCCATCGCCCACCAGAAAAAGCAGTGGCCGAAGATGCAGCTGGTGTCCGAGCGCTTCGGCGTGGCCGAGAGCCTGGACGACTCCTACCGCAGCGCCCAGGACCTGATGCGCGCCCATCCCGACCTCAAGGGCTTTCTGGCCTTCGGCAGCCAGGGCCCCATTGGCGCGGGCCGCGCGGTGGCCGATGCGCGCAAAGCCGACCGCATTGCCGTAGTGGGCTCGTTCTCGCCGGGCCAGGGCGCAAAGCTGGTGCGCGACGGCGTGATCCGCGAGGGCTTCATCTGGAACCCTGCGCTGGCCGGCGAGGTGATCGTGCATGTGGGCAAGATGCTGATCGACGGCCGCGAGCCCACGGACGGCATGCAGATACCGGGCCTGGGCAAGGTGCAGGTGGACCGCGAGCGCCGCAACATCCAGGGCCAGAGGCTGGAGCCGATCAACCGGCAGACCATAGACCGGCTGGTCGGCCTGGGCCTGTGAGCCGCGCGCTGCCATGGATGCCACCACAACGGCGCTGGTCCGCATGCAGGCGGTCACCGTGCGCTTTGGCGAAGCCACTGCGCTGCATGCGCTGGACTGGGACGTGATGCCCGGCGAGGTGCACTGCCTGATGGGCAGCAACGGCAGCGGCAAGAGCACGGCGATCAAGGTGCTCAGCGGCGTGCACGCGCCGCAGCCGGGCGCGCGCATCGACATCGGCGGACAACCCGTGCAGCGGCTGGACCCGGCGCTGGCCAAGTCCCTGGGCATCCAGGTGATCTACCAGGACCTGTCGCTGTTTCCCAACCTGAGCGTGGCCGAGAACATTGCCTTCGACCAGGCCATGGGCCGCTGGTGGGCGCCCGTGCGCCGCAGGCGCCAGCGCGAGGCGGCCCAGGCCGTGATGCGGCGCCTGGGCATTGCGCTGCCGCTGGATGCGCGGGTGGGCGACCTGCCCATTGCGGGCCGCCAGCTCGTGGCCATCTGCCGGGGCATGGCGGCCCGGGCCAGGCTGCTGTTCATGGACGAGCCCACGGCCTCGCTCACGCGCGCCGAGGTCGATGCGCTGCTGGCCGTGGTGCGCCGGCTCCAGGCCGGTGGCATGGCCATCGTCTTCGTGAGCCACAAGCTGGACGAGGTCATGGAGATCGCCGACCGCGTCACCGTGCTGCGCGACGGGCGCAAGCTGGGCACTTGGCCCGCCGCGCAACTGTCGGGCAGGCAACTGGCCACGCTGATGAGCGGGCAGGAAGTGGATGAGCGACTGCATGCGCGCGACATGTCCGCCGCGCCCGCGCTGCTGGAAGTGCGCGGCCTGGGCCGCGACGGCGACTACGAGGACGTGAGCTTCGATGTGCGCGAGGGCGAGATCCTGGGCCTGACCGGGCTGCTGGGCGCGGGCCGCACCGAGCTGGCCCTGGGCCTGTTCGGCATGCGCAGGCCCGACCGCGGCAGCATCCGCCTGGGCGGCCGCACGTTGGTGCTGCGCAGCAACCGCGACGCCATGGCGGCGGGCATTGCCTATGTGCCGGAGGACCGCCAGTCCCTCGGCCTGAACCTGCGCCAGTCCGTGCAGGACAACCTGGTGCTGGCCATGCTGCCGCGCCTGTCCGGCCCGCTGGGCTGGCTGCCCGCCAGCCGCCGCGCCGCCACTGCGGCCCAGTGGCGCGACCGCCTGCACATGCGCCTGCCCGCGCTGGACGCGCCCGTGCACCAGCTGTCCGGCGGCAATGCCCAGCGCGTGGTGCTGGCCCGCTGGCTGGCGACCGCGCCACGCCTGTTGATCCTCGACTCGCCCACCGTGGGCGTGGACATCGGCAACCGCCAGGGCATCTTCGAGATCGTGCACGGGCTCGCCGCACAGGGCATGGCGGTGATCGTCATCTCGGACGAAGTGGCCGAGGTCCATGCCCACTGCGACCGCGTGCTGCACATGCGCGGCGGGCGCATGGCCGGCGAGTTCGTGCCGGGGGTGCATTCCGAAAGCCAGATCGAGGAGGCCGTCCATGCCTGAACACGCACACGCGCTGCTGCACCACCCCGTGGCCCGGCTGGGCCTGGCCATTGCCGCCATGGCCCTGCTGTTCGGCGCCCTGGCGCCGGGCTTCTGGACGCTGGGCAACTGGATGGACGTGGCCGAGGGCGCATCGGTCACCGCCATCATGGCCGTGGGCCTGCTGGTGGTACTGGTCGCGGGCGGCATCGACATCTCCTTTGCCGCCACGGCCACGGTGGCGCAGTACCTTGCGGCCCTCGCGACCACACGCCTGGGCTGGCCACCGGCGGCCAGCATCGCGCTGGGCCTGGCCACGGGACTGGCGCTGGGCGCATTCAACGCCCTGCTCATCCACCGCCTGCGCGCCACCTCCATCATCATCACCATCTCCACGCTGAACCTGTACTTCGCGCTGCTGATGCATGGCACGGGCGGCCGGTCCATCTACGACCTGCCGTCGTGGTGGAGCGATTCCGTGGTGCTGGCCCGCTTCGCAAGCGCCGACGGCGCAGACCCCGTGCGCCTGACCCTGCCCATCGCCGTGGCCGCTGCGGCCGCCCTGCTGACCGCGCTGCTGCTGGGCCACAGCGCGCTGGGGCGGCGCCTGTACGCCTTCGGCGGCAACCCCGAGGCCGCCCACCGCATGGGCATCTGGCTGGGCGCCATCCAGGGCGTGGCCTATGGCTGGCTCGGCATGATGGCGGCCATCGCAGGCCTGGTGCAGGCGCACCGCGTGGGCGAGTCGGTGCCCAACGCCCTGGTCGGCACGGAGCTGTTCGTGCTCGCGGCCGCCGTGCTGGGCGGCGCCAGCCTGTTCGGCGGCACGGGCAGCGTGGGCGGCGTGCTGATGGGCGTGCTGCTGCTGGCCGTGCTGCGCAACGGGCTGAACCTGCTGGGCGTGTCGCCGTATTTCTTCCAGGTGCTGCTGGGCGCCGTGGTGCTGGCCTGCGCCGCCGCAACGGGACTGCGGCGCACGCAGCGGCGCAACCAGCAGCGCAGCGCTGACGCCACTCCTGCAGCGCCTTTGGCGGGGGCTGCGCCATGAACCGCAGCCCTGGCGCGCCGCTGGGCCTGATCGCGCTGCTGGCACTGCTGTGCGCCGTGTTCACGCTGCTGCTGCCCGGCAGCTTCGCCACCCTGGGCACGCTGCAATCGGTGCTGCTTCAGATCCCCGAGCTGGGCCTGCTGGCACTGGCGCAGATGCTGCCGCTGGTCAGTGGCGGCATCAACCTGGCCGTGGTCGCCAGCGCCAACATGGCGGGCCTGGCCATGGCCTGGGTGCTGGTGGGAGGCCTGTCGGCGCTGGGCCTGGATCTGTCGGGCCATGAGGGCCTGCTCATCGCCGCGGCACTGACCGTGGGCGCCCTCGCCAGCCTGCTGGTGGGGCTGGCCAGCGGCTGGCTGGTGGCGCGCGTCCATGCCCATCCCATCCTCGTCACGCTGGGCACCATGTCGCTGATCAACGGCCTGTGCGTCTGGCTCACGCGCGGCAAGCCCATTGCAGGCTTTCCCGAGACCTTTCTGGCCCTGGGCTCCGCCCAGTGGCTGGGCCTGCCGCTGCCGTTCTGGATCTTCGCGGCCGTGTGCCTGCTGGTGGGCCTGTACCTGGGCAGCACACGCCACGGGCTGGCCATCTGCATGGTCGGCTCCAATGCCGAGGCCACGCGCCATGCGGGCATCGACACGCGCCGCGTGCTGATCGGCGTCTACACCCTGTCCACGCTGCTGTGCTGGATCGCGGCCGTGCTGATGATGGCGCGCTTCAACTCGGCCAGTGCGGGCTACGCCCAGTCCTACCTGCTGGTCACGGTGCTTGCGGCCATCCTGGGCGGCACCGATCCCATGGGCGGCTTCGGCCGGGTGTCGGGGCTGTTCGTCGCCCTGCTCATCCTGCAGGTGCTGTCCAGCGGAGTGAACCTGCTGGGCGCCAATGCCCAGCTCACGCAGGCCCTGTGGGGCGCCACCATGATCGCCGCCGTGGCCGCGCGCCACCTGCTCGCGCGCTGGCGGGGCCGTGCCCGGGCACCCGCCGAACCCTCCCCTTCACTCTCTCGCAGAGTCCACCCGGAGCCCCTATGAACCCCCTCGGCATCCACGCCCTTGTCTGGGCCGGCGACCTGTCGCCGGCCTCCACCCGCCATGTGATCGAGCAGACGCGCCAGGCCGGTTACGACCTGGTCGAGCTGTCCCTGCACGGCCCCCGGCTCATGGACCTGGCGCTCACGCGAGATCTGCTGCAGGAGCATGGCCTGGGCGTAGGCTGCTCGCGCGGGCTGACCTTCGAGGCCGATGTCTCCAGCGAAGACCCCGCCGTGGTCGCGCGCGGCCTGGCGCTGCTGCAAGAGGGCGTGGACATCACGGCGCGCCTGGGCGGGCGCTACTTTGGCGGCATCCTCTACGGCGCCATGGCGAAATACGGCCACCCCTGCACGCCGCAGGGCCGGCGCAACGCGATCGAGGCCGTGCGGCGCATTGCAGACTTCGCGGGCGAGCGCGGCGTCACGCTGGGCCTGGAGGTGGTCAACCGCTACGAAAGCAATCTGCTGAACACGGCCACGCAGGCGCTGGAGTTCATCGACGAAGTCGGCCAGCCCCATGTCTGCGTGCACCTGGACACCTACCACATGAACATCGAGGAAGCCGACCTCGCCGCGCCCGTGCTGGCCTGCGGACAGCGGCTGGGCTATGTGCACATCGGCGAGAACCATCGTGGCTACCTGGGCGCGGGCCACATCGACTTCGCGCAGTTCTTCGGCGCACTCGCGCAGATCGGCTACCAGGGCACCGTCACCTTCGAGAGCTTCTCGTCGGCCATCGTCAACGAGCAGCTGTCGAACGCGCTGGCCATCTGGCGCCCGATGTGGGAAGACGGCATGGACCTGGCCCTGCACGCACGCGGCTTCATGGCCGACGGGCTGGCCAGCGCGCAGCAGGCACGCGCATGACGGCCATCCTGCCGCCCGAAGCCCTGGCGCGTGCATTTGCGCTGGCACGCTCCGGCCCCCGCCGCCTGCTGGGCCTGGCGGGCCCGCCCGGCGCAGGCAAGAGCACGGTCTGCGCCGCCCTGCTGCAGGCGCTGGGCCCGCTGGCGGCGGCCGTGCCCATGGACGGCTTCCACCTGGCGCAGTCCGCGCTGCAGCGCCTGGGCCGCGCGCAGCGCAAGGGCGCGCCCGACACCTTCGACTCGGCCGGCTACGTGGCCCTGCTGCGCCGCCTGCGCGCGCCCGTGGCCGGTGAAACGGTCTACGCCCCCGAATTCCGGCGCGCCATCGAGGAGCCCATTGCAGGCGCCATCGCCATCGCGCCCGGCGTGCCCCTGGTCATCACCGAAGGCAACTACCTGCTGATGGAGGAACAGGATGCGCCAGGCACACACTGGCATGCCGTGCGCGCGCTGCTGGACGAGGTCTGGTACGTGGACATGGACGACCGCCTTCGCATCGGCCGCCTGACCCGCCGCCACGAACTCCACGGCCGCAGCCCCCAGGCCGCACGCGACTGGGTGGCGCAGGTGGACGAGCCCAATGCGCGCCGCATTGCGGCAACGCGGGGGCGGGCGGATTGGGTGTTGCGCTGGGGGTGAGGCTGCAGAACACAGCCCCCGCTCAGAACGCCACCACGCCCCCGTCCTTGCGCGGGTCCGATCCGCCGATGTAGTGGTCGCCGTCGCGCAGCACCAGCTGCGCGCCGCCGAAGGCGAAGACGCCATGGCCTTCCTCCACCGTGACCTCATGGCCGCGTGCGCGCAGGGCGGCGACGACCTCGGCGTCGAAGGCGGGTTCCACGGCCACGCCCTTGCCGCCCGTCACGCGCCAGCGCGGTGCGTCGGCGGCGGCCTGGGGGTTCTGGCCGTAGCGCAGCACGCGCAGGGCCATCTGCAGGTGGCCCTGGCTCTGCATGGGGCCGCCCATCACGCCGAAGGCCATCTGGGGCGTGCCGTCGGCGTTCATCGCAAAGGCCGGGATGATGGTGTGCGAGGGGCGCTTGCGTGGCGCGACCTCGTTGGCATGGCCGGCTTGCGTGGTGAAGCCGTGGCCGCGGTTTTGCAGGCTGATGCCGGTGCCCGGCACGACCACGCCCGAGCCGAAGCCCATGTAGTTGGACTGGATGAACGAGACCATCATGCCGCTGGCATCGGCCGCCGCCAGGTAGACCGTGCCGCCCGGGCGCGGTGCGCCGTAGGTGGGCGCGCTGGCGCGCTCGCGGTCAATGAGCGCCGCGCGTTCGCGCAGGTAGCCGGCGTCCAGCAGATGGGCGGATTCGACGCGCATGTGGTCGCCGTCGGCGTTGTATTCGTGCAGGTCGGCCAGGGCCAGCTTCATGGCCTCGACCTGCAGGTGCACGGACTCCACGCCGTCCAGCGGCTCGGCGCCCACGCCCAGCGCGTCCAGCATGCCCAGCGCCATCAGCGCGGCAATGCCCTGGCCGTTGGGCGGGATCTCGTGGATCACCGAATCGCCAAAGGTCTGCGACACCGTGCCGACCCAGTCGGCCTGGTGGGCGGCCAGGTCGGCCTCGGTCATGGCGCCGCCGCAGGCCTTGGCGTGCTCGGCCATCGAGCGCGCCAGTGCGCCTCTGTAGAAGGACTCGCCCCGGGTGGCGGCGATCTCCTCCAGCGTGCGCGCATGGGCTTCGCTGCGGAAGACCTCGCCCGCCTTGGGGGCCTTGCCATCGGGCAGGAAGCACTCGGCAAAACCGGGCTGGTCGCCGAGCTTGGCGCCGCCCAGCGCCCACAGCGTGGCGATGGTGGGCGAGACCGCAAAGCCGTCGCGCGCATAGCGGATGGCGGGCTGGGCCAGTTGCTCGAACGGCAGCTTGCCGAAGCGGCGCGACAGCTCCACCCAGGCCGAGACGGCGCCGGGCACCGTGACAGCGTTCCAGCCCTTCTCGGGAATGCCGCCCAGCGCGGCGAAGTACTCGGGCGTCCAGGCTTCGGGCGAGCGGCCCGAGGCATTGAGGCCGTGCAATTCCTTGCCATCCCACAGGATGCAGAAGGCATCGCTGCCCAGGCCGCAGCCCGTGGGCTCGACCACGGTCAGCGCCATGGCCGTGGCAATGGCCGCATCCACCGCATTGCCGCCGGCCAGCAGCATGGACAGGCCGGCCTGCGCGGCCAGCGGCTGCGAGGTGGAGACCATGTTGCGGCCCAGCACCGAAGAGCGGTGCGAGGCGTAGGGAAGTGTCCAGTCCGTAACAGTGCTTGTCATATCAATTTCCATAGCGCCAACGCGCCACCGATAGCTTGAGGAACCGCAGGCACGGCCCAGCTCAGGGACGCCAAGCAAGGGCCTACGCCGGCCGCGCCACCCCGCAGCAAGGGCGTCGTCCCCCTCCCGCAGGAGAGGGGGAAGCGGCAAAGCCGCTCAGGGGGTGCTTCACTCAATCCAATGTGATTTTGTTGTCTTTGATGACCTGCGCCCAGCGCGCGCTGTCGGCTTGCACCATGGCAGCGAACTGCGCGGGCGTGCGGGGCGATGCGGCTTCCACGCCCTGCCTGGCCAGGCTGGCCACCACCTCGGGATTCTGGATGGCCTTGTTGAAGGCCTGATTGATCCGCGCCACCAGTTCGGGCTTCATGCCGGCCGGGCCATAGACGCCGAACCAGGTGACCGAAGAATAGCCGGGCAGGCCGGACTCGGCCACCGTGGGCAGGTCGGGCGCCAGCGCGCTGCGCTTGTCGCCGGTCACGGCCAGGGCACGCAGGCGGCCGCTGGCCACATGGGGCATGCCGGTGGGAATGGAGTCGAACAGCAGGTGCACCTGGCCTGCGGACAGGTCGGTGATGGACTGCGCCGTGCCCTTGTAGGGCACATGGGTCAGCTGCAGGCCCGCGCGCGCCGCGAAGGCCGCAGCGTTCAGGTGGACGATGGTGCCGTTGCCGCTGCTGGCGTAGTTGAGGGCGCCCGGATGGGCCTTGGCATAGGCGATCAGCTCCTGCACGTTGCGCACGGGCAGCGAGGGCGTGACCAGCAGGATGCTGGCCGCGCCGCCGATCTCGGCAATGGGCGTGAAATCCTTGTCGGCCTTGTAGGCCAGACGGGTCATCAGGTGCGGCGAGATGGCATGCGTGCTGCTGGTGGTGAACAGCAGCGTGTAGCCGTCCGGCGAGGCCTTGGCGGCCTCGCCCGTGCCGATGGTGCCGCCCGCGCCGGGGCGGTTGTCGATGACCAGCTGCTGGCCCAGGTCCTGGGACATGCGCTGCGCCACCACGCGCGCCACGAGGTCGGTGGCGCCGCTGGCCGGAAAGGGCACGACCAGGCGCACCGGGTGCGAGGGCCAGGACGCCTGGCCCTGTGCCACGGCGGGCAGGGCCATGGCGCCAGCCAGGGCACAGGCCGCAGCCACGAGGGCGCGGCGTGGAAGTAAAACGCTGGGCAATGCCTTCATGGGCACACTCCTGGTCAGAGGGTTGGACAGCTGCAGCCGCTGCTCCCTGCAACGCCGCAACAGGCCATCGTAGAACCCTCGCCCCTTTGCCGCCATCAGCAAATTTGCAAACCTGCGTTGCCTCTGCGGCAAATTGATGACAATCGGGGCGACATGCCCGACGCCCGCCACCTTCTCCTGCAGGACACCGCGCTGCGCTACTTCCATGAAGTGGCGCAATGCGGATCGCTGACCGAGGCATCGGCGCGGCTGCATGTGGCGGCCTCGGCCATCAGCCGCCAGATCGCGGCGCTGGAGGGGCTGCTGGGCACGCCGCTGTTCGAACGCCACCCGCGCGGCATGGTGCTCAATGCGGCCGGCGAGATCCTGGCCGACCATGTGCGCCGCGCCGGCCTGGATGCCGAGCGCGCGCTGGGCGAGATCGAGGCCCTGCAGGGGCTGCGCAGCGGCCGCGTGCGCATCGCAAGCTCCGACGCCTTTGCCAACGAGTTCCTGCCGCGCCTGTGCGCGGCCTTCCAGCGCGAGCACGCCGGCATCGTCTTCGAGGTCATGGTGCTGCCCACGCCCGCCGTGCCCGAGGCCGTGCGCAGCGGCACGGCCGACATCGGCCTGTGCTTCAGCCGCGCGCCCGAAAAAGGCATTGCCGTGGCCTGCCGCGTGGCCGCGCCGCTGGTGGCCCTGGTCGCCCCCGGCCATGCGCTGGCGCAGGCGCGGCGCCTGTCGCTGGCCCAGCTGGTGCGCCATCCGCTGGCGCTCACGCCGGCCGACACGGCCGTGCGCCAGCTGCTGGACGCCGCCTGCAGCCGCCAGGGCCTGATGCTGATGCCGGTGATGGAGAGCAACCACGGCAAGACCCTGCTGAACTTTGCAGCCCAGGGCGCCGCCGTGGCCGTGGCCAGCGAGATCGCCGCGCGCCACATGGTGGCCACGGGCGCGCTGGTGGCCGTGGCGCTCAGCGACCGGGGCATGGACCTGCGCGACATCGAGGTGCAGACCCTGGCCGGCCGCACGCTGCCGCATGCGGCGCAGTCCTTCCTGGAGATGCTGCAGCTGCGGTTGCCCGGTCCCTGGTAACCAGAGGACACGGCGGGCAGCACCCGCCAGGCACCACCCACACAAGGCCGGCCAGAAAAGAGACCACAGTCCGACCAGGGATGCAGGGACAAAACTCGGAAAGCTCCGATTTTTACGGCCCTGCAGACCCGCGATTCATCCATCGCCCTTGCTCGATCCGCTCAGGCTGGGAGCGGATTGGGCACGAATCGGATAGGACAACTCTGATTCTGACCCAGCCGATTCTGATTCTCCAGCGCGACCGGACAGCCAGCCGCCGGCGCCATTCCTATCATCCGCAGCTCTGTCGTCGGGCTTCCCCTTGCGGGATTCCTGGACTCCCGTTCCTGAATGGATTCATGGACAACCCGGCCATCGCCGGACCTACAAAGAAGAGGCAAGGCATGTACACGAACCAGACCGGAGGGCGCAGGCGGCAATTGCAGCGGGAGGCACAGCATGGATGAGCGAACCGAACTGACCTTCATGCTGCATGGCCTGCCGGACCGCGACGCCAAGCTGTTCCGCTCCTATGTGCTGATGGTGAATCACCGCACACGGCACCGCTGGACGTGGCGTGAATCCCAGGCGGACATGACGGTGGTGCATGGCGAACTGGCCCAAGCGCCTGCCGCCCCGCCCGCGCTGACGCTGCGCGTGGGAGGGCCACCCAGGGGAGCCTTCCCTGCGGGTGGCCACCTGGGCATGCCCCTGCGCGCCGAGGCGCTGGAGGAATGCCTCAACACCATGGGCGCACGCATCCTGTCGGTGCACGGCAAACCGGCCAGCGCCAAGGCACACGCCAGCGGCCTGCACACGCAGCATCAGCTGATGCTGCTGCAGCTGCGGCGCTGGCCGTCGCCGCAACTGCTGACGAGATCCCACCATATCCGCCTGGCCACCTTGCTGACAGGCCAGCCCACGACGATGCAGACCCTGTGCCAGCGTTCGGGCCTGCCGCCCGAGATCTGCGCCGGTTTTCTGAACGAGCTGGACGCCGCCGGCCTGCTGCGCTGGGCCTCGGCCCGCCCGCCCGCTGCACCGCACCCCGGCAACCCTGCGCCGGACAGGGGTGTGCTCGAACGCATACGCCTTCGCCTGGCCCGGTTTGCAGGAGCGCGCCCATGAGCGAACTCAAGATCCTGATTTCCGGCCCTCCAGGCGCAGGCAAGACCACGGCCATCCGCTGCGTCAGCGAGATCGCCCCCGTGAGCACCGACGTGCGCAACACCGATGACACCCTGGACAAGGCGCTGACGACGGCCGGCATGGACTATGGCGAGCTGACCCTGGACAACGGCGAGAAGCTGTACCTCTACGGCACGCCCGGGCAGGAGCGCTTTGACTTCATGTGGCGCATCCTCTCGCGCGGCGCGCTGGGCGTGATCTTGCTGATCGACAACAGCCGCTCCGATCCGCTGGCCGACCTGGATACCTATGTCCAGGGCCTGTCCGATGTCTTGCGCAGCACGGCATGCGTGGTGGCGGTATGCCGCATGCAGGAGTACACAGCGCCTGATCTGGACAGCTTTGCCGTGCACCTGCAATCGCGCGGCCTGCTGTGCCCCGTGGTGCCGGCCGATGTGCGCAACCCCCAGCAGGTGGTGGCCCTGATCGAGCTGTTGCTGCTGCAGATCGAAGCCCTTGCCCAGGAGAAGTCCCATGAAGAATGACGCTGCCTTGAAGGCTGCAGCCCAGGCGGCGGTGCAGTCGCTGATGAGCAGGTTGCACGGCGTGCGTGGCTGCGTGGTCAGCACCGAGGACGGCTTCGAGGTGGCCGCCCGTGCGCAAGGCCAGGGCAGCACGGCGCGGCTGTCGGCCATGGCCAGCTCGATGGCGGCGCTGGGCATGATCGCCGGCGAGGAGAACCAGCTCGGGCATTGCGCCAACGTGGTGGTCGAGGCGGCCGAGGGCTTCATCGTCATGCTGCAGGCACAGCGCCCGGGCCTGACGCTGGTCATCAGCGTGGTGGCCTCGCGCGAGGCCGTTCTGGGCCAGGTTCTCTATGTCTCGCGCGAGGCCGTGCGGACGCTGGAACAAGCGTGATGGCAAAGGCAGGCAAGGGCTGCTCCTATGCATCCGGCAAGAAGGCACCGCGAAGGTGCAGGACATTTTCGCAACACAAGGGAGTTAGGAAAACAATGGCCAATATCAAGCAAACCATGGATGAACTGATGCGCTGCGACGGCGCCATGTGCGCTGCACTGGTGGACTACAACAGCGGCATGATCCTGGGGCAGGACGGCTCGGGCGTGGACCTGGAGCTGGCTGCCGCCGGCAACACCGAACTGGTGCGCGCCAAACTCAAAACCATGCGCTCGCTGGGCCTGGAAGACACCATCGAGGACATCCTCATCACGCTGAGCAGGCAGTACCACATCCTGCGCCCCTCCACCCACCACGAGGGCCTGTTCCTGTACCTGGTGCTCGACAAGGCCAAGGCCAATCTCGCGCTGGCGCGCCGCAAGGTGCAGGACGTGGAGAATGCGCTGGTGGTCTGAACAACAGCCCTTGACTGGCTGCGCCGCTCAGAACCGCTCGGCGCACAGCGCCTGCCATTGCAGGATCTCGATCTCGCCGCGCTGCACACGGATGAGGCCCCGCGCCTGCAGGCCCTGCAGCAGCACGTTGGTGGTCTGGCGCGAGATCGACAGCATGCGCGCCAGCTGCTCCTGCGTGATATCCAGGCGCGGCCGGGCCGGCACATCGTCCAGCCGCTCGCCGTAGCCGCGCGCCATGGCCACCAGGCGGCGCGCCAGCCGCTGGGGTGCGGGCATCAGGGCCAGGTCCTCCAGCGCCGCGAAGGCCGCGCGCATGCGCCCCGACATCAGCACGCCCAGGTCATGCCAGTGCGCGGGATGCTGCTGCAGCCAGTCCAGCAGCGGCTGGCGCGGCACCTGCAGCACCTCGCTGGGCTCCATGGCGTGGGCATCATGGGTGCGCGGCGAACCGTCGAACAGCGCGATCTCGCCAAACCAGGTGGCTGGTCCCATGCGCGTGAGCAGCGCCTCGCGCGCATGCTCGCTCTGCCCACCCACCCCGGAAAAACCGATGCTGCCCCGGACCACGGCGAACAGCCCGCCCTCCAGCGCATCGCCGCGCAGGAACAGGGCCTCGCCCGTCTCCAGGCTGCGCTGCTGCGCCAGCGCCAGCAGCAAATCGGCAAACTGCGGCGCCAATGCGCTGAACCAGCGGCCGGCGCGCAGCGTGGGCAGGTAGGAAGAGGCGAGGGAAGCTTGCATGGAAAGGGATGTCGGGTGGCTGACAGACACAGCCGGCGGGCCTGCGTATTTTCGCCGCTGACATCGAACACATGCCAGGAGACCTTCCCATGCAAGCCTCACACCCCCTGCCCCGCGCGCTGGCGCGCCCTTGCCGCCTGCTGGCCTGCCTGGCCGCCGCCCTGCTGAGCGCCTGCGCAGGCAGCAGCCTGCCGGTCTCCGACATGGCCCGGCCACAGGCAGCCAGCGCGGCCACGCGCGCGGCCCAGCAGGCTGCGCTGGCGCAGCAGCCTCAGGACGACGCCCAGGCCATGGAGGACGCGCAACGCGGCCTGATCGCCTCGGCGGATGCGCTGGTGGTGCGCAATGCCCAGGGCCGGCCCATCTGGGGCATGCAGGCCTATGCATTCCTGCAGCAGGACCAGGCGCCCGACACCGTGCACCCCGCGCTGTGGCGCCAGGCACAGCGCAACCGCGTCAGCGGCCTGTTCCATGTGACGGACAGGCTCTACCAGGTGCGCGGCCTGGACCTGTCGAACATGAGCATCATCGAGGGCGAGACCGGCCTGATCGTGGTCGATCCGCTGATGTACACCGAGACCGCCCAGGCCGCCATGGACCTGTACTACCAGCACCGACCGCGCAAGCCCGTGGTGGCCGTCATCTACTCGCACAGCCATGTGGACCATTTCGGCGGCGTGCGCGGCGTGGTGCGCCAGGAAGAGGTGGATGCTGGCCGCGTGCAGGTCATCGCCCCGGCGGGCTTCATGGCCGAGGCCGTGGGCGAGAACGTGATCGCCGGCCATGCCATGGGCCGGCGCGCGCTCTACCAGTTCGGCATGCTGCTGCCGCGCGATGCCAGGGGACAGGTGGACGCAGGGCTGGGCAAGGCGGGTGCGCCCGGCACCATGGGGCTGATCGCGCCCACGCGTGTGATCGACAAGCCGCGCGAGACCCTGCGCATCGACGGCGTGGACATCGAATTCACGCTCACGCCCGGGGCCGAGGCGCCGGCCGAGATGATCATGTACTACCCCCAGCTCAAGGTGCTGAACATGGCCGAGATCGCCGTGCACACCCAGCACAACCTGCTGCCGCTGCGCGGCGCCCAGGTGCGCGATGCGCTGGGCTGGTCCCGCCACCTGAACGACGCCCTGCACGCCTATGGCGGCCAGGCACAGATCCTGATCGCCCAGCACCACTGGCCGGTCTGGGGCCAGCCCCGGCTGCAGCGCATGCTGGCCGGCCAGCGCGACACCTACAAATACCTGCACGACCAGACCGTGCGCCTCATGAACCACGGCTACGTGGGCTCGGAGATCGCCGAGATGCTGAAGATGCCCGAATCCCTGGCCCGCGACGGCGCCACACATGCCTTCTACGGCCACCTGCGCCACAACATACGCGCCATCTACCAGCACTACCTGGGCTACTACGAAGGCAACCCGGCCCAACTGGAGGCGCTGCCGCCCGTGCCCGCGGCGCGCAAGACCGTGGAATACATGGGTGGCGCCGACGCCGTGCTGCGCCGTGCGCATGCCGACTACGAGCGCGGCGAATACCGCTGGGTGGCGCAGATCGCCTCGCAGCTGGTCTTTGCCGACCCGGCCAACCAGGCCGCGCGCCGCCTGGCCGCCAATGCCTATGAACAGCTGGGCTACCAGATGGAATCGGCCACGGCCCGCAACGCCTTCCTGCAGGGCGCGGCGGAGCTGCGCCAGGGCGTGCCCCAACTGCCCAGGCCCGGCAGCGCCGCGCGCGACCTGGTGCGCAGCCTGCCGCTGGAGATGTTCTTCGACTACCTGGGCGTGCGGCTGGACGCCGGCAAGGCCGCAGGCCAGCGCATCGTGCTCAACTGGACCTTCACCGACACCGGCGAGCAGCGCAGCCTGAACCTGGAGAACAGCGCCCTCACCCAGAGCCCGGGCCTTGCGCCCGCCGCCCACGCGAGCCTGCGCCTGACGCGCGCCACGCTGGACGCCATTGCAGGCCAGGAGACCACGATGGCCGAGGCCATCAAGAGCGGCCAGCTGCGCATCGAGGGCGACGCCTCCAAGGTAGCGGCGCTCATGTCCATGCTGGACCGCTTCGACAGCGTGTTCCCCATCGTGGAGCCACGCCCCGAGCGGGCCGCTCAGTAGCCGTGCTGGGCGCGGAAGTCGCGCGCCTTGCCGAAGTGCCCGTTGCCGATGAAGGGCACGGGCGGGCGCAGCGCCGACAGAGGCGAGGGATGGTTGCTGGTCAGCACCAGATGGCCCCGGTCGGCCGGAATGAAGGCGCGCTTGGACTGCGCATGGCTGCCCCAGAGCATGAAGACCACGGGGCGCGTGCCCTGGGCGATGTGTCGGATCACCGCATCGGTCAGCAGCTCCCAGCCCTTGCCCGAGTGGCTGGCCGCCTGGCCTTCCTCCACCGTGAGACAGGTGTTGAGCAGCAGCACGCCGTTCCTGGCCCACTTGACCAGGCTGCCGCCCGGGTTGGGGAACGGCGGGAAGGGCACGCCCAGGTCACGCTGCATCTCCTTGAAGATGTTCTGCAGCGAGGGCGGCATGCGCACGCCCGGCGCCACCGAGAACGACAGGCCTTCGGCCTGCCCCCGGCCGTGGTAGGGGTCCTGCCCCAGGATGACCACGCGCACCTCATCGGGCGGTGTCAGCTCCAGCGCGCGCAGCGGCTGGGGCGGAAAGATCACGGCGCCGGCTTCCAGGCGCTGGTGCAGAAAGGTCAGCAGCTGCTGGCCCGTGGCACCCGCGAAGAAGTCCTCGACCAGGGGCTGCCAGTCGGGCGCAACGGGCCAGTCGGCGGGATCGGCGGATTGGAGTTGGTCGGCTTGCGCCGGGGCGATTGCGTCGTCTTGAAGGGCCATGGCGGATGGGGCACCAGCACACGCATGGCGCGCGATGGTGGTTCCTCGAAGGTACGAAAGAAACGGGAATGCACCGGCGCGCGGCCGGTGCATTGATGTCCTGAGGATACCCGCAGTCGCACAGCCGCCCGGCGTGTGCGTTGTGCCTGAAGGTTTCAGCGCGGCCGGCGGCGCCGGCGCAGCGCGGCCATGGCCAGCAGCACGCTGGCCGATGTGGCGGCAAGGCCTGCAAGGTTCCACACGGGAATGGCGGCAGGAGAGGTCGCCGCCATCACCATCAGACCGCCCGGATCGACCACCACGCCATTGGCCTGCAGGTCATCGTCGCCCAGGCCGCCGTCCTGGACTTCCAGGGTGTAGGTATTGGCCGAGGTCACCTTGAAGCCATCGTTGAAGGCATACCAGTGCGGTGCCGGGTTGGCCGCCGTGGGGCCGTACTTCCAGTACTGGGCCCCCGCAGGCAGTGCCTGCGGCATGGTGACGCTGAGCTTCAGCGTCGCGCCTGAGTTGCAGCCCGACGAGCGCAGGTCCAGCACACCCAGCGGATAGGCCGCTGCACCCTGGGGTGGTGCAGCAGGCAGGCTTTGCGCGCGCACCAGCGATGCCGATTGCAGGCTGCAGCCGCTGGCCGGATTGCTGACGGTCAGCGTCGCGCTGCCGCCTTGCAGGGTCGAGATGGTGGTGGCGCCAGCGACAGGGGCGTTGACCGTCAGGGGCTGCGAGGCGGGCCCCGCGCCGCTGCTGGACTGTGCCGCCACGCTGCAGTTGTAGGCCACGCCGGGCGTCAGGCCGTTGACCGCCACCGTCGGAGTGCTGGACGTGCCCGTCAGCACCGCGCCGCCGCCTTGCGGGACGCATTGCGCCACATAGCCCGTGACCGTCTGGCCGGGGATGGAGGCCACCGGATCGAAGGTCAGCTGCACGGCCGTGCCCTGCGCGAAAAAGCCCGTATCGGCAGGTGGCTGCAGTGCGCCCGGAACGCTGCCGGACCAGACGCTCATCGCATCCACGCCGAAGAACAGGCTTTGCCGGTTGTCCACCTCGGCAATGCGCAGCCGCACGGTCTGGCCCGCGTAGGCCGACAGGTCGAACTGCAGCGACTGGTAGCCGCTGCCGCTGGCCGAAGGACCGGGCGCCGTGGCCGGCGGCCACTGGAAGACGTTGGCCAGCACACCGGCGCCCAGGCTGTCGGGCGCGGCGGCGGGGTTCATGACGTCGATGCGCACCTGCTGGTTGGGCGCAGCCACCGTGTAGTCAAGCGTGGCCGGCGCCGCAGCGACCTTGGCCGCATTCTGGACATAGACGCGGGCGCTCAGCGTGGCCGGGCTGCCCGCCGGAATGGCAACGTCCTGGTAGAGCACATGGCTGCCGGGGCCGGGCTGGTCGCTCATGAGGGCAAATGCCCCGTCGGGAGGTGCAGGCACGGCCACGGGCGTGATGGCGCCCCTGGCGCCTTGCTGGGCGGCGAAGCCGCCCTTGGAGCCGGCCTGGGACACGGATTGCCAGCCCGTGAAAACCAGGGAACCCGGACCGGAGTTCTGCTCGAAACTGCCGTTGGCCAGCAGTTCGGCGGCTTGCGCCGGGCCCAGGGCCGCAAACACCGCAAGCCCCAGACAGGACTTGCGGGCAACGCCTTTTACGCTGTGCATGATGCTGCCTTGCGCCGATCAGCGTTCGTAGACGGTTTCGGTGGGCGCGCTGTCCTGGGTGTTGCCCATGACCCGGTTGTTGTTGAACGAGGTGATCTTCCCGCCAGCCACAGCGTTGAACGCCTTGTCATTGCCGAACACCGTGGTGTTGGACAGGTAGACCTGGGCGGTCGTGCTCTGGACACTGATGGCGGCGCGGGCTGCATCGCCCTGGACGGGCTGCACATTGCCCAGCAGTTGCGAGCCTTGCACGAGCACAGAGGTGTTGGTGGCTGCAGCGTCCACCCTGACCGCCGCCTGCGCGAAGCCCTGGATCTTGACGTTCTCCACCACCACCTTGCCGGCCTGCAGGATGTTCACTCCGGACAGGCCCTGGTCAACGCCGTTGATGTCCAGGCTCCTGAGCACCACGGTATCCGAAGGGTTTGCAGAGACAGTGATGCCGTTCGTGCCAGACACCAGCACGCCGGCGATGGCACCGCCGCTGCCGTCAATGGTGATGGACTTGGTGATGGTGATCGCACCGAATCCGCCCGGGTCCAGCACATTGATCTCACCCTTGGCGGCCGTCTTGGAGATGGCCCCCGCAAACGTCTTGCAGGGAGCCGTGCGGCTGCAGGGGTTGACGTCATCGCCCACGCCCGAGACCCAGGTGCGCGTGGCCTGTGCCCAGGCGCCGGACGATGCCAGCGCGGCAGATGCGCAAACGATGAGGGCAGCCCAGCCGCGGCTGGACAGGAAAGGGGCACGGGGCATGAACGACATCGAAGTCTCCGTAGGCGATGGGCTGCGGCCATGTTGCCGGATCGGCATTTCATGCGCATTGTCAATAATTATCATGCAAACGAAAAACTTTTAGAAACACTATTTGCACAAAAAAAGCCCGCACGCATGGCTGCGGCGGGCTGCTTCGGTGGCGCACCACCGAGGGACCGATCCGGTCTTGGCTTCAGGCAAACAGCTTGGCCAGCGCCTCTCCCGGCTCCTTGGCGCGCATGAAGGCCTCGCCCACCAGGAAGCTGTGGATGCCGGCATCGCGCATGGCCTTGACGTCCTCGCGGCTGCCGATGCCCGACTCGGTGACCAGCAGGCGGTCGGCGGGCACGTTCTTTTGCAGGTCCAGCGTGGTCTGGATGCTGACCTCGAAGCTGCGCAGGTTGCGGTTGTTGATGCCCACCAGCGGCGTCTTGAGCCGCAGGGCGCGGTCCAGCTCGGCGCCGTCGTGCACCTCGACCAGCACGGCCATGTCCAGGCTGTGGGCGATCTGTTCCATCTCGGCCATCTGCGCGTCGTCCAGGCAGGCGGCGATCAGCAGCACGCAGTCGGCGCCCATGGCCCGCGATTCGTAGATCTGGTAGGGATCGACCATGAAGTCCTTGCGCAGCACGGGCAGGTGGCAGCTGGCGCGCGCCTGCTTGAGATAGTCCACGCTGCCCTGGAAGAACTGCTTGTCGGTCAGCACCGAGAGGCAGGCGGCGCTGACGCCCTTGCCGTCGCCATCGGCATAGCTTTGCGCGATGTCGGCGGGGATGAAGTCCTCGCGGATCACGCCCTTGCTGGGGCTGGCCTTCTTGATCTCGGCGATCACGCCGGCCTGGCCGGCGGCGATCTTGGCGCGCAGCGCGCCCACGAAGTCGCGCGTGAGCACGCGGCTTTCGGCGTCGCGGCGCATGTCCGCGAAGGGCATGCGCTTCTGGGCGGCGGCCACTTCCTGCACTTTCACGTCGCAGATTTGCTTGAGGATGTCGGACACGTTGCTTTCCTTGGTTTCTTGTATTCGGTGGTCGATGGGGGCTGCGCGGCTCAGGCCGTCAGCCGGGCCGTGTAGGCCACGAGTTCGTTGAGCTTGGCCAGGGCCGCGCCGCTGTCCAGCGCCGCCTGGGCGCGGGCCATGCCGTCCTCGATGCTGGAGGCCACGTTGGCCGCATACAGG
Source organism: Delftia sp. WSY_12 (assembly GCF_043104645.1). Taxonomy (NCBI): domain Bacteria; kingdom Pseudomonadati; phylum Pseudomonadota; class Betaproteobacteria; order Burkholderiales; family Comamonadaceae; genus Delftia; species Delftia sp. WSY_12. The sequence goes on from NZ_JBICKW010000007.1 coordinate 48,114, forward strand.
GCAGCACCCGCGTTCAGGCAGACGATGTCGCGCGCGGCACTCTTTTCGCCATGGAGCACGCCCAGCAGCATGGCCTTGGATTCCTCGGGATTGTCCACCTTGAAGGCGCGCGTGCCCACCATGCGCAGGCCGAAGTCCTCGGGATGGATCTCGTACTCGCGCACCACGCCGTCCTTGAGCTCGCCCACCAGGGTGCCCGCGCCCAGGCTGATCTCGTCCAGGCCGTCGCGGCCATAGACCACGATGGCGTGCTCGGCGCCCAGGCGCTGCAGCGCGCGCACCTGGATGCCGACCAGGTCCTCGTGGAACACGCCCATGAGGATGTTGGGCGCGCTGGCCGGATTGGTCAGCGGGCCCAGGATGTTGAAGATGGTGCGCACGCCCAGCTCCTTGCGCACGGGCGCCACGTTCTTCATGGCCGGGTGGTGGTTGGGCGCGAACATGAAGCCGATGCCCACGTCGGCGATGCTGCGCGCGATCTGCTCGGGGCTGAGCTGGATGTTGACGCCCAGCGCCTCCATGGCGTCGGCGCTGCCGCTCTTGCTGCTGACGCTGCGCCCGCCGTGCTTGCTGACCTTGCCGCCCGCCGCCGCGATCACGAAGATGGAGCAGGTGGAGATGTTGAAGGTGTTGGCGCCATCGCCGCCCGTGCCCACGATGTCCACCAGGTGGCGCTTGTCCTCCACATGGACCTTGTTGGAGAACTCGCGCATGACCTCGGCCGCGGCCGTGATCTCGCCGATGGTCTCCTTCTTCACGCGCAGGCCGGTGACGATGGCCGCCGTCATCACGGGCGACAGCTCGCCGCGCATGATCAGGCGCATCAGGTGCAGCATCTCGTCGTGGAAGATTTCGCGGTGCTCGATGGTGCGCTGCAGCGCTTCCTGGGGGGTGATCTGGGTCATTGCGGTGTCTCGGTTGGGTGCCGGCCTGCTCAGGCCTTCTGTTCCAGGAAATTCTTGAGCATGGCATGGCCATGCTCGGTGAGGATGCTCTCGGGGTGGAATTGCACGCCCTCGATGGCCAGGCTGGTGTGGCGCACGCCCTGGATCTCGCCGTCCTCGCTGGTGGCCGTGATCTCCAGGCATTCGGGCAGGCTGGAGCGCGCGATGGCCAGCGAGTGGTAGCGGTTGACCGTGAACTGCTCGGGCAGGTCGGCGAACACGCCCTTGCGGTCGGTGGTGATGACGCTGGTCTTGCCATGCATCTGCTGGCCCGCGCGCACGATGTCGCCGCCGAAGGCCGCGCCAATGCTCTGGTGGCCCAGACACACGCCCAGGATGGGCAGGCGGCCTGCAAAGTGCTGTATGGCCGCCACGGAAATGCCGGCCTCGGCCGGCGAGCAGGGGCCGGGCGAGATCACCAGGCGGTCGATCTTCTCGCGCTCGACCAGGGCGATCACCTCGTCCAGCGTGGCCTCGTCATTGCGCACCACGGTGACATCGGCACCCAGCTCGCCGAAGTACTGGACGATGTTGTAGGTGAAGCTGTCGTAGTTGTCGATCATCAGCAGTCTGGTCATACCGGCTCCTGGGTCTCAAAGGGAAAAACGGGTGGCGCGGGCATGCCGCAGCGAAGGCTGGCGCGGGAATGCGCGCAATGCTGCCTGGGTCTGGAAGGGGGAATCTGAGGGCATCTGGGCAATCTCCTGGGTTCTGGGAGCCGCCGTGCCGGGGAGCCATCTGCTGAGTGAGCCTTGCTGCCGTCACGGCGGCAAGGTGCGGTACGCAACCGCGACGACGTGCCGCTTCCTTATTGGAAGCGCCACCACTGTGCAACGATGATCGAAACGGGCGTACCGTTCATGGCTGTCTTGGATCGAGAGTTCAGGTGTCTGGAAGACGGGAATGCAGCAGGCTGCATGGCGGAGCATGCTAACACAGGGCCCGCGCAGCGTGGCGGGACGACCCTGCAGGCGCCTCACTTCAGGAAATCCGGCTGGTCGAACTTCTGCTTCAAGAAGCGGCCATTGGCCAGCAGCGCCTGCGCGTCGCTGGCCGCCACATGGGCCACCACCTGCTGCATCTGCCCGGCAAGCAGCGCCAGCTGCTCGGTCAACAGCTGCCTGGGCGTCTTGCCGTCCTGCACGGGCTGGGTGACACGGAACAGCGGCGGCAGCGCCGCATAGTGCGACAGCGTGGCGGGCAGGTACTGCAGCACCGTCTCGCGCACGGTGAACAGGCCGTCGTTGAAGACCGGGCCGGCCTCGGCCAGCGAGGGCAGCACCTCGTGCACCGAGCCGCGCACGCTGTCCAGGTGCTTTTGCATCTCGGGCGTGAGCATCGGGCGGGCCTTTTGCACCAGTTCGTCGATGCGTTCGCGGATGTCCTCGGCGCTCCAGTGCTGCTGCAGCGCCCGCTCGAAGCTGGCGCCCGCGGGCTGCAGGGCCCAGCCCAGCAGCAGGCCCGCGACGTACAGTCCCAGCGTGATCCAGCCCCAGCCGGCGCCGATCACGCCGGCAAACAGCAGCACCGGCCCCAGCAGGGCCAGCGCCAGGCCGGCGAGGTTGCCGTTGCCGTAGAAGAAAAGCTGCAGGCGGCGCATCAGGCAGGTCCCATCGCTGGCGGCGCTGTCACTGGTAGCCCCGGATTTCCTTGAACACCAGCGGCAGTCCGCTCTTGCCGGTGTTGCGCGCATCGAAGGCGCGCCCGCCCGTCAGCGCGGCCAGGGCCTGCATTTCGCCGGACTGCGCCTCGCCAAAGATGATGGGAAAGACGCGCACCAGCGGCGCGCCGCCGTCGCGCGCCATGCGCTGCTCGCGCTCGAATGCGGCCCAGTCGCGGCCGGCCGTGTTGGCGCCATCGGTCAGCAGCACGATGCTGACGAAGCGCTCGGGATCGGCCCGCAGTTCCTGGCGTGCCTGCTGCTGGGCCAGCGTGAGCGCGTCGTAGATGGCCGTGCCGCCGTCGGCCACCAGGCTGTCGGCATAGGCCAGCACCTGGGCGCTTGCGGCCTGCAGGTCGCCCGCCGCGAACTGCACGCGCGCGGGCTGGCCGACCAGGCCCGAGAACGGAATCAGCAGCACGCGCTCGCGCGCCTGGAAGGCGGCATAGCGCTGGCTGGCGGCCGAGGCCTCGGCGCCGGACAGCAGCTTGAGCGCCTCCTTCATCTGCGCCAGCCGCGCACCCTTCATGGAGCCGCTCACGTCCAGCACGAAGATGCTGGTGGCCGGGCGGCGCAGATCGCTCTGGTAGGCCGAGAGCACGGCATCGATCACCTCCAGCCGGTTCGGAAAGCTCAGCTCTACCACGGGCGCCGTGGGCAGGGCCGGGCTGGCCTGCGCCTCGGGGCTGGCGGGGCGCAGCTGGGCCTGGCGCAGCGGCTGGCCCTGGAAGGCGGGGGCCTTGAACTGGGCGACCAGCTTGTCATAGTCTGCGCGCCGCGCAGCGTTGAGCAGCATCAGCGGATAGTCGGCCGAGATCACGCCGTCGCGCGGGTAGACCAGGGTGAGCCGGTCGGCGGCGGGCAGCTTCTCGTTCAGGCGCAGGATCACGGCCTCGTAGTTGACCAGCGCATCGACGGCGCCGGGCTCACGCTCGAAGGCCTCGGCCAGCCAGCCGGAGCTGCCGGCGGTGAGCTTCTGGCCCGACAGGAAGTCCTTGAGCAACTTCGCATTGACCTCCCTGGCGTCCAGGTCCTCGGTCTTGCCGGCCACGGCCGAGGCCACGGCGAACAGTGCGCTCATGCCGGTGTTGGAACTGGCCGGATTGGTCATGCCGTAGCGCAGCCGGCCCTGGGCGGCAGCGCGTGCGATGTCGGCCCAGGTGGGCGGGGCCTTGTCCCAGCCCAGCTTGTGCAGCACGGGGACCTTCACGCCCAGGGCCACGCGCGAGTAGAAAAGCTTTTCGCGCGCCAGCGGCTTGTTCGCCAGCGCCAGCGCGGGATAGGCGCCATTGGGCGGCAGGATGGCGTCGTACTGCTCGCCCGCATTGATGCGCTCGACCATCTCCAGCGTGCCCGCATAGCTGAGCTTGAGCGGCACGCCCGCCGCCGTGGCGGCCTGCTCCAGCGCGGGCGCCACGTCCTTGAGTTCGGAGCCGGCCAGCACGGTGAATGCACCCTGGGGACCGGCGGGCGCATCGGCCTTGGCGGCGGCCTGCGGCGCGGGTTCGGGCGACTTGCCGCAGCCGGCCAGGACCAGCGCAAGGCCCAGCAGCCACCAGGCCGCCAGGCGCTGGAACATGCTCACAGCACCACCTCGCCGGCAGGCGCCTGCAGCGCCTCGCGCACGTCCTCGCGGCGGCTCTTTTCCAGATAGGCGCGGGACTTGTCCACCTCCTGCGACAGCGTGTCCACCGTGGTTTGCATGGAGGCCAGGGCCTTGACCTTGAAGTCGGCCATGGCGTCCATGGTCTGGTAGATGTTGCCGAAGGCCTGCTGCAGCCTGGCGATGTCGATGGTGCTGCCGGCCGCCTGCTCGTGGATCTTCCCGCTTTGCTCGCGCAGCAGCTCGCTGGTGCCGGCGATCAGGTTGCCCGTGGTGGTGTTCAGCGCCGTGATCTGGTCCAGCACCAGCTTCTGGTTGGCCAGCGCCTGCGCCACGATGACGGCCGTGCGCAGGGCGGAGACCGTGGTGGTGGTCGCGCGGTCCACGCCCTTGGCTAGTTCGAGGTTGTTCTTGCGCACCAGGTCCAGCGCCAGGTAGCCCTGCACGTTCACCGCCATCTGGGTGAGCAGGTCGGTGACCTTCTGGCGTGCGTAGAACAGCATGTCCTCGCGCACCACGCGCGCCTTTTCAGGGTCGCTGGCGTCCAGCTGCGCCGCCTTGGCCTCCAGCGCCGCGTCCAGCTTCTTGCCGATGTGGATGTATTTTTCCAGCCGCTCCATCAGGCCCCACAGGTTGGCCTTTTCCTGCTCAATGGCGGCGTTGTCGCGCAGCAGCTCGTCCTTGCCGCGCTTGAGGCTGTCGATGATGGCGTTCAGGTGGCTCTGGCTGGACTGGAACTTGTCGAAGTAGTCCACCAGCCTGTTGCCCATGGGGATCAGGCCCAGCAGCTTGCGCGGCTTGAACAGGTCGTCCTGGCGCGAGGGGTCCAGCGCCTCCACCTGGCGGCGCAGGTCGATCAGGCCCTGGCCGATCTGGCTGCCCTGGTCGAACAGGCCGTTGTTCAGCGTCTTGACGGGGCGCTCCAGCATGCGGTTGGAGACGGCCGCAGCGGCCTGCACCTCCTTGTTGCCCATGCCGTGGATGCGCTCGACCGCGCCCTTGAACGCGGGCGACTGGCTGTCGTTGGCGGTGACGTCGTCGATGAACTGCGCCACCTGCGCGTCCAGCTGCTGCACTTCCTCGGCCTTGAGGCGGACCTTGCCGCTGGCCGACTCGATGGGCACGGGCAGGGCGGGCGCGGGCGGCTCCAGCACGAAATCCTGCTCCTGCGCAGGCACGGCGGCAGTGGTGGCCTGGGGGGTGTTGCTCATCGGTTGCTCCTGGGTCCTTGAGTCATTTGAAGCGCTGCTCCATGTCCACGATCATTCGCTCCAGCCACTCCTGGCTGGGCGGTTCGATCACATCCACCAGCTGCGCGGGCGCCTGCACGCCCTGCCCGGCCCAGCGCTCGGGGCCGTGCGTGTCGCCGCCGGTGCGAAAGCCGTATTCCTGCGCCAATGCGCGCAGCTGCGGGTCGGATTCGAGCAGCTGGCCCACGCGCTCGCCAGCCGGCGTGTAGGGCACGAGCACATGCTTGGAATACAGCGTGGGCTGCGGGTAGAGCATCACCATCTCGCCGCTCCTGCGCTGCGGGTGACGCAGCAGGAACTCCACCAGCTGCGACTCATAGGCCACCAGCAGCGGCGCCTTGCCCATGCCCAGGGCCAGGTAGTCCTCGAACGGCCCGGCCGACGAGCTTTCCTGGAAGCCCTGGCGCAGGAACAGCGGCGCCACCTGCGGCATCACGCGCTCCAGGTCGGCCGGGCTTTGCACCACCTGCTGGCCGTTGAGCACATAGCTGGCCAGCGCCAGGTACATGGCCGCGCTGTTGGAGCTGCGCACATCGGTGCTGGCGGGCAGCACGGCCTTGCCGGTGGCAAAGGCGCCGGAGGCCTTCAGGTCACGCCAGCGCGTGCCCTTGCCGGCCATGGCCAGCAGGGCGGGAAGATCGGTCACGTAAAAGAAGTCGCCCTGCTTTTGCGCAACGCCGTTGGCGATCAGGATCTCGGCAATGGGCCGCCAGCTGGCGAACACGATGGGCGTGTAGAACGGCGTGTAGACCGTGCCGGCCCTGGCCGCCGCCTTGAGCTGGGCCGCAGCCGGCGCCCCCGAGGGAAAGCCGAAGTCGTACTGCTTGGGGTCGTAGCTGTTGGCAATGCTGCGCGAGCCGGCCTTTTGCACGGTCACCGTCACGCCGTGGCGCGCCAGCACGTCGCGCACGCGCTCGTCCTGGAAGAAGGCTTCCTTCTCGGAGCCGATCAGGCCGCGTGCCGTCACGGACTGCTGCTGCGCCCGCTGCGCCTGGCGGTCCTGCACCAGGGCCGTGCGCGAGTACCAGACGCCGCCGCCCACGGCCGCCAGCAGCAGCGCCGCCAGCCCCGCCGCCAAAGCACGGCGCGCGTTCATTGAGTGGCTCCGCCCTGGATGACGGCAAGATGAAATTCGGTCATGAACGCGCGGGCCGTTGTCATGTTCTGTTCAAAAAAACTTCTTATACGGAAGTTTTGTGACACAACGACGACACGCGGCCCGGCCCGCGCCGCGACTATCTCAGCGCGACTACCTCAGCGCGAGTTGCTCAGTGAAGCTGCGCCCACCGGGCGTTTCGCGGTGCTGCTGGGTGCGGTGCTCCACCAGCTGGTCCCACGTCTGCATCTGGCGCTCTTGCGTCTTGCGCAGCGCGCCGGTGACCTGCTTGCCGGCTGTCTCGATCAGCGTGGTGATGGTGCGGCTGTCCTGCACCTTGGTCAGGTCATAGTTGCCCGACTGCAAATCCAGCATGCTGCGGTTGCGCGCCTTTTTGGACTCGGCGTTCAGGGACTCGGTCACCACCTGGGCGATGGACTCGCCCGCCGAGCCCCTGGACTGCCGGGTGGTCTTCTGGCCGACCTGGTAGGCGGCCCGGCCGTCCTCGGTCACGGCGCCGAACTCATTGGTCTTTTCGTAGTCGCCGCTGAAGCTGGCCTGGAAATCGGCCAGGCCGCTTTGCGTGGCCTGCACGGCCCGCTCCAGCCCGGACAGCGCAGCCAGCCGGGCCGGCGCCGCAGGGGGCTGCGCGCTGTGCAGTTGGGTGAAGGCGCTCTTGAACAGGTCCACCAGGTTCGCGTCCGCGCGCCCGCGCTGCGCGGCCACATCGAAGCGCTTCAGATGCTGGTCCAGCGCGGACTGGCGCTGCGAAGCGCTGGCGCCCACGGGGGCATCGGACTGCAGGTTGACGGCCAGCTCGCCCGCCGCGCCCTTCATCGCCACCGATCGGCCATCGGCGCCCACATGCAGGCTGAACGAGGACAGGGGCTGCGAAGGCTTGGGGTTCTTGATGTCCAGGTCCAGGCCGGACAGCACGCTGCGGTCGAAGTCCATCAGCTTGCCCAGTTCCAGCTGGGGCTTGCCCGGCTTTCCCAGGCCTTCCAGCGCTTCGTCCAGCCCGTCGGCCAGCTGGGCAATGGCCGCGCTCTCGGCCTGGCTCAAGGTGCCGGAACTCTTGACCTCGACCCGCAGCCCGCTGCTGCTGCCCGCTTCGCTGCCGTCGTTCGTGGCAATCCGCAGCTCCACGGTCTGGCCCGATTGCGTGCGGATCTTCAGGCTCACGGTGGCAGCGCCCACGGACACATCGCTCAGTGCGGACTTGTCCAGGGCCTGCGCATCCGCGCTGCCTGCGACGGAGTCGGCCGCCGTGGGCGCCTGGTACTCCGCAACCGTCTGCTGGTAGTCCGACGGCGTGGCCGCAAAGCGCGACAGCAGGGCGCCGCCCAGGCCGCGCCAGCGGTCGGCCAGGCTGGCCGACGGGCCCAGGCCCAGGTTGCGCGCCATCAGGGTGCTGATGTCGTCCCTGTCTTGCGAGGCCCAGGCCCGGGTCAGCCTGAACTGGCCCAGTTCCACGGGCTGCGGTTTGGCATAGATGACGCTGGACCCTGCGGACTGGCCCAGCGTGACCTGCGTGCCCGGGTCGGCGGGTGCAGCAGCTGCCGTGGTCGCTGACGACCTCACGGACACCGTGGGCCGCATGCCCGCTGCGCTGGCGGCAAAGCTGGCGCCGGTGGATGAAATGCTGGTCATGGATTGATCGTCTTCCTTCGGTCTTGTCTTGACTGAATGGCGGCCCCAGGCCTTTGCAGGCCGGGGATTTTCTCTGTCCACGGACCATCGGCAGATTTCCGGTTTTCTTTACCTCCCATGCACCAATATGGTGTGAATACCTTGTATTCATTGAAATCCGGCCAATACAGGGAATGCTCGGCTGTTGGCGCAAAAAGACACCATTGCTCTACTGGGCACAGCAACCGGCGGCAAGCGGCATTCTCCCCGTGAGGCAGCCCTCTTTGACCTGAGTCAAGACTATGGAGTGAACTGCATCGATATAACGAAACGGCATCGCCAAAATCGGTCGCTGCAGTGCAACATAGATAGAATGAAAAAGACCAGGAGACGATATTGGCATGCAAACCTTTGATTTGCATGCATCAAAACAAGCTATCAAAAGCTTCGTAGTCACAGGAAATACAAACATTCGCCGTGGCGCATATGTCGGCAATGCCGCGCCATGCCCCGTGATTCCTGACGAAGCCGCCCCAAGGCGGCCTGTTTCCCGGCAGACCTTCTGATCTGGAGCATTCGAGATGACGCTATTGGCTGGCAAAAAAGGCCTGATCGTCGGCATCGCCAACCGCGACAGCATTGCCTGGGCCTGTGCCCGGGCCATGCATGCGGCGGGCGCCGAGATCGGCGCGACCTGGCAGAACGACAAGGCCCGGGCGCATGTGGAGCCCCTGCTCGACGAGATCGGTGCCGAGCTGCGCATGCCGCTGGACGTGGGCGACGACGAGCAGATGCGCGCGCTGTTCGATGCCGCCGCCGTGCGCTGGGGCCGGCTGGACTTCGTGCTGCACGCCGTGGCCTACGCCCCGCGCAAGGACCTGCAGGGCCGCGTGGTGGACAGCTCCCGCGAGGGCTTTGCGCTGGCCATGGACATCTCCTGCCACTCCTTCATCCGCATGGCCCACCTGGCCGAGCCGCTGATGGCGGCCAGCGGCGGCAGCCTCATGACGCTGAGCTACCTGGGCGCCAGCGAGGTCATGCCGCACTACGGAATCATGGGCCCGGTCAAGGCCGCGCTGGAGTCCACCACGCGCTACCTGGCGGCCGAGCTCGGCCCCTCGCGCATCCGCGTCAATGCCGTCTCGCCCGGGCCCATCGCCACGCGCGCGGCCTCGGGCATTGCCGCGTTCGATGAACTCGTGGCCGACAGCGTGCGCCGCTCGCCCATTGCCGGCGAACTGCAGCCCGACGACGTGGGGCCGCTGTGCGCCTTCCTGGCCTCGGACGGGGCGCGCGCCATCACGGGCTGCACGCTGTATGTCGATGGCGGCCACCACATCCTCAACTAGCGGCTGCCGCACCGGCGCCCCGCAGCACTGCAGATGACCCTCCCACTCCCCCGAACCGCCGCCGCCGCGCTGGCAGCCGCACTGGCCGCAGCCCTGGCAGGATGTGCCTCCCTGGCGCCGCCGCACGAGCCGCCGCCCCTGCCCACGCCCGAGGCCTGGCCTGCCCATCTGCAGGCGGGCGCCCAGGGTGTCGCCGCCGCCGGCCTGCCCTGGCGCGAGTACTTCACCGACCCCGTGCTGCGCCAGCTGATCGCCACCGCGCTGGAGCACAACCGCGACCTGCGCGTGGCCGCGCTGCGCGCCGAAGAGGCGCGCGCGGCCTTCCAGATCCAGCGCTCCGAGCTGTTCCCGGCCATTGGCGTGGGCGGCCAGGCCGCACGGGCGCGCGTGCCGGGCGACCTCAACCTCTCGGGCCGCTCCGTGGTCAGCGGCGAGTACCGCGCCGAGGTCGGCTTCAGCAGCTGGGAGCTGGACCTGTGGGGCCGCGTGCGCAGCCTCAAGGACGCGGCCCTGCAGACCTGGCTGGCCAGCGATGCGGGCCGCCACGCCGTGCAGACCGCGCTGATCGCCCAGTTGGCCGACGGCTACCTGGGCCTGCGCGAGCTGGACGAGCGCGTGGCCATTGCGCGCGAGACGCTGGCCACGCGCCAGGAATCCTTTCGCATCTTCACGCGCCGCGAGGCCGTGGGCGCCAGCTCGCGCCTGCAGCTGGCCCAGGTCCAGACCCTGCTGACCCAGGCGCAGGCCCTGCTGGCCCAGCTGGAGCTGGCACGCGCGCAGCAGCTGCACGCACTGGCGCAGCTGGTCGGCGCCCACCCGGGCCCGCTGCCCGCCGCCGCACCCTTTGACGACGCCCTGGTGCTGGCCGAGCTGCGGCCGGGCCTGCCCTCGGAACTGCTCACGGCGCGGCCCGACATTGCCGCGGCCGAGCACCAGCTGCGCGCGGCCCGGGCACAGATCGGCGCGGCGCGCGCCGCCTTCTTCCCGCGCATTGCGCTCACCGCCCGCTGGGGCACGGCCAGCGCCGAACTCGACGGCCTGTTCGACGGCGGCAGCCGCGCCTGGGCCTTCGTGCCCACGGTGTCCCTGCCCATCTTCGACGGCGGCCGGCGCCGCGCCAACCTGGAGCTGGGCGAGATCCGCAGCGACATGGCCGTGGCCCAGTACGAGAAAGCCATACAGACCGCCTTCCGCGAGGTGGCCGATGGCCTGGCCGCGCGCCGCTGGCTGTCCGAACAGATCACCGTGCAGCGCACCGCCGTGCAGGCCCAGGCCGAGCGCGCGCGGCTGGCGCAGCTGCGCTACGACAACGGCTCGGCCGCCTACCTGGAGGTGCTGGACGCCCAGCGCGACCTGCTGGCCGCACGCCAGCAGCTGGTGCAGGCGCGGCGCGCCCTGCTGTCCAGCCAGGTGGGCCTGTATGCCGCCCTGGGCGGCGGCAGCGGGGCGGAACCTGCCGCGCTGCCCGCCACCGTGCCGGCCACGCCTGCCGATCCCCCGAATTCCTGAAGCATCCGGACCCGCCCATGGACAAGAACACCTCTCTGAAGAACAAGATCGTGCCGATCGCCGCCGTGGCGGTCCTGGCCCTCGTGGCCTGGTGGGCCTGGAAGACCTTCACGCCCAAGGGCCCGGGCGAGGGCTTCGTCGGCAGCAATGGCCGGGTCGAGGCCACCGAGATCGACATCTCCACCAAGCTGCCCGGCCGCGTGGAGGAAATCCTGGTGCGCGAGGGCGACTTCGTGCAGGCCGGCCAGCCCGTGGCGCGCATGCAGATCGACACCCTGCGCGCCCAGCGCCAGGAAGCCGACGCCATGCGCCAGCAGGCCGAGCACAGCGTGGCCGCGGCCGAGGCCCAGGTCACCCTGCGCCGCAGCGACCTGGCCGCCGCCCAGGCCCTGATCGTGCAGCGCGAGACCGAGGTGGACGCCGCGCAACGCCGCTTCAAGCGCTCGGAAACGCTGGCGCGCGAGGGTGCCTCCTCGGTGCAGGAGCTCGATGACGACCGCGCCCGCGTGCGCGGCAGCGAGGCGGCGCTGGCCGCCACGCGTGCCCAGGCCGCCGCTGCCCAGGCCGCCGTGAAGGCGGCCGAGGCCCAGGTGGTCGGCGTGCGCTCCCAGGTGCAGGCGGCCACGGCCACGGTGGCGCGCGTGCAGGCCGACATCGACGACGGCGTGCTCAAGGCCCCGCGCGACGGCCGCGTGCAGCTGCGCGTGGCCCAGCCCGGCGAGGTACTGGGCGCAGGCGGGCGCGTGCTCAACCTGCTGGACCTGTCCGATGTCTACATGACCTTTTTCGTGCCCGAGACCGCCGCCGGGCGCATTGCCCTGGGCAGCGAGGTGCGTCTGGTGCTGGACGCCGCGCCCGAGTACGTGATTCCGGCCCGCGTCTCCTTCGTCGCCAGCCAGGCCCAGTTCACGCCCAAGACCGTGGAGACCGCCAGCGAGCGCCAGAAGCTGATGTTCCGCGTGCGCGCCCAGATCCCGCCGGAGCTGCTGCGCCGCCATCTGGAACAGGTCAAGACCGGCGTGCCCGGCATGGCCTGGCTGCGTACCGATGCCAGCCATGAGTGGCCCGCCAACCTGGCCATCAAGCTGCCAGCCCAGCCCGCGCAATGAGCGAGAGCACGACGCCCCACGCCAGCGGCTGGGTCGTGCGCCTGAAGGGCGTGCACCAGCGCTATGGCCAGGTCGAGGCGCTGGCGGGCATCGACCTGGACATTCCCGAAGGCCGCATGGTCGGCCTGATCGGGCCGGACGGCGTGGGCAAGTCCAGCCTCATGGCGCTGATCTCCGGGGCGCGCCAGATCCAGGAAGGCAGCGTCGAGGTGCTGGGCGGCGACATGGCCCAGCGCCGGCACCGCGAGGCCGTCTGCCCGCGCGTGGCCTACATGCCGCAGGGCCTGGGGCGCAACCTCTATCCCACGCTGTCGGTGGAGGAGAACCTGCAGTTCTTCGCGCGCCTGTTCGGCCATGACGCGGCCGAGCGGCGCCGGCGCATCGACGATCTCACCCAGGCCACGGGCCTGCGCAAATTCCTGGAGCGGCCGGCCGGCAAGCTGTCGGGCGGCATGAAGCAGAAGCTGGGCCTGTGCTGCGCGCTGATCCACGACCCCGACCTGCTCATTCTTGATGAGCCCACCACGGGCGTGGACCCGCTGGCGCGCGCCCAGTTCTGGGACCTGATCGCGCGCATCCGCCGCCAGCGCCCCGGCATGAGCGTGCTGGTGGCCACGGCCTACATGGACGAGGCCCAGCGCTTCGACTGGCTGGTGGCCATGGACGAGGGCCGCGTGCTGGCCACGGGCACGCCGGCCGAGCTGCTGCAGCGCACGGCCAGCCGCTCGCTGGAAGAGGCCTTCATCGCCCTGCTGCCCGAAGAGAAAAAGCGCGGCCATGCGCCCGTAACCATCGCCCCCCTGCCCGAGGGCGGCGAGGACGACATCGCCATCGAGGCCAGGGACCTGACCATGCGATTTGGCGACTTCGTCGCCGTGGACCATGTGTCCTTCCGCATCCGCCGCGGCGAGATCTTCGGCTTCCTGGGCTCCAACGGCTGCGGCAAGAGCACCACCATGAAGATGCTGACCGGCCTGCTGCCGGCCAGCGAGGGCCAGGCCTGGCTGTTCGGCCAGCCCGTGGACCCGCGCGACATCGACACGCGCCGCCGCGTGGGCTACATGACCCAGGCGTTCTCGCTGTACGGCGAGCTGACCGTGCACCAGAACCTGGTGCTGCACGCGCGCCTGTTCGGCGTGCCCGAGGCGGACATTCCCGCGCGCGTGGCCGAGATGCTGCAGCGCTTTGACCTGCAGGCCGCGCAGCACAGCCTGCCGGCCGCCCTGCCGCTGGGCATGCGCCAGCGCCTGTCGCTGGCCGTGGCCATGGTGCACAAGCCCGAGCTGCTCATCCTGGACGAGCCCACCTCGGGCGTGGACCCCGTGGCGCGCGACGGCTTCTGGCGCCTGCTGGTGGAGCTGTCGCGGCGCGACCGCGTGACCATCTTCATCTCCACCCACTTCATGAACGAGGCCGAGCGCTGCGACCGCATGTCCATGATGCATGCGGGCAAGGTGCTGGACAGCGACACGCCCGCGCGCCTGGTGGCCAAGCGCGGCGCGGCCACGCTGGAGGAAGCCTTCATCGGCTACCTGGTCGAGGCCGGTGGCGGCGAGGCCCCGGCCGCCGAGGAACCGGCCGCGCCTGCCGCCCCCGCTGCCGTGGAAACGCACACTGCGCGCCGCCGCCATTTCAGCGCCCAGCGCATGCTCAGCTATGTCTGGCGCGAAGCGCTGGAGCTGCAGCGCGACCCGGTGCGCGCCACGCTGGCCCTGGTGGGCTCGCTGATCCTGATGTTCGTGATGGGCTACGGCATCAGCCTGGACGTGGAGGACCTGCGCTTTGCCGTGCTGGACCGCGACCAGACCACCATCAGCCGCAGCTATGCGATGAGCCTGTCGGGCTCGCGCTACTTCATCGAGCAGCCGCCGCTGACCGACTACGACGCACTGGACCGCCGCATGCGCAGCGGCGAGCTGACCCTGGCCATCGAGATCCCCCCGGGCTTTGCGCGCGATGTGCTGCGCGGCGGCTCCGTGCAGGTGGGCGCCTGGTTCGACGGCGCCATGCCCACGCGCGCCGAGACCGTGCGCGGCTACCTGCAGGGCATCCACCAGCACTGGCTGACCGAGCAGGCGCGCGAGCGCCTGGGCGTGGCGCCGGCCGGCCTCATCGACATCCAGACGCGCTTTCGCTACAACCCCGACGTGCGCAGCCTGCCGGCCATGGTGCCGGCCGTCATGCCCCTGCTGCTGCTGCTTTTGCCGGCCATGCTGACGGCGCTGGCCGTGGTGCGCGAGAAGGAAAGCGGCTCCATCACCAACCTCTACGTCACGCCGGTCACGCGCACCGAATTCCTGCTGGGCAAGCAACTGCCCTATGTGGTGCTGGCCATGCTGAACTTCCTGCTGATGTGCCTGATGGCCGTCACCCTGTTCGGCGTGCCCGTGACGGGCAGCTTTGCCACGCTGGCCCTGGCGGCGCTGATCTTCAGCGGCGCCTCCACGGGCTTCGGCCTGCTGGCCTCCACGCTGACGCGCAGCCAGATCGCCTCGATGTTCCTGGTGCTGATCGGCACGCTGATCCCCACCACGCAGTTCGCAGGCCTGGTCGACCCCGTGTCCTCGCTGGAGGGCGTGGGCCGCGCCATCGGCGAGGTCTATCCGGCCAGCCACATGATCGCCATCAGCCGCGGCGTGTTCAGCAAGGCGCTGGGATTTCGGGAGCTGGCCGGCTCGTTCGGGCCGCTGCTGCTGTCCGTGCCGGCGATCCTGGGCCTGGCCATTGCGCTGACCAGAAAGCAGGAGAGCTGACATGCGCACCCGCCTTTTCTCCAACATCTACCGGCTGGGCGTCAAGGAGCTGTGGAGCCTGTGGCGCGACCCCGTGCTGCTGGTGCTCATCGCCTATGTGTTCACGGTCTCCATCTACACGGCGGCCACGGCCATGCCCGAGAGCCTGCACAACGCGCCCATCGCCATCGTGGACGAGGACGGCTCGCCGCTGTCGCAGCGCATCGCGGGCGCCTTCTATCCGCCGCAGTTCGCGCCGCCGGCCATGATCGACCGCACGCAGATGGACCCGGGCATGGACTCGGGCACCTACACCTTCGTGCTCAACATCCCGCCCAACTTCCAGCGCGACGTGCTGGCGGGCCGCGCGCCCGAGCTGCAGCTGAACGTGGACGCCACGCGCATGAGCCAGGCCTTCACGGGCAACAGCTACGTGCAGCAGATCGTCTCGGCCGAGGTCAGCGAGTTCGTGCGGCGCTTTCGGGGCGCCACCGCCCTGCCCGTGGACCTGGTGGTGCGCGCGCGCTTCAATCCCGCGCTTGACAAGGTCTGGTTCGGCGGGCTGATGCAGATCATCAACAACGTGACCATGCTGTCCATCATCCTCACGGGCGCGGCGCTGATCCGCGAGCGCGAGCACGGCACGGTGGAGCACCTGCTGGTCATGCCGGTGACACCGACCGAGATCATGCTGGCCAAGATATGGTCCATGGGACTGGTCGTGCTGGTCACCGCATTTGCCTCGCTCAACCTCGTGGTGCGCGGCGCCCTGGGCGTTCCCATCGAAGGCTCTCAGCCGCTGTTCCTGGCAGGGGCCGCGCTGTGCCTGTTCGCCACAACGTCGCTGGGGATCTTCCTTGCCACGCTGGCGCGCAACATGCCACAGTTCGGCATGCTGCTGGTGCTCGTGCTGCTGCCGCTGCAGCTGCTGTCGGGCGCCATGACGCCGCGCGAAAGCATGCCGCAGCTGGTGCAGACCATCATGCTGGCCGCGCCGACCACCCACTTTGTCGAGCTGTCGCAGGCCATCCTCTACCGCGGAGCGGGGCTGGACGTGGTCTGGAAGCCCTTTCTCGCACTGGCCGCCATCGGCTCCGTGCTGTTCGCCCTCACGCTCGCCCGCTTTCGCAAGACCATCGGCCAGATGGCCTGAGTTTCGTTCCGCCGCCAAGGCATCTTTCCACGTCAACCAGCAAGGAGTTCCATATGAGCGCACAGACCATTCCCCTCCATCTGCTCAAGGCCCAGCTCGAACTGCAGCTGCACCTGAGCCGGCTGCTGCAGGAAAGCGGCCAGCAATGGCTGGAGCATGCCGCACGCAACGGCCCCGAGCGCATCGCCGAGACCGGCAACGAGATCGAGGGCGTGCAGCAGACCAGCAGCTGGCAGGAGCTGGCCACCCTGCCCGCCCAGGCCTTCTGGCGCCACGCCCACCTGCGCATGGGCCATGCCCAGGCCCTGGCCCAGACCGCCATGGCCAGCCAGATGACCCTGGCCCAGGGCGTGCAGCAGGCCGTGCACGACTGGCAGCAGCAGGTGGCAGCCACGCTGAGCGGCGGCGCCCAGGGCGCGGCCGACACGGCCGTGCCCTGGAGCGACCTGCTGGCGCGCTGGACCTCGGCCGTGCAGTCCATGGCCCAGTCCGTGACCCCATCCGTCACCCCGCCCGACCATGCGGCGCAGCAGCCCATTGCAGCGGCTGCCGCCGAAACGGCCCGGGACGCTGCCGCCCACGGCTGAAGAGCCCAGGGGCTGACACAAGCCGCACGGTCCCGCAGGCGCGGGGCCGTTTGGCGGCCATTCACACGCAATCTGCAAGCAGGGGGCAGGACATGCCCGTTAAAGGAGTGGGCCAGATGAACGAGCACCTCGATAGCCACGGCACCGTGGACGTGGGGGCACTGTGGGGCGATCCGCTGAAGCTGCCCCAGGCAGCTGCACAGTACGCCACCGATGCCTGGCAGCGCACGCTGCTGTATGCCGACATCCGGCGCCAGCGCGGCAACCAGTACCGCGCCCACCTGGCCGAGGAAGTGCCCAATGTGCTGAGCTTCCAGGCCGAGATCGTGATGTCCGGCCTGGAGCTGCCGCGTCCCGTCAACTACGGGCTGGCACGCATCGCGCCCATGGAGGGCACGGTCATCGACCCGGCCAAGCGCCCCTTCATCGTCGTCGATCCGCGCGCGGGCCACGGCCCTGGCATCGGCGGCTTCAAGCCCGACAGCGAGATCGGCGCCGCCCTCAAGGCCGGCCATCCCTGCTACTTCGTGGGCTTCCTGCCCGATCCCGTGCCCGGCCAGACCGTCGAGGACGTGATGCGCGCCGAGGCCGAATTCGTGCGCAAGGTCGCCGAGCTTCACCCCGAGAGCCGGGGCAAGCCCGCCGTCATCGGCAACTGCCAGGCCGGCTGGCAGATCCTCATGACGGCCGCCGTCTGGCCCGAGCTGTTCGGGCCCATCATCGTGGCCGGTGCGCCGCTGTCGTACTGGGCCGGAGACAACCCCATGCGCTACGGCGGCGGCCTCATGGGCGGCAGCTGGGTGACGGCACTGACCAGCGACCTGGGTGCGGGCCGCTTCGACGGCGCCTGGCTGGTGCAGAACTTCGAGAACCTCAACCCCGCCAACACGCTGTGGGAAAAGCAGTACCAGGTCTATGCCGACGTGGACACCGAGGGGCCGCGCTACCTGGGCTTCGAGAAGTACTGGGGCGGCCATGTCTTCCTGGAAGGCCGCGAGATGCAGTACATCGTGGACAACCTGTTCATCGGCAACCGGCTGGCCACGGCCGAGCTGACCACCTCGGACGGCGTGCGCATCGACCTGCGCAACATCCGCTCGCCCATCGTGGTGTTCTGCTCGCATGGCGACAACATCACGCCGCCGGGCCAGGCCCTGGGCTGGATCACCGACCTGTACCGTGATGACGAGGACATCGCCGCCCACGACCAGACCATCGTCTTCGCCACGCACGACAGCATCGGCCACCTGGGCATCTTTGTCTCGGGCGCCGTGGGCCGCAAGGAGCACCGCGAGTTCGCGGCGCACATCGACATCATCGACCTGCTGCCCGCCGGCATCTACCGCGCCGAGATCGCCGACCGCCCGGCCGGCGTGCCGCCGCAGGAACTGACCGACGCGGCCTACCTGATGAAGATCCGCCGCAGCGACCTGGCCGAGGTGCGCGACATCGTCCGGCCCGACCCCGAAAGCGAGCGCCACTTTGCCGCCGCCGCCCGCGTCTCCGAAATCAACCTCGCCCTGTACCGCAACACCGTGCAGCCCTGGGTGCAGGCCCTGTCCACGCCGTTGTCGGCGCGCTGGCTGCAGGCCATGCATCCGCTGCGCGTGGGCTACGAATACTGGTCGGACTCCCACCCGCTGGCCCCTGCCGTGGCCCAGGCCGCCGAGCAGGCGCGCGAGGACCGCCACCCCGTCGAGCCCGACAACCCTTTCCTGAAGGCGCAGCAGGCCATGTCGCAGGCCGTGGTGCATATGCTGGACACCTACCGCGACCAGCGCGACGCCATGCAGGCGCGGCTGTTCCACGCCATCTATGGCTCGCCCCTGGTGCAGGCCCTGGCCGGTCAAAGCCGCCAGGACGACGGCCCGCCGCGCCCGCACCCGGGCGAATCGCCCGAGCACTGCCAGTACATGTGCCAGGAACTGGCACGGCTGCACGAAAGCGTGGCCCAGGGCGGGCTGTACGAGGCCGTCATCCGCGCCCTGTTCCATGTGCTGCGTGCACGCGGCGAGGCCGATGAGCGCCACTTCCGCCACGCCTGGCGGCTGCTGCAGGATCACCTGGGCGGCGTGCCGCCCGACATGGCGCAGTTCCGCCGCATCGTGCGCCGCCAGGCCCTGCTGATGCAGCGCGAGCCCGACGCCGCCATGGCCGCCATCACCCAGTTGCTGGCCGCCTCGCCGGCGGCCGACATCCGCTGGGGCATGACCACGGTGGACGAGCTGGCCAACCAGGGAGGCAACCTCAGCGATGCCGAGCACCAGCGCCTGCTGCAGGCCATGGCGCATTTCGTGCAGGCGCTGGAGGTGGCGCAGGCCAGGGAGGCCCCCCAGGAAGCGGCCCCACCCGAAGCCCCGGCCGCCAGGCCCACCCCGCGCGCACCGGCCAGCCGCGCGCACACAGGTACCCGAAAGAAGCGATGAACCTCTCCACTGCCTCCGATGCGGCCCTGCCGCCCGAAGACCTGGCCCTGCTGCGCAACCACAGCTTCGACGAGCTGGACGTGGGCGACAGCGCCAGCCTGGAACGCACGCTGAGCACCCAGGACCTGCGCCTGTTCGCCGCCCTGTCGGGCGCGGCCGTGGCCGACGGCGCTGGTGCCGGTGCCGGTGCTGGCACGGTTGCCGGCGCCGACGATGACGACACGGCCCTGATCGCCCACGGCATGTGGGGCGGCATGCTGCTGGCCTCGGTGCTGGGCACGCGCCTGCCCGGCCCCGGCACCACCCTGGTCGGCCAGACGCTGCGCTTTCTGGCGCCGCTGGCCGCAGGCGACCGGCTGACCGTGCGCGTGGAGGTGCTGGCCAAGCAGGCCGAGCAGCGCCAGGTCACGCTGGCCGTGGCCTGCACCAACCAGCATGGCGCCGCCGTGATCGAGGGCCAGGCCACCGTGCATGCGCCGGCCCGCCACATCGAGCGCCAGCGCACCAGCCTGCCCGAGATCCGGCTGGAGGCCGGTGGACGCGACGGCCTGCAGCGCCTGCTGGCCCATGTGGCCGGCCTGCCGCCCATCCGCGTGGCCGTGGTCCATCCCTGCGACGAGACCAGCCTCTCGGCCGCGCTGGACGCGCGCCGCGAAGGCCTGATCGACCCCGTGCTGGTGGCCCCGCGCGCACGGCTGGAGGCCGTGGCGGCCGAGCACGGGCTGGACCTGGGCGGCCTGCGCATCGAGGACGTGCCGCACAGCCACGCCGCCGCCACGCGTGGCGCCGAGCTGGCCGCCTGCGGCGAGGTCGAGGCCATCATGAAAGGCAGCCTGCACACGGACGAACTCATGGCCGAGGTCGTGGCCGCCGCCGCCGGCCTGCGCACCAAGCGCCGCGTCAGCCACTGCTTCGTGCTGCAGACGCCGCACTACCCGCGCCCCTTCATCGTCACCGACGCGGCCATCAACCTGGCACCCGACCTGCAGCAAAAGGCCGACATCGTGCGCAACGCCATCGCCCTGGCCCATGCCATCGGCGTGCCCGAGCCCAAGGTCGCCATCCTGGCCGCCGTGGAGACCGTGAGCCCGCACATGCCGGCCACGCTGGACGCCGCCGCGCTGTGCAAGATGGCCGACCGGGGCCAGATCGCGGGCGGCGTGCTCGACGGGCCGCTGGCCTTCGACAACGCCGTGTCCATGGCCGCAGCGCGCACCAAGGGCATCGATTCGCCCGTGGCGGGCCAGGCCGACATCCTGGTCGTGCCCGACCTGGAAAGCGGCAACATGCTGGCCAAGCAGCTCATGTACATGGGCGAGGCGGCCAGCGCCGGCATCGTCATGGGCGCCAAGGTGCCCGTGATCCTGACCAGCCGCGCCGACAGCCGCGCCTCGCGCATCGCCTCCTGCGCCATCGCCCTGCTGCTGGCCCACCGCTACCGGAACTCGCCGCCATGATCCCTGCCCACACCGCATCCTCCCCCGCCCGCGAACTGGTCGTGGTGCTCAACTGCGGCTCGTCCAGCATCAAGTTCGCCGTCTTCGACGGTGCACAGCGCCCGCTGCCGCGCAAGCCGCTGTGGAACGGCAAGGTCCAGGGCATCGGCGGGCCCGCGCCCGACTTCGGCGAGAGCGGCGTGCCGCCCTTTGCCATCACCCTGGACACAGCCCACCCCTACCGCGCCGCGCTGCAGCTGATCCGCGAGCGCATCACCGCACGCCTGGCGCAGCTGGACGGCGCACGCGTGGCCGCCATCGCCCACCGCGTGGTGCACGGCGGCAGCCGCTACTTCGAGCCCGTGCGCGTCGATGCCGGCGTGCTGGCCGACCTCAAGGCCTTCATCCCGCTGGCGCCGCTGCACCAGCCCTTTGCGCTGGAGGCCATGGACATCCTGCTGCGCGAGCGGCCCGAACTGGTGCAGGTGGCCTGCTTCGACACCGCCTTCCACCACACGCTGCCCAAGGTCGAGCAACTGCTGCCCCTGCCGCATGCGGCCTGGGAACGCGGGCTGCGCCGCTACGGCTTCCACGGCCTGTCCTACGAATACATGGCCACCGCCCTGCCCGAGCGCCATGGCGACCTGGCGCGCGGGCGCACCCTGGTGGCCCACCTGGGCAGCGGCGCCAGCCTGTGCGCCATGCAGGGCCTGCAAAGCGTGGCGACCACCATGGGCTTCTCTGCGCTGGACGGCCTGATGATGGGCACGCGCACCGGCGCGCTGGACCCCGGCGCCGTGATCTACCTGATGGAAATCGAAAAGCTCAGCCTGCAGGAAGTGGGCCGCATCCTGTACCACGAGTCCGGCCTGCTGGGCGTCTCGGGCACCTCGTCCGAGCCGCGCGTGCTGCTGCCGCTGGAGTCAGGCATCGATGCCCAGGCCGAGCTCGCCCGCGATGCGCTGGCCCTGTACGTGCGGCGCATCGTGCGCGAGATCGGCGCCCTGGTCGCCGTGCTGGGCGGCCTGGATCTGCTGGTGTTCACCGCAGGCGTGGGCGAGCACAGCGCCGAGATACGGCGGCGCGTGTGCGAGGGCCTGGGCTTTCTGGGCCTGCGGCTGGACGCCGAGGCCAATGCGCGCGATGCGGCCGTGATCTCGGCCACCGGCAGCGCCGTCACCGTGGGCGTGGAGCCCACGAACGAGGAATGGGTGGCAGCGCGCCATGCGCTGCGCTGGCTGCCGGGCAACGCGATCCCCGCATGAGTGTGAACAGGCCCTAGGAACGATCGTCCTGCGCACCGCCTTCGCGCAGCCGCGCGAACTCGCGGTGCTCGTAGGCAATGCATTCCTCCATGAGGTGGCGGTACACCGCCTCCATCATGTCGGGCTGGCCGCCCTCGGCGGCCGTGCGCTCGCGCACGCGGCGCACGATGGCCTCGATGCGGCCCTCGTCGCGCACCTGGGCCGCATCGGCCTTGATGCGCGCGGCCTGCTGCATGTAGCCCATGCGCGTGACCAGCAGCGGCACCAGCACATCGTCCAGCGCATCCACATTGCGGCGCACATCCAGCATGTCGGTGCAGTGCTGCACCAGGTCGATGGCCTGCTTGGCGCGGTCCGTGCTCATTCCAGTCCTTCCTCCACCAGCTCGGCCGCGCGCATCAGTGCGCGCGCCTTGTGCTCGGTCTCTTTCCATTCCATCTCGGGCACGGAATCGGCCACCACGCCGGCGGCGGCCTGCACGTAGAGCGTGCCGTCCTTGATCACGCCCGTGCGGATGGCAATGGCCAGGTCCATGTCGCCCGCAAAGCTCAGGTAGCCGCAGGCGCCGCCGTAGATGCCGCGCTTGGTCGGCTCCAGCTGATCGATGATCTCCATGGCATGCACCTTGGGCGCGCCCGTCAGCGTGCCGGCCGGGAAGGTGGCCTTGAACACATCCATGTTGTCCATGCCGTCGCGCAGAATGCCCTCCACGTTGCTGACGATGTGCATCACGTGGCTGTAGCGTTCCACGGCAAAGGCCTCGGTCACCTTCACGCTGCCCGTCTTGGCGATGCGGCCGATGTCGTTGCGCGCCAGGTCGATCAGCATCACGTGCTCGGCGCGTTCCTTGGGGTCGGCCACCAGCTCCTTTTCGGTGGCCTTGTCGGCCTCGGGCGTGGCGCCGCGCGGGCGCGTGCCGGCCAGCGGGCGGATGGTGACCTTCTGGCCCTCGTCCGTGTTCTCCTGGCGCACCAGGATCTCGGGGCTGGCGCCCACCACATGGAAATCGCCCAGGTGGTAGTAGTACATGTAGGGGCTGGGATTGAGCGATCGCAGCGCGCGGTACAGGCTCAAGGGGCTGGCCGTGAAGCGCTTGTGGATGCGCTGGCCCACCTGCACCTGCATGAAGTCGCCCGCGGCGATCAGCTCCTTGGCCTTCTCCACGGCCGCCAGGTAGTCTTCCTTGGCAAAGCTGCGCTGGGCCGGGTGGCTCTCGCCGGCCTTGATCTGCGGCGCGCTGACCGAGTAGCGCAGCAAATCCTTCAGCTGGCGCAGCCGCTTCTTGCCGCGCGTATAGGCCTCGCTCTCGCCGGGGTTGGCATAGACGATCAGGTACAGCTTGCCCGACAGGTTGTCGATCACCGCCACTTCCTCGCACTGCAGCAGCAGGATGTCGGGGCAGTTGAGCGTATCGGGCGGGCAGGAATCTTCCAGCTTCTTCTCGATGTAGCGCACGGCGTCGTAGCCGAAGTAGCCGGCCAGCCCGCCGCAAAAACGCGGCAGCCCCGGGCGCAGCGCCACCTTGAAGCGCTTTTGGTAGGCAGCGATGAAATCCAGCGGATTGCCCTTGGCCGTCTCCACCACCTGGCCATCGGTCACCACCTCGGTGCATGCCGCCTCGCCGAAGCCGCTGGCGCGCAGCAGCGTGCGTGCAGGCAGGCCGATGAAGCTGTAGCGCCCGAAGCGCTCGCCGCCCACCACGGACTCCAGCAAAAAGCTGTGCTTGCCGTCACCGCCCGCATGGGCCAGCTTGAGGTAGAGAGACAGGGGGGTTTCGAGATCCGCAAACGCCTCGACCATCAGAGGGATGCGGTTGTAGCCCTGCGCAGCAAGGCTCTTGAATTCGAGTTCGGTGATCACGGGAAAGACTCCGGATTGCGTGGCGCTGGCAGACCTGGTGTGGGTGCGGGCTGCGCATGGATTGCGCCGATTCATTCGATTGGCCCGTAGGGCCTCGGGTGCACGCCGGGTCGCGCCCCGGGTGCTTCAGCTGTTCAGTTGGACAGGCTTGCGCCAGGGCCAGGCTCCCCGGTCTCCACAACCTGCAATGAACATGCGATGAATGAACATAGCGGGCAAGTGTAGCGCAGACGCGGCTGGGTACAAGTGCGGACCGGCGCCTTGCGGGGGCGCCGCAGGGGCCTGCCAGCGCCACAATTGACACCCTGGTCAGCCTGACCAACAATGGCAGCACAACCTGACCAGAAAGGTCGACCATGCCGTCCCATTTCTCCGCCCGCACCGACGCTGCCTTGCCCGAGGGCGAACGCGACCCGCTGAACCGCGCCCTGCGGGACCTGAGCCATCAGGTCGGATCGGCCATGCCGCGCAACACCACGCCCATGCCGATCTCGGTCTTCAAGGCGCAGTACGGCGCGGTGCTCAAACAGGCCGATCACGACGGGGTGGCCCTCATCTCCCAGGGCCGCAAGCGCTACGTGATCGTCAGCGAGGAGCACATGGTGGCCCTGTCCGCCAACGAGCGCGCCCCCCGCACGGTGGCTGACATCTGCAGATCGCTGCCACTGCCGCGCCAAGCCATGGATCTGTCCGCTGCACAGATGTCCGGGGCGCGCGGCGATATCGACGTACCCGCCCGGCGCGCGCCATGAGCCGCTACCTGCTGGGCCCCCGCTGCCTGCTGTGGATGGCGAACCAGGAGCCCGCGACCCTGCAGTGGTTCTCCACCATCCGGCCTCTGGACTGCATCGTCAGCGACCTGTCCATGGCCATCGCCAAGGCGGCCGTGGCCGAGGCATTCCACGACCTGCGCGACCGCAACGAGTGGTTCTCCCTGCTCGATGCGCTGTATGCCAACCTGCGCGCCGAAGGCGCCTCCATGCTGACCAGCGTGGACAACAAGGTGCTGGAGCGCTTCATCGAATGGCGCAACTTCGCGCCGCTGGACAGCCAGGGCCCGCGGGGCACGGCGCCGCTGGCGCAGGACCTGCGGCTGCTCATCGCCACGGCCGACCTGCTCAAGGTCTGCTACACCGAGCCCGCCAACCTCTACCTGGCGCAGGCCTCCGCCCGGGGCGTCACCGTGCACGCGCTGTGATGGACTTCGACGTACCGCCCCTGTCCAGCGCGGTGCGCCAGGGCCTGCGCCGGCGCCGGGTCGTCCTGAGCCTGTCGGGCGGCGGCTATCGCGGCCTGTTCAGCGCCCATGTGCTGGAGCGCATCCACCGCGAATTCGGCAACGGCGACCTGCTGGAGAAAGTGGACCTGTTCGCCGGCACCTCCATCGGCGCAATCATCGCCACCGCCCTGGCCAGCGGCTGCCAGCCCGCGCGCATCAAGCAACTGCTGCTGGACCACGGCCCCGCCATCTTTCCCTCCAAATGGCTGCCCGGCCTGCGCCAGGCCATGGGCAAGGCGCTCTATGACAGCGCCCCGCTGCGCGCAGCGATCAAGGAGGCCATGCCGCAAGCGGAGCAGTCCGCCCTGGGGCAACTGCAGGTGCCGCTGCTGCTGCCCGCCGTGAACTGGAATTCATCGCAGCTGCACCTGCTGGCCAGCGGCGCCCTGCCCGACAGGGACCGGCTGGGCCTGACGCTGATGGACGCCATGCTGGCCTCATCGGCCGCCCCCACCTACTTTCCCGCGCACGCCGCAGCAGGCCATGTCTTCGTGGACGGCGGACTCGCCGCCAACGCGCCCGACCTGCTGGCCCTGCAGGCCGCCCGCCAGCTCTGGGGGCCGGCCGCCGACATCGTGATGATCAGCCTAGGCACCGCCAACCCCCAGCAGGGCCAGGACCCCGTGGCCATGCCCCGGCGCGGGCTGACCCTGGTCAAGCCCCTGCTGGACCTGGTCATGGCCGCCCAGGAGGTCCAGGCCGTCAAGGCGGCCCGCCAGGAACTAGGCACCAGCAGCTACCTGCGCCTGAACTTCACGCAGCCCCCAGCCCAGCAAAAGCGCCTGGGCCTGGACATCGCCAACGCCGACAGCACCCGGCTGCTGCAGGCCCTGGGCGACGAGTGCATCGCCGCCCTCACGGACCAGGAAAAGACGCTGCTGAAGAACGTCCTGAGCTGAAGCCCCAGGCCAAGCGAAGCGAAGGCCCGACAGGGCTTGCAAAGAGAATCAGCGCTCAAACGCCGCCGAAGCCGCAGCCATCCGCCGCAGATACGCCGGATCCTCCTGCAGGCAATGCACGTAGCTCACCTCGTCCTCCACCAGCTCCTCCATCCGCTGCGCAGACCCGCAAATGGCCTGCAGCGCATTGGCCACCACCTCCAGATTGCGATGGCCCTCGGGCCGCTCCAGCCAGGCCAGCGCCAGCTGGCCCAGCGAGTACACCTCGCTGCTGCCTTGCAGCGTCAGCCGGCCGATCTCGGTCACGGCATGGCTCAACTGCTGCGGCGTGGGCTGGGTCAGGGTTGGGGAAGCGGTACTCATGGCGCAACCCCTCCCACGGCAGACGCGCCAGCGTGGGGCGCTTGATGGGTGGAGGGGAAGGCAGAAAAAGAAGTGCCGTACATGACGTACATGATTTACTCCTCAGCGAGACGGGAACCACCCGTCTGTGTTCTTACGCACAAACAGGTGGACGGGATGTTAAGAACACGTGCTGAGCCGTGCGGACGCCCTTGCGGGTAGCCCCATCCCGCCCGTAACCGCAGGGACGTGGGCATGCACCCACGATCCGACAATTCAGACGTGACAAGGCCTCCTTAACGGCGAGGCCGCACCGCTCAACAGTCAAGTGTTCTTACGCACCAGCCCCTGAACAGGGGGCCGCCGCAATGATAGAGGCTTTCAAGACGGCAAGCGCCCCGAAGCCCCAAGCCGAGCGCAGCGAAGGCCCGGGCAAACTCCCCGTATGTCAGCGCCTGCGCCGTGGTGGTTGCGGGGTTGCAGTCCTGCCGAAGGACAGGACTGCTTCGTCATCTGACTCGCCGTGATTGTTTGAACGTAGCGCGCAGCGCGAAGTGAGTTTCACGGCGAACCCCGCAACCGCCACGGCGCAGGTTGCCCCGCAGCGAAGCGAAGGGGTCGCGGACATCCGGGCGCTTTTCTTTGCTCACTTTCTTGTAGCGAGACAAGAAAGTGAGTCGGCCGCCGGGCCGAAACCCGGCCTCGAAAAGAAACGCCCCGACAGGGGCTTGCAAAGAGAGCCAGCGGTGCAACGCACAGACAAGGTGGACGGGATGTTAAGAACACGTGCAAAGCCGTGCGGACGCCCTCGCGGGTAGCCCCATCCCGTCCATAACCGCAGGAACGTGGGCATACACCCACGACAAGAAAGCGGACCGAGCAGGATGATAGCCACCCTCCATCGGCCCGCGAAAACCCTGTTGCCACCCCCACCCGATCCCCACAACATGTCGCCCGGACGTAACAAACCGCAACCGGGCCACAGCCCCCGCGCAGGAGACACCATGACCGCCTTGCCCCGCTGGATGAAGACAGCCGCCCTGGCCATGGCGCTGGCGATGCCGCTGGCCGCCACTGCCCAGGAGCCGCCGCGCACCGTCGCGGGCGTGGCCTATCCCGCCCAGGCGGGGGTGGGCGGCCAGACGCTGCAGCTCAATGGCGCGGGCATTCGCTACAAGGCCATCTTCAAGGTCTACACGGCCGGCCTGTACCTGGAAAAGCCGGCCGCCAGCCTGCAGGAGATCGCGGCCCTGCCCGGCCCCAAGCGCGTGAGCGTGACCATGCTGCGCGAGATCGATTCGGCCGAGCTGGGCAAGCTGTTCGCGCGCGGCATCGAGGACAACATGGAGCGCGCCCGCTTCTCGCGCCTGGTGCCTGGCGTGCTGCGCATGAGCGACATCTTCACGCAGCACAAGAAGCTGCTGCCGGGCGAGAACTTCTCGGTGGACTGGGTGCCGGGCCAGGGCGCCCAGGTCTTCGTCAAGGGCCAGGCCCAGGGCGCGCCCTTCCAGGAGCCCGAGTTCTTCCAGGCGCTGCTGGGCATCTGGCTGGGCCCGCACCCGGCCGACGATCAGCTCAAGAAGGCATTGCTGGGCGGTTGAACGGCTGCGCGGGCTCCTGCACGGGCCCGGCAAAGCGCGCCTGGATCTCCAGCCCCGTGGCACCGGGCAGGGCCGTGAGCGTCCAGCCGTGGGCGCGCGCAATCTCCAGGCAGATGGGCAGGCCCAGGCCCGCACCCAGGTCGCGCCGCTCGCTGCTGCGCCAAAAGCGCTCGAAGATGCGCGGCAGGTCCTCGGGCGGCACGCCACGGCCCTGGTCCAGCACCGAAAAGCCCAGGCCGCAGGCCTTCACGGTGACGGTGGCGCCCTGCGGGCTGTGCTGCACGGCGTTCTCGATCAGGTTCTTGAGCAGCACGAAGAGCGCGCCCCGGTCGGCACGCCAGGCAGGCGAGCCGTCCTTGACTTCGCAGTGGATGTGCACGCCGCATTTTTCGGAGGCGCGGGCCATGAAGTCGCAGACCTCGCCAATGATGTCGGCCGGCGCAATGTCTTCCATGCGGTAGCGCTGGTGTTCGCAAACCTCGGCCAGGTGCAGCAGCTGCTGGACCTGGCGCGCCATGTGGTCCACGTCCTTGAGCAGCTCGGGGCTGCGCCGGTCCTCGGGCTCCAGCTCGATCTGCACGCGCATCAGGGCCAGCGGCGTCTTGAGCTCATGCGCGGCCATGGACAGGAATTCCTGCTGGTTCCTGAAGCCGGCCTGCAGCCGGTCCAGCACGTGGTTGAAGGCCTCGACCAGGGGCGCGAACTCGCGCGGCAGGTCCTTGGGCTGCAGGCGCGTGCCCAGCGTCTGCGGGGTGATGCGCTGCGCATCCTGCGCGGCCACGCCCAGCGGCCTGAGCATGCGCTGCAGCGTGCGGTGCGTGGAGAACAGGAACACGACCAGGAAAACCACGCCGATGGCCACCATGCCGCGCCACAGCGCGGGCAGGCCCACCGATTCGCGCAGCCAGTCCACCATGCGGTCGCTGACGGCTATCTGCACGTGCCACGTCGTGCCGTCGTGGACCAGCGTGGCCGTGCCCGCGCGCATGACCACGCCGCCGCGCTCGTAGGCAAAGGCCTTGAGCTCGGGGTCGAAGCCCCGGCCGGTCTGCGTCAGCGGCTGCATTTCGCCGTTGGGGGCGAAGACCACGCGGCCGCGGGCGTCGGTGATGCGCAGCTGCATTTCCTCGCCCAGGCTGGTCAGCATCCAGGCCTTGAGTTCACGCTCGCTGAAACCCTGGGGCACGCCCTTGGCATCGAAGCTCACCCACTCGGCCAGCTTCTCGGCCGCATGCCCCATGCCGCGCTGCAGCGCATAGCTGTCGAAAGGCTTGGCGACGAGAATCACCAGCGCGCCGACCAGCAGCGCGCTGAACACCATGCTCAACCCATAGACGGCCAGCAGCCGCGAGCGCAGGCTACCGGGCCAGCAAAGGTTCGCGAAGCGCATAGCCCTGACCCCGGATGTTGACGATTTCCATGCACGAGCCGGCCGCGGCCAGCTTGCGGCGCAGCCGGTGCAGGGCCACATCGAGGGCGTTGGGCGTGACCACGCTGCTCATGCCCCAGGCCGCCGCCTCCAGCGTGGAGCGGCGCACCGTGGCGCCGGCCTTGCGCACCAGGCTGAGCATGATCTGCAGCTCCGCCGGCGGCAGCGCGATGGCCGAGCCCGCGCAGTGCATGCAGGCCTGCTGCGGGCTGATGCTGATGTCGCCCAGCTGCGGCGCCAGCTCCTGCACCAGCGCGGGCCGGCGCAGCAGGGCGCGCACGCGGGCAATCAGCTCTTCCATGGGAAAGGGCTTGGTCAGGTAGTCGTCGGCACCGGCTTCCAGGCCGCCCACGCGGTCGCTGAGCGCGTCACGGGCCGTGAGCATCAGGCAGGGCGTGGAGCGGCCCGCGGCGCGCAGGCGCTGCACCAGTTGCAGGCCGTCGCCATCGGGCAGGCCGCGGTCGATGACGATGACGCCGTAGTCGATGTCCTGCAGGGCCAGCCAGGCCGTGGAGATCTGGTGGAAGACATCGGTCTCTATGCCGGAGTTGGCCAGCGAGCGGCTGACCAGCGTGGCCAGCCTGGCATGGTCCTCAATTAATGCGATGCGATTCATGGTTTCCGTCGTTGCCGCACAGGGACAGCAAATGCTCCCTGATCCCGGTGATGCGCTGCGGCGCCATGGGCTCGACCAGCACATGGATGACCCACAGGTCCTCGACCATGGCGCGGCATTGCAGGGCAATGTCCTCGGACACCAGATCGTCGGCGCAGGCCGCGTCCACGAAATCAAACCATATGTTCTGGAATCTTGCGCGGGTCAGCAACTGTGCGGCTGTCTTCTGGCCGCGCTGGCGGGACAGGGCATGGTCGCAGACGCAGCGGATATAGGCGCGCAGGTGGCGTGCGGGGCCTGGAGGCTCCTCGGCCAGCGCCTGCAGCAGGTCCTCGCGGAACTTGAGGATAAGCAACTCGAAGATCGTCTCCAGCCGCACGGCACGGTGCTGGCTGCATTCTTGGAAGCGCGAACCCAGGGAATACGCCTGGCCCGCCGCCTGGATACCTATCACGTCCTGGTAGATGGAGGCTTGCATTGCGATGGCACGTTCTGTCGTTTCAGGCTCCGTCGGTCCGCCGCGAGAGCGGCAAACCTGCGGGGAAAACGGCCATGCTCCCCGATTGCGTCTTACTGGCGACTTACCGGCCCCTGAATCCGCCCCATTACACCGGGAATATGCAGGCGGCCGGTTTGATCAATATTGGCTCAAATATCTTCCTGCCAGCCAGCAACATACCTGACCAGCGCCCACTGTGCCAGCCACAGTGCCATATATCCAAATGTCTCCACCAGCTCCTCCAGCACGATCACCTGATAATCAAACCATTGCTGCAGGACAATGAAGCCATGACCTTCCGCATTGGTGGATATCACCATGGCCGCGACAAATGTCGCCAGGCTGAATATCGGCAGCGCCTTCTCGCGCACCAGGCGCTTGATGACCTTGTTCCAGACACCGTGGCGCACAAACCAATAGCAGCACAGCAGCAGCATGGCGCCCACCACCCATTTGACGGCGGGCCGGTACCACAGCACCTGGGAGCTGATCACCGGCCCCCACTTGCCAGCCTCCAGGCTGGGCAGGAAAGCTGCGCCCCAGGCCAGTTCACGCCCCAGAAAAGCCAGCCAGAACAGGGAGGCTATCCACCACAGTGGCGCTGCAAAGGAGCCTTTTTGCCGCCGCGCCGCAACCAGGGCCGCCACCATGCCCAGCAGCAGGGTCACGGCCTGGATATTCTCCAGGAATCCATTTTCCCAGCTCAGGCTTTGCGGCAATACAAAGCTCAGGGGAAAGCTCAATACCAGTCCCGCCAACAAAGCCCAATTCCAAAGCCGCAGCAAGGAATCATCATGGTATTTGGACGCGGATATTCTTGTTTTTGAAAGGGAAGCAGTCATTTTGATACAGGGCGTCTGGCGCTTTATCTGTTGATATGGTTTTTGCAAGCACGCAATATCCCGGAAATACTTACCAGGAAGCCGGAAAAATGGCGGGCGCACGGGCCTTCCCGCCGTTTTTCATTACAGCAGACTTGCCACCAGATTGCAGCACTGTGTCAAATTTGCCCTGCCGGGCGCGCAGTTGCCACCGCAGCCCGGCCAGGGCGGGCCGGGCTCGGCCCGTTGCCAGAACGGGCTGGGCTCAGGCGACGCGGACCGCGCGCGGGGGCAGCGCCGCCAGGGGCGCGGGCTGCACCAGGTCGCGGTAATAGTTGGGCAGCGCGAACAGTGCGGGGTGCACTTCGGCGTTGTAGTAGCGCAGGTCGGGCAGGCGGCGCTCGGCCAGGCGCTGGCGCAGCTGGGCGGGGGGCAGCGCCGCCGCATCCAGCGTGTCGGAGGCCACGGCCAGGCCCCAGTAGGCGCCGTACAGGGGGATGTAGAGGCCGTAGCAGCGCACGATGGCAAAGCGCTCGCGCAGGCTGGCCACCAGCCGCGCCACCTGCTCGCCATGGAAGACGGGGCTGCCCAGGTGCAGCACCAGGGCGCCGCCCGGCGCCAGCACGCGCTTCATGCGCGCCAGGGCCTGGTCGGAGTACAGCGCGCTAGCAGGCGTGTCGGGGTCGGTGAGGTCCATGAGGGCGAGGTCGAAACGCTCCTCGGTGCGCTCCACCATGGCCATGCCGTCGCCTATGCGCAGCTGCAGGCGCGGGTCATCGAACACGCCCCGATGCACCTGCAGCAGGTGCGTGCGCGCGGCCTGGACCACGGCCTCGTCCAGCTCGGCCACCACCACCTGCTCCATGGACGGGTGCTTGAGCAGTTCCTCGGCTGCGCCGCCATCGCCGCCGCCCAGGATCAGCGCCTTGCGCGGCGCCGGGTGGGCCAGGGCAGCGGGGTGGACCAGGGCCTCGTGGTAGAAGAATTCCTCGCCTTCGGAGGTCATGAAGCGGCCATCCAGTCGCAGCACCTTGCCGAACTGCGGCGTGTGCAGCAGCTCCAGCTCCTGATGGGGCGTCTGCACGGTTTCGCGCCGCGTGGCGCGCCAGCCAAAGCGCGCATGGGGCGTGAGCGCCTCCAGCGCCCAATCGCCCTCATCGGCCGCCGCCGTGGCCTGGGCGCCGGGACCGATGTCGCCGCGCATCAGATGCTGGCGCACCACGCGGCCCGGCGCGTAGGCGGCGATCACGCCCTCCATCAGCGCGCGGGCCTTGCCCGAGTTGTCGGCGGAGAAGTTGCAGACATAGACATCGACGGTGACGCATCCGGTCTCGGGCCAGGTGTGTATGGCCAGGTGCGATTCGGCCAGCAGCACGGTGCCGGTGACGCCGCCGGGCTGCCCCTGGTAGTCAGGGAACTTGACCCAGCGGTCCTCCACCAGGGTCAGGCCGGCCTGCGCGGTCTGTGCGCGGCACAGGGCGGCGATGGCATCGGCGTCGAGCATATGGCGCTCGTCGCCCTGGCATTGGTAGAGATCGGCGGTCAGGTGCAGTCCGTGCATGTCGCGTGCTTCCTCCTTGTCTGTGGCCGGATCGCGGCCAGGATGGCAAAGCAGACGACTCTAGCAAAAACATAAATCGCACCGTCAAAGTGCGTTAACCATCGCCAAATCCCATTCTTTTTCCAAAAAACCTGGAACTGTGCAAATCAGGCCAGTTCGGTCAGCGCATCGACGAAGCCATCGGCATCGACCTGGCGCACGGGCTGGCCGTGGTTGTAGCCGTAGCTGACCAGCACCACGGGGCAGCCCGCGGCGCGCGCGGCCTGGGCGTCGTTGCTGGAGTCGCCCAGCATCAGTGTGCGCGCGGGGGAGGTGCCCAGGGCCTCGCAGGTCTTGAGCAGGGGCAGCGGGTCGGGCTTCTTGCGCTCGAAGGAATCGCCGCCGAAGACCTGTTCGAACAGCGGTGCCAGGCCTTTTTGCTCCAGCAGCGGCCGGGCGAAGGACAGCGGCTTGTTGGTCAGGCAGGCCAGCCGCAGGCCGCGTGCGCGCAATGCCTGCAGGCCTTCGAGCACGCCCGGGTAGACATCGGCGAACTGGCCGTTGAGCTGCAGGTAATGGTGTTCGTAGCGTGTCCAGGCCTGGTCATAGGCGGCGTCCACGTCGGCCGCGCCCACATGGGCCAGCACCGATCGGATCAGGTGCTCCGAGCCCTTGCCCACCATGTTCTCGATGGCCTGCGGGGCGATGGCCGGCAGTTGCAGGTCCGCCAGCATGCGGTTGAGGGCTTCGGCGAAGTCGCCCAGGGTGTTGACCATGGTGCCGTCGAGATCGACGATGGCGGCATCCAGGTGCGTGGGGTTCAACGGAATAAGGTTTGCAATCATGGCCATGGAGTATCGATAACCGGGGGCTGCCTGCGCAGGAACAGCGCTGAAAATATCAGAACTTGCACGGGCCCTGGACTTGGGCCCTGCGGCTCCTGGCAGACCCGGCATGGCGGCGGCCCCGCACCCTGGCACTCGCAAGGGGCCGTTGATCAGAACGACACCCAGTCGTCCTGCTCCTGCGCTTGCGCCTGCTTGTGCGCAGGGCTCACCGGGCTCACGGAGCGCAGCACGGGCCGGGCAGCCTGGCGGGCGGGGAGCGCCGCTTTCGCGGGTGCCGGATTGCGCGCCTGCACCGTCGGCTGCGACAGCGGCGGTGTCGAGGCAGGCTGTGCCGCCTGGCCGCCCAGCTGGAAGATCGACACGGCCTGAACCAGCTGCTGTGCCTGCGTTCTGAGGCTGGCCGCCGCTGCCGCGCTTTCCTCCACCAGCGCCGCATTCTGCTGCGTGACCTGGTCCATCTGGCTGACGGCCTTGCCGACCTGCGCCACCCCCGCGCTTTGCTCATCGCTGGCACTGCTGATCTCCCCCATGAGGTCGGTCACGCGCTGGATGGACTGCAGCACCTGCGCCATGGTGGCGCCAGCCTGGTCGGCCAGCTCGGTGCCCTGCTTGACCCGTGTGGTGCTGGTGGCGATGAGCTGCTTGATTTCCCGGGCGGCCTGCGCGCTGCGCTGCGCCAGGTTGCGCACCTCACCGGCCACCACGGCAAAGCCCTTGCCCTGCTCGCCTGCGCGCGCAGCCTCGACTGCGGCATTGAGCGCCAGGATGTTGGTCTGGAACGCGATGCCGTCGATCACGCCCACGATTTCGCCGATCTGGCGCGAGCTTTCGCTGATGTCCTGCATCGCGTTGACGACCTCCTGCACGGAGCCGCCGCCCTTGGTGGCCACCTGGCTTGCGCCCAGGGCGAGTTGATTGACCTGCCTGGCGTTGTCCGCGTTTTGCTTGACGGTGGTCGACAGCTGCTCCATCGACGCTGCAGTCTCCTGCAAGGCGCTGGCCTGCTGTTCCGTGCGCTGGCTCAAGTCGGCATTGCCGTTGGCGATCTCCGTGCTGCCGCCCGCCACCCCGTCGGCATTGCTGCGCACGTCCTGCACGACCGAGGCCAGGCTCTGGAGCATGGCATTGAGCGATGCCTGGACGCTGCCTTCGGGGGCCTGGTGGCGCAGCAGTTCAGGGCTGAGATTGCCTTGGGCGATCTGCCGGGCGACATCGCCCAGTTGCGCCGGCTCTGCGCCCAGGGAGCGCGTCAGGCCGCGTGCTATCAGCTGCCCCATCAGCACGGCCAGGACAAAGGCCGTGACGCTGGCGGCGATCAGCATGTTTCTGCGGTGCGCGTAGGCCTGCGCGGCCTCCTCGATCATCTGCTGTGAACGGATGCGGGTCAGTTCACTGTACTGGCGGGTGGCCTCGATCAGCTGCGCCAGCAAGGGCCGGCACTCTTCGTTCATCTTGCGGATCGCTGCCTCCTTCTGGTTTTGCAGAGCCAGGGCCACGATATCGGTCGCAACCGGTCCATAGCGCTGCTCCACGCCCACAATCTTGGCAACCAGATCGCGTGCATCGGCCGCAACATCCTTCAAAGCCATCTTGGCCTGGAGTTCGGCCAGCGAGGTGTTGACGTCGGTGTGCGCGGAGGTCACGGCATCCTTCTCCGCCGCCAGGTCTGCAGGCGAGGTCACCAGCACCAGGTTGCGCGCCGCGATCGCCCTGCGGTCCACGGCTGTGCGAACCCTCTCTGCCAGGTGTGCACGGGCGTTGATGCCTTCGACGAAGTGCACGAGATTCAGGTTCGCCTCGCGCAGCGCCTGCAATGCCAGCAGGGACACCACTACGGTGAGAAGTGCCAGGCAGGTGAAAGCCACGGAAAGTTTGGTCTTGACCGTCCAGAAGCGGGGATTCATGGCGCGTCTCCAGTTGGGTTGGCAAATTGCGGCGTAGAGGCGGGAAAGAGGTGTGCCGGAGCAAATGGCTCAGCTCACAGCGCAGTCCGGCAGGGCTGCCGTGGCCGCCGCCAGGAGCTTGTCGGCATCGATGAGCAGCAGCGAACGCTCCTCGAGCACGCCCATGGCCAGCAGGCAGTCATTGACCAGGCCCCCGCCCATGGCGGGCACGGCGCGCAGGTCCTGCGGCATGAGCGTCACCACGTCGGTGACACCCTCCACCACCATGCCCGTCACTCCGCCAGGCAGGCGCAGCATGATGGTCACGGTGCAGGCGTCGTACGGCTTGGCCGCAAGCCCCAGCCTAAGCCGCAGATCGATGACGGGAATGACCTCCCCGCGCAGTTCCAGCACGCCGTTGAAGTAGGCGGGGCCATTGGCAATGCGCATGGGCGACTCGTAGGACCGGATCTCCTGCACTTGCAGCAGGTCGATGCCGAACTCCTCATCGTCCACAAGGAAGGAAAGCCATTGCCTGGCGGTGTCGGTTGTCAGTGTAGGTGGCATCTTCATCACTCCAATCAAATTTATTTGATGAATTTGATAAAAATTTAACAGAGAGAAAAGAACAGCACAACCGGTTGTTACATTTTTTGGGGTGTTGATGCTTCGACACGTGAGCCAGGCGGAACGCGTCGCCAAGCGCTGCCGGGCTGTGGCGACGGCTTGTCCAAGGAGGTAGAGGACTGCGTGGCGGCTCGGCGCAGCAGATCCCGGAGCAATGGCTTGGCGAGACTGAATTGATAAATTCAATCCCCCGAGATGAACTCAAGCTTGGTAAATTATCAATTGAATCATATTGATCAAAATTCCTAGCCACTTCTAGGGAGCCCCACCACCATGTTCCTTCGCCTTCTGTCCATCCGCACACGGCTCATCGCTGCATTCACCCTGCTCCTGCTGCTGCTGAGCACGGTCGCGGCCATCGGCTCACTGCAGATCGCCCGGGTCCAGTTCCATGCCAACGACCTGGGCACCAACTGGCTGCCTTCCACCAATGTGCTGGCCTCGATCCGCGCCACGGCCAACGCGGCACGCCGCGCCGGGCTGCGCCACGTGATCGAGGAGGACGCGCAAAGGAAGCGCGCCCAGGAGGACCTGCTGCTGCAGGCCCAGAAGTCACTGCAGTCGGACCTGGCCGTCTATGAAAAGCTGGTGTCCTCGCCAGAGGAGCGGCAGCTGTATGAAAGGATGCTGGTGCTGTGGGACGCGGCCCGAGCCGCTGACCGAAAGATGGTCGAGCTGTCCAGCGGGGGCCCCGAACAGGTGGCCCAGGCGCGCGCACTGGCCACGGGTGCGACCGCTCAGGCCTTCGCCCAGCTCATGGACGTCGTGGGCCAGGACATCGCGCTGAACCAGGAGGGCGGGCGCAAGGCCACCGAGCAGGCCGAGAAGGACTACCACCTGGCGCTGTACCTGCTCGGCGGGCTGGCCACGCTGGCGGTGTCCCTGGGCGCCGTGCTGGCCTGGGCCATCACGCGCTCGATCACCGAGCCCCTGCACATGGCGGTCTCGGTGGCGGACAC
This sequence comes from Delftia sp. WSY_12, assembly GCF_043104645.1. NCBI lineage: Bacteria > Pseudomonadati > Pseudomonadota > Betaproteobacteria > Burkholderiales > Comamonadaceae > Delftia > Delftia sp. WSY_12. Next base: position 85,065 of record NZ_JBICKW010000007.1, read on the forward strand.
CGTGGCGCGGGGCGACCTCACGGCCAGCATCGTGGTGCAGGGCCGGGATGAGCCCGCCCGGCTGCTGGGCGCGATGCGCGACATGAACGGCAAGCTTCGCGAGATCATGGCAAGCATTCGCCTCAGCAGCGACAGCATTGCGACGGGGTCGAGCGAGATCGCCTCCGGCAGCCTGGACCTGAGCCAGCGCACCGAGCAGCAGGCCAGCAACCTCGAGGAGACGGCCGCATCGATGGAGGAGCTCACGGCCACGGTGCGCACGAATGCGGACACGGCCCAGCAGGCCAGCAAGGTGGCTTCGGCCGCGTCGGCCTCGGCTGCCGAGGGAGGCCAGTCCGTGGCCCTGGTGGTGCATACCATGCAGGACATCTCGCAGGCCTCGCGCAAGATCGCCGAGATCACGAACGTCATCGACGCCATTGCCTTCCAGACCAATATCCTGGCGCTCAACGCTGCCGTGGAGGCCGCGCGGGCCGGCGAACAGGGCCGGGGCTTCGCGGTGGTCGCCAGCGAGGTGCGCGCGCTGGCCCAGCGCTCGGGCACGGCGGCCCGCGAGATCAAGGAGCTGATCGGTGCCAACCTGGAAAAGGTCGAGCAAGGCACCCAGGTGGCCACCCGGGCTGGCGAGCAGATGGGCCGCATCGTGGAGCAGGTGCGCAGCGTGGACACCATGATCGGCGAGATCTCCAGCGCATCGGCCGAGCAGGCGGTAGGCATCCGGCAGGTCGGCGAGGCGGTGAGCCAGCTGGACCAGATGACGCAGCAGAACGCGGCGCTGGTCGAGCAAAGCTCGGCCGCTGCGGGCAGCCTGGAGCAGCAGGCCGCTTCTCTGGCGCAGATCGTCTCCACATTCAGGATGCATCCCGAGCATGGGGCAAGCCACCCCGCCGCGCCGCGTGCCGCCACCGTCCAGGCCATGGGCCCCAGGCAAGCGCTGCCGGCCATCCAGGCCCGCGTATCGCCAGCCCGTGGGCAACCGCAGGTCAAGGAGGAGGAATGGGCGGCCTTCTGACCTGGATCCGTACAGAAGCAAGGAAATGGCGGCAAGATGACGTATTCATGTGAACCGTTGCGGGGCCCTTGTTCATGATCAAGCGCATCAGTGTGCGGCAGCTGCGGCTGGGCATGTTTCTGGAGAGCTTTTGCGGCAGCTGGATGGAGCATCCGTTCTGGCGCAGCCGCTTCAGGCTGGAAGACCCTGCCGACCTGGCGAGGATCCTGCACGCCCCCATCCAGGAAGTGTGGATCGATACCGCCAAGGGCCTGGATGTCGCGCAAGACGAGCCGTCTTGCTCGCGCGAGCAGGTGGACACCGTGATCGACGCCCAACTGTCCGAGATCTCGCAACTGGCCGAGTTGGAGTGCGAGCTGCGGCCCGTTGCCTTCGATGAGGAGGTGAAGCGGGCCGCCCGGATCTGCCGCCAGTCCAGGCAGGCGATCACCGCCATGTTCCGCGAGGCGCGCATGGGCAGGGAGATCAACCAGGACGAGGCCCGCTCCGTGGTCGCCGAGGTGTCCGAGTCGATCATCCGCAATCCGTGCGCCTTGGTCAGCATCGCCCGGCTCAAGAGCAGCGACGACTACACCTACATGCACTCGGTGGCGGTCTGCGCCCTGATGATCGTGCTGGCACGCCAGCTCGACCTGCCACCGCAGCAGGTGCGCCAGGCGGGCTATGCGGGGCTGCTGCACGATATTGGAAAGATGGCGATCCCCGCCCCCATCCTGAACAAGCCGGGGCGCCTGACCGACAGGGAGTTTGCCGAGGTCCGCGAGCATCCGGCGCGAGGCCTGGAGCTGCTCCTGGCCGGCGGCGTCGATGATCCGGTGGTGCTGGACGTCTGCCTTCACCATCATGAGAAGGTGGATGGCACAGGCTACCCCCACGGGCTGCGCGGCGAGGACATCAGCCTGTTCGCGAAGATGGGCGCGGTCTGCGATGTCTACGACGCCATCACCTCGGACCGCCCCTACAAGCGTGGCTGGGAACCTGCCGAGGCGGTGCACAAGATGGCCGAATGGAGCGCCGGGCACTTCGACAAGACCGTATTCCAGGCCTTCGTCAAAAGCATAGGCATCTACCCGGTGGGCTCTTTGGTGCGGCTGACAACGGGCAGGCTGGGGGTGGTCGTGGACCCTGGCCGCCAGTCCCTGACCTGTCCGCAGGTCAAGGTGTTCTATTCCACGGCCAGCGGCATGCGGATGGCACCGGAGACCGTTGACCTGGCCCGGCCCGGGTGCCAGGAGAAGATAGCCAGCCGGGAAGACCCCGCGAAATGGGGCTTCACCGACCTCGATGCCCTGTGGAAAGACCCGGCCTGGGAACGGGCCACATAAAGGCGGGGCTGCCGGCTCCCGCACAGGGGGAAAAGACCTGTTCCCGGCCTGGGGCAGGAACCCGCCCCGCTGCGGGCGGCAGCATCCGGCGCCCACGGGCGTGCAGGCCTGGCAACAGATTTGATAGATAAATTCAATAAAATTTGATTGAATTGATATTTATGATTCACATGCCGGCCCACACCTTTGTTGCGGCATGAAAGATCTCCCCATGCAAAAGATACTGATCGCCGAGGACCATGCCGACATCCGCAAGCTGCTGCGCATGACACTGGAATTCAGCGACTTTGACGTCATAGAGGCTTGCGATGGCGACGAGGCCTGGGCGATGGCCGAGAGGCTCAGGCCCGACATCGTCCTGCTCGACATCATGATGCCGGGCACGCTCGACGGCCTGGAGGTGTGCAGCCGCATCAAGCGCTCCTACGAGCTGCTGCATACGCAGGTCATCCTGCTGACGGCCCGGGGCAGCGCCGAGGACCGCAAGGCGGGCCTGCAGGCCGGAGCCGACGAATACCTGGTCAAGCCCTTCAGCACCCTGAAGCTGCTGGAGACGATCGAAAAGCTCGAGAGGATCGACTGATGGCCCAGTACCAGACCGCCTCCCCCCGGGAGCCATCGCGACGTTTCGATCCTGCGGCCGTGGAGCAGATGGAGCAGCTCATCCAGGACTTCGGCCGCATGTACCGCGAGCGCAACGATCTGCTCAAGGAAGTGACACGCGCGCACCACGAGACCCTGCTGCGCCTGGCCATGGCCGCCGAGTTCAAGGACGACGACACCGGCTCGCACATCATCCGCATCGGCTACCTGTCGGAGGCCTTGGCCCTGCGCCTGGGCTGCCGCATCGAATTCGCCAGCCTGCTGCGCAAGGCGGCCCCGATGCATGACATCGGCAAGGTCGGCATTCCGGACACCATCCTCAAGAAGCAGGGCCCGCTGGATGCGCAGGAGCGCCTGGTCATGAACCGGCATGCCGAGATCGGCGCGCATCTGCTGGGCCAGTCGCGCATCCCGGTGTTCCAGATGGCGGCCGAAATCGCCGCCAGCCACCACGAACGCTTCGACGGCAAGGGCTACCCGCAGGGATTGGCAGGCGAGGACATCCCGCTGTCGGCGCGCATCACCTCCATCGTCGATATCTTCGACGCGCTCACCATGGACCGGGTGTACCGGCCGGCGTTCGGGCGAGCACGGGCCCTGGAGATGATCGCGGCGGAACGGGGCAAGGCCCTGGATCCCGGCATCGTCGACGCGTTCATGGACAACATCGAAGAGCTGGATGCGCTGCGCCTGGCGCTGACCCGGCAGTCCCCGTCCTTCACCGATCTGATCGACACACCCTGAAAGCCCGCCATGCATCCATCATCGACATGTTTCGGCGCACCGTCCCCAAGGCGCGTGCTGGCACGCCTGGCAGCCGTTGCCGGATTGCTGCTGTGTCTGGTGCCATGGTCCGGCTCTGCCGCAGCTGGCGAGGTGCTGGAGCGGATTGCATCCACGGGCGCCCTGCGTGTGTGCATATGGCCCGACTACTACGGCATCACCTTCCGCGACCCACGCACGGGCCGGCTGACGGGCGTGGATGCAGAGCTGTCGGCGGAGCTGGCCAGGGAGCTGGGCGTACGGCTGCAGTATGTGGATTCCTCCTTTCCCAGGCTGATACCTGACCTGCTGGAGTCGCGCTGCGATGTCGCCATGTTCGCCGTGGGCATACTCCCCCAGCGGCAAAAGCAGCTGCGCTTCACGCAGCCCTATCTGAACAGCGACATCTACGGCGTCACCACCAAGAGCAATCAGGCCGTGCAGTCCTGGGCGGACATCGACCAGCCCGGCGTGCAGGTCGCCGTGCAGCGCGGCACCTTCATGGAGCCCGTGATGCGCGAGACGCTCAAGCATGCGCAGATCGTGTCCATCGAGCCGCCCCAGACCCGCGAGAAGGAGCTCATGGCAGGGCGCGTGGATGTGTTCATGACCGACTACCCCTACAGCCGCCGGCTGCTCGACAGCTCCGACTGGGCCCGGTTGATCGCACCGCCCAAGCCGTTCCACGTGCTTCCCTACGGCTATGCAACCAGTCCTGCCGACGCCCAGTGGCTGGCGCGCCTGGACCAGTTCGTCTCCGACATCCGGCGAGACGGCCGCCTGGCCCGGGCAGCGCGCAACCACGGGCTGAGCGCCATCGTCGCGCCTTGAACCCTCCGATGGAGCGCCTTCATCATGTCTGGCCGAGCCGGCACGCATCATTTTCTGGGGGCCAGGCGCAGCGCCCACCTCAAGGCATTGGTGCTGACCTTTGCCCTGTGCGTGCTTGCCGGGCTGGTGCTGTTCGTCTGGAGCCAGCTGCATGCCGAGGCCGAGCAGAGCAAGGCCCAGGCGGCGTTGCTGGCCCGTGTGCTGCAGGATCAGACGAACAAGACCTTCGAGACCGGCGAGGTCGCCCTGGCAAGCCTGGCCAACAACCCGGTCATCCTGTCCGCCGACAGCCCCGGCGCAGCGCGCGAGGCGGCCTTGGCGCAAGTGGTCGGCCAGTTGCCGGTTCTGCGCAGCATGGCGCTGCTCGATGGCAAAGGACGCATCCTGGCGAGCACGCAAGCGGGCGAGGCCGGCCTGCAGATCGAGCTGCACAAGCTGCTGCCTGACAGGGCATCGGCTCCGGTCCCGGGCAAGGTCCAGCTGGGACGCCTGGTCACCGGCCGCAGCCTCTCCTCCCTGGCAGCGGTCCCGCATGCGACACCGCGGGGCGTCCGCTACCTGCCCCAGATCCTCGCATTCAAGCGCGACAACGGCGCACCAGCCGTGCTGGTGGCCCTGATCAATCCTGATGCCTTGGCCAACTTCTACCAGTCCACGCTGGAGTCCCTCAGCTACGAGGCCATGCTGCTGAGCTACGACGGCCAGACGCTGGCCAGCACGAATGCGGGCACCGGCGTGCAGGCGACCGCCGTGCTGCAGACACCGCTGTTCCGGCAATGGCTGCCGCACAGCGAATTCGGCTCCTACGTCGGCGCGGGCATGCTCGGCTCCCATGAGGTCGTGTCCTTTCGCACCGTGCGCAACTGGCCTCTGCTGCTGGTGGTGGAGGAGCCCTACTCGGAGGTGGTCGCGCGCTGGCGCGACAAGGCATTCGCCTTCTTCGTTGCCGGCCTTGCGCTTCTTGCCCTGGTGCTGGGCCTGAGCGGGTCGGTGCTCAAGACCCGCAGGGTCCAGAAGTCGTCCCAGCAGTCCATGGAAAAGGCCCAGGCGCGCCTGGCCCGCAGCGAGCATGAGATGGCCGTGCTCATGCGCAGCGTGCAGGAGCTGATCTTTCGCACCGACATCCAGGGCCGGCTGACCTTCGTGAACGCACGCTGGGAGCAATGGACCGGGCAGCCCAGCGTCGAGGCGCTGGGGCAGCCGCTGGAAGGCATCGCGCGCGAAGCCTGCAGGCCGCAGATCCATGCCCTGCTCGACCCCCAGGCCAAGCTGGCCCTGCGCAACTGCCAGGCCATGTTCCAGCTGCCGGGCCACCGGGAAATACTCTGCGACATCGCCGTCGTCCCCCTGCTGCGCGACGGCCGGCTCGTGGGCTTCGCGGGCAGCGCCGTGGACGTGACGGCCCGCTGGAAGGCGCAGCAGGA
>NZ_JBICKW010000008.1:0-93255 GCF_043104645.1 Delftia sp. WSY_12
ACGGTGCAGCCCGCGCGCTCGGCACCGTAGTGCGCACCCAGGCCGCCCGTGAACAGGCCGTAGCCGTAGGCCACATGCACCATGTCGCCAGGCCGCCCGCCCGCCGCGCGGATGGAGCGCGCCACCAGGTTCGCCCAGTTGTCGATGTCATTCAGCGTGTAGCCCACGACCGTGGGCTTGCCCGTGGTGCCCGAGGAGGCATGCACGCGCGCCACCTTCTGGCGCGGCACGGCGAACATGCCGAACGGGTAGTTCTCGCGCAGGTCCTTCTTGGTGGTGAAGGGAAAGCGGGCCAGGTCGGACAGCGTGCGCAGGTCGGACGGATGCACGCCCCTCTCGTCAAAGGCGCGGCGGTAGTGCGGCACATGGTCGTAGGCATGCTGCAGCGACCAGCGCAGGCGCAGCAGCTGCAGCGAGGCGATCTCGTCGCGGCTGGCGGTTTCGATGGGATCGAGTTCGCCGGGGGCGGGGCGCTGGACAGGCATGGCTGGGCCCTTTCAGACGTGCTGGTTCAGGCCGGGCACGGTGGGCCGGCCCTTGAAGCTGTGCGAGCGGCCACGGAACAGCGCGATCACTTCCTGGCGCTGGTTGGTGACCTGCACGTCATAGACGCCGGTGCGGCCTGCACGCGAGACTTCGCGTGCCTGCGCGGTGAGCACGTCGCCGGGCCGCCCGGGCGCGACGAAGTCCACGCTCAGGCCCGAGGCCACCGTCATCTCGTTGCGCGCATTGCAGGCATAGGCAAAGGCCGTGTCGGCCAGCGCCGTGATGAAGCCGCCGTGGCAGATGTCGAAGCCATTGAGCATGTCGTCGCGCACGGCCATCTCCATGCGCGCCGCGCCGGGGGCGATGTCCGTGATGCGCAGGCCCAGGCCTTGCGCGGCGCGGTCGCGCGCCAGCATGCCGTCGCGCACCTGCTCGGCCAGTCGCTGGGCGGCCTCGCCCGGGGTGTGGTTGTCTTGCATGGCGGGCTCCTCAGCGGTCCGAGAACACGGCAGCCCGCTTGCCCAGGAAGGCGGCCACGCCCTCCTGGTAGTCGTGGGCTGCGCCCAGCTGGCCCTGCTGGCGCGCCTCGCGCGTGAGCGCATGTTCGTAGTCCAGCAGCTGGGCCGAGTCCATGGCCTCCCGCGTGCGCGCCAGGGCCCGCACCGGCATGGCGGCCAGGCGCTGCGCCAGGGCCTGGGCCTCGCTGCGCAAATCGGCATCTTCCACGCAGCGCCAGATCAGGCCGATGCGTTCGGCCTCGGCCGCAGGCAGCTTGTCGCCCAGCAGCGCAAGGCCCAGGGCGCGCGCACGGCCCACCAGGCGCGGCAGCAGCCAGGTGCCGCCGCAGTCGGGCACCAGGCCGATCTTGGCAAAGGCCTGGATGAAGCTGGCCGAGCGTGCGGCCAGCACCAAGTCGCAGGCCAGCGCGATATTGGCGCCCGCACCGGCAGCCACGCCATTGACGGCGGCCACCACGGGCACGGGCATGGACTTGAGACGCAGGCACAGCGGCTGGTAGCGGCGCTCGATCAGGTCGCCCAGGTTCTGGTCGGGCGCGGCCTCGGGGTCGGAGAGATCCTGGCCCGCGCAAAAGCCGCGCCCCGCGCCCGTGAGCACCACGCAGCGCACCGAGGCATCGCCGGCAGCCTGTTCCAGGGCCGAAAGCAGCTGCTCGTGCAGCTGCGCGTTGAAGCTGTTGAGCGCGTCGGGGCGATTGAGCACCAGGGTGCGGACGGCGTCGTGCTGCTCAACCAGAACCAGCGATGGGGGCATGGAAGTCTCCGTGGCCTGTCTGCCGTCTTTATGCGGCAGATCAAACATAATTTACCGAATGGTCGGTAAATGTTAGTCGCCAGACCCTTTCCACCACAAGCGCCCAGGCACCGAGGAAACCCTAGGCCCCATGAAAAAAGGCCCTCACGGGCCGATTTGTCGAAGGTTCAGGGCTTGAAGCCCGAGCGCTGCACCACCGGCGTCCACTGCGCGCGGTAGGCCTTGAGCATCTCGGCCGTCTGCGCGCTGCTGCTGGAGACCGGGGTCAGCCGGCTGGCCTCGAATTTCTGGCGCGTGTCGGGCTCCTTCATGATCTCCTGCACCATGCGCGACAGGCGCTCGGCAATGTCGGGCGCCATGCTCTGGGGCGCGAACAAGGTGTTCCAGCCCATGCCCGACAGGTTCAGGCCCGATTCCTTGAGCGTGGGGATGTCCGGCGCCATGGTGCTGCGGCGCTCGCCCGACACGGCCAGCACGCGGATCTTGCCGGCCTCGTGCTGGGGCAGCAGCACGTCGAAGGTGTCGATGGCCAGCGGCACCTGGCCGCCCACCAGGTCGGTCAGCAGCGGGGCCGAGCCCTTGTAGCCCACGGTTTCGGTCCGGACCTTGGCGGCCTCGCCCAGCATCAGCGAGAAGAAGTGCGGCAGGCTGCCCGTGGCCGGCACGCCCACGTTGGCCTGCTGCGGATTGGCACGCAGCCAGGCCAGCAGGTGCGACAGCTGCCTGACGGGCACGGCACTGGCCACGGCCACGCCGAATTCATAGCGGTTGACCTCGCTGACCGGGCGGAAGTCCTTGTCGGGGTCGTAGCCCGAGTCGGGGAACACCAGGGGCGCCACCAGCATCACGGCCGGGTTGGCCAGCAGCAGCGCGGGCTGGGAGGCCGGCGCGTTCTTCACATACTGGGCCGACAGGCGGCCGCCCGCGCCGGGCTTGTTCTCCACCACCACGGGCGAGCCCACGCGCGCCTGCAGCTTGTCGGCCACGATGCGCGCCACGCGGTCGGTGGCGCCACCGGGCGGGTAGCCGACGACGATGCGCAGCGGCGCCTTGCCCGGAAACAGCGGCTCGGCCGCCGTGGCACTTCCAGCCAGCCCGCTGGCAGCCCAAACGGCCGAGGCCGGTGCCAGGGCCAGGATCTGGGTCAGGGTTCTTCGCTGCATCGCAAACTCTCTCCTTGCATGGACGGATTCCCGTGCGGAACGCACGCCGCACAATGTAGCGGCCTCAAAAAGCCCGTTGCCGCCGATATTGACCAGGGTTAACCCGGGGCAAGACGCCCTGCGCCGCTCGGGCATCGCGGCAACCTGGCGAAGCCGACTCGGCGACAATCGCCCACCATGAGCTTCGCCCCCCTGACCAACGACACCTTCCTGCGCGCCTGCCGGCGCCAGGCCACCGACTACACGCCGCTGTGGCTGATGCGCCAGGCGGGCCGCTATCTCCCCGAATACAAGGCCACGCGCGCCCGGGCCGGCAGCTTCATGGGCCTGGCCACCAACGTGGACTACGCCACCGAGGTCACGCTGCAGCCACTGGAGCGCTTCCCGCTGGACGCGGCCATCCTGTTCTCCGACATCCTGACCGTGCCCGACGCCATGGGCCTGGGCCTGTCCTTTGCCGAAGGCGAAGGCCCGCGCTTTGCCAAGGTGGTGCGCGACGAGGCCGCCGTGGCCGAGCTGGCCGTGCCCGACATGGACAAGCTGCGCTATGTGTTCGACGCCGTGACCAGCATCCGCCGCGCGCTCGATGGCCGCGTGCCGCTGATCGGCTTCTCGGGCAGTCCCTGGACCCTGGCCTGCTACATGGTCGAGGGCAAGGGCAGCGACGACTACCGCCTGGTCAAGAGCCTGATGTATGCGCGCCCCGACCTGATGCACCGCATCCTGGCCATCAACGCCGACAGCGTGGCCGCCTACCTCAACGCCCAGATCGATGCAGGCGCCCAAGCCGTGATGGTGTTCGACAGCTGGGGCGGCGTGCTGGCCGATGGCGCCTTCCAGGAATTCAGCCTGGCCTATACGAAGCGCGTGCTGGCCGGACTCAAGCGCACGGGCGTCGATGGGCAGGACGTGCCGCGCATCGTCTTCACCAAGGGCGGCGGCATCTGGCTGCCCGACATGAAGGACCTGGACTGCGAGGTGCTGGGCCTGGACTGGACGGCCAACCTGGCCCGCGCCCGCGCCATCGTCGGCGGCGAGGTGGGCGGACCCGGCAAGGCGCTGCAGGGCAACATCGACCCCAATGTGCTGTTCGCGCCGCCCGAGCGCGTGGCCGAGCAGGCGCGCGCCGTGCTCGACAGCTTCGGCGCCCCGCACACCGACAGGACCACCACGGGCCCCACGCACATCTTCAACCTGGGCCACGGCATCAGCCAGTTCACGCCGCCCGAGCATGTGGCTGCCCTGGTCGAGGCCGTCCACGGCCATTCGCGCGCCATGCGCCAGCGCTGAGCGCCCGCCCTGCTCCTCATCACCCGCAGGGCCGGATGCCAGCGCAGCGCCGGCCCCCTGCCGTGACAGCCACCGGCCCGGCTGGGCCGCGCTGTCCACAGTCCGCGCGCCCGGCCGGCGCTTGCTGCACAAGATGGCCACAGACCATCTTATGCACAGAAAAATCTGAGCGAGGTCTTAGGACTCACAGTTGTCACCCGCGCCTGCACGCGGGCGACATATCGATATAAGCCGTTGTTTTTGAAGATTTTTTTTGATAGCACCGTTTTCAGAATGCACCACTCGGAAAGGTCAGACAAATGGGGGGATGGCCATAGATCCGAATAATCCCCACAAAGTTATCCACAGAAATTGACGATATACCCAGAAACCCGTAGCCACCGCCCGGGATGTCTGGTGTAGAACGCCGCTTCCCACGCCTCGGACGCTGCCCAAGGCTTATGCTTGGCGGCTTTGTTGCCGCTGCTCGTGCCGTGCGGCGCCAGCGTTTTCAGGCCCCGCTTTCTTCCCATGCCCCTTCCCGCCCATACCGTCCATGTCGCCGTCCAGACGCCGGCGCACAGCGCCGTGGGTGATCTGCTGAGCTACACCTGCGAGCAGCCGCTGGAGCCGGGCACCCTGGTGCGCGTGCCGCTGGGACGCCGGGAACTGCTGGGCGTGGTCTGGGACGCGCCGGCCCAGCCGCCCGCCATGCCCGAAGGCGTGGAGCTGCGCGCCATCTGCGCCGTGCTGGAGGGCATCGCGCCGCTGCCGGCGGCCTGGCGGCGGCTGGTGGCCTTCGCCGCCTACTACTACCAGCGCAGCGTGGGCGAGATCGCCGTGACGGCCCTGCCGCCGCAGCTGCGCGACATGACGGCCGAGCAACTGGCGCGCCGGCTCAGGCCGACCAAGGCCGCGGCGAAGAGAGCGGCCAAGGCTGCAAAGGCGGAACAGGCGCAACAGGCGCCTGGCACTGCGCCTGCATCAGCGCTCGCACCGGCCCCGGCCGCCGCAGACATTCCCCCCATCGTCCTCAGCGCCGAGCAGGCCGACGTCTTCACGCAGATCGCCGCCCACCCCGGCCCCTTCCTGCTCTACGGCAGCACGGGCAGCGGCAAGACCGAGGTCTACCTGAGGACCACCCAGGCCGCGCTGGATGCCGACCCCGGCGCCCAGGTGCTGGTGATGGTGCCCGAGATCAACCTCACGCCCCAGCTGGAGCAGCGCTTCCTGGCGCGCTTTGCGCCGCAGTACGGAGCGGCCTGCGTGGTCAGCATGCACAGCGGCATGACCAACCCGCAGCGGCTCAAGAGCTGGCTGGCGGCACACACGGGCACGGCGCGCATCGTGCTGGGCACGCGCATGTCGGTGTTCGCCAGCCTGCCGGGGCTGTCGCTGATCGTGGTGGACGAGGAGCACGACGCCAGCTACAAGCAGCAGGAAGGCGCGCGCTACTCGGCGCGCGACCTGGCCATCTGGCGCGGGCGCGATACCGGCGCCAAGGTCATCCTGGGCAGCGCCACGCCCTCGCTGGAGAGCTGGCACGCCAGCCGCCCGCCCAATGCCGACGAGCCGCAGGGCGGCCGCTACCTGCGCCTGCACATGCCCAGCCGCATCGGCGCGGCCGCCCTGCCGCGCGTGCGCCTGGTGGACATGGGCCAGCAGCCGCGCAAGGCCGTGTTCTCGCCGCCGCTGATCGATGCCATCACCGAGCGTGTGCAGCGCGGCGAGCAAAGCCTGGTGCTGCTCAACCGCCGCGGCTTCGCGCCCGTGCTGTTCTGCGCCGACTGCGGCTGGAAAAGCGACTGCCCGCACTGCAGTGCCCACCAGGTCTTCCACAAGGCCGACCGCACGCTGCGCTGCCACCACTGCGGCTACACCCAGCGCGTGCCCATGGCCTGCCCCGGCTGCGGCAATCCCGACATCCTGCCGCTGGGCAAGGGCACGGAGCAGCTGGAGGAAGAACTGGCCCGCCTGCTGCGCAACGTGCAGCGCCCCGACCGCGAGCCCGCCCGCGTGGCGCGCATAGACGCCGACACCACGCGCGCCAAGGGCGCGCTGGAGGAGCAGCTGGCCCAGGTGCATGCCGGCGACATCGACGTGCTGGTCGGCACCCAGATGGTGGCCAAGGGCCATGACTTCCGGCGCATCACCCTGGTGGCCGCCGTGCAGCCCGACAGCGCGCTGTTTTCCAGCGACTACCGCGCGCCCGAACGCCTGTTCAGCCTGCTGATGCAGGCGGCCGGCCGCGCAGGGCGCGACGCGCACTACGTGGCCGCCCAGGGCAGCCATCCGGAGATGTGGATACAGACGCACGACCCGTCCCATCCCGTCTACACCGCGCTGCGCTCGCACGACTACCCTGCCTTTGCGGCGCGCCAGCTGCGCGAGCGGCGCAATGCGGGCATGCCGCCGTTTGCCTTCCAGGCCATCGTGCGGGCCGATGCGCGCAGCCAGGAGGCCGCCCAGGCCTTTCTGGCCGCCGCCGCCCAAGCCGCGCGCCAGGCCGGCCTGCCCCATGTGGACGATGTGTTTCTCTACCCGCCCATTCCCATGTCCGTCCAGCGCGTGGCCAATGTGGAGCGGGCGCAGATGCTGATCGAGTCGGCCCAGCGGCCCGCCCTGCTGCGCTTTCTCTGGGCCTGGCAGGCGCATCTGCACTGGATCAGGGCACAGCCCGAGCACCGCGCCCTGGTGCGCTGGCTGGTGGACGTGGACCCGCTGGCCATCTGAACGTGGCACAGCCTCTGGAACGGCCCCAAAAAACCTCAAGCCTTTCAGGCCTTTGGCGCAATCCCACAAAGCATTCACCGCTACTTTTTCGGAAGCGCTTTTAGCGCATCCGCCGCACGGCTCCCATCGGGATTTGCGCTGATGCAGGCGGGGCATGTTTATTGCATCGTGCCGCATTCAGCCCACAAGGCTGGATCATTCAATGCCTTTCCAGGAGCGATACATGCCGTTCACCCCCTTCCGTATGACCTTGATGGCCGTCGCGCTTGCGCTGGCAGGCTGCGCGTCCCAGCCCGGCGCCAGCCAGGCCCCCGCAGCCGCAGCGCCCGCCACGGCGACCGCCCCTGCACCCGCTCCCGCCGCACAGGCCGGCAAGCCCAACGTGGTCGTCCTGGCCACGGGCGGCACCATTGCCGGCGCGGGCGCCAGCGCCGTCAACAGCGCCACCTACACGGCCGCCAAGGTCCCCGTGGACAAGCTGCTGGCCGGCCTGCCCGAGCTGAGCAACATCGCCAACGTCTCTGGCGAGCAGGTCTTCCAGATCGCCTCCGAAAGCTTCACCAACAAGGAACTGCTGACGCTGGCACGCCGCGTCAACGAGCTGGCCAAGCAGCCCGGCGTGGACGGCATCGTCGTCACCCACGGCACGGACACGCTGGAGGAGACCGGCTACTTCCTGAACCTGGTGGTGCCCACCGACAAGCCCATCGTCATGGTCGGCTCCATGCGCCCCGGCACGGCCATCTCGGCCGACGGCGCGCTGAACCTGCTGGGCGCCGTGGCCACGGCCGCCTCCAAGGACTCGGCGGGCAAGGGCGTGCTGGTCAGCATGAACGACAACATCGACTCCGCGCGCGATGTGGCCAAGCTCACCAACATCAAGACCAATGCCTTCTCCAGCCAGTGGGGCCCGCTGGGCATGGTGGTCGAGGGCAAGACCTACTGGTTCCGCGCCCCCGTCAAGCGCCACACCAGGGGCAGCGAGTTCAACATCGAGCAGATCACCGACCTGCCCGCCGTGGACATCGTCTACGGCTACGGCAACGTGCCCGCCACGGCCATCGACGCGCTGGGCAAGGCCGGCGTCAAGGCCATCGTGCACGCCGGCACGGGCAACGGCTCGGTGGCCGACCGCATCGTGCCCAAGCTCAATGAACTGCGCCAAAAGGGCGTGATCGTGGTGCGCAGCTCGCGCGTGCCGGCCGGCTTCGTGCTGCGCAACGCCGAGCAGCCCGACGACAAGTACGACTGGGTCGTCGCCCATGACCTGAACCCGCAGAAGGCCCGCCTGCTGGCCGCCGTGGCCCTGACCAAGACGCAGGACACGAAGCAGCTGCAGCGCATCTTCTGGGAGTATTGATAGGCACCCCCTGAGGCGCTGGCGCGCCTTCCCCCTCTCTACCCGCTTCGCGGGGGAGGGGGACGACACCCTCGGTGCGGGGCGGCCCTTCCTCGGTGTCTCTCGCCTTGGGGTGCGTCGGTTTTTTGCGTTGCGCCCTGAAAGCCCGGTCATTTTTGGCCGGGCTTTTTCTATTGCCGCTTGCTAGTTCGATGTGAACAGCGGGGTGAGGGGGCCTTGGGCGATGTGGCAGTGCGCCTGTTCGAGGGCCTGAGCGAAGGCGTCGGAGCGCAGGTAGGCGTATTCGACGGCGCGCTGGGCGCCTATGGCGTCGCCCTGGACGGGGGCGGTGGCGGGGTGGCACATCATGAGACTGCCAGGCTGCAGCTGGGCCAGCCATTGGGCCATGTGGCGGCCATAGCCTTCGGGCGTGGGCTCGTCGAAGGCGTAGACGCCGCCGAAGCCGTGGTTGAGCGGCACGCCCTGGCGGCGCAGGCGGCGGGTGGTGGTCCAGCCGCCCAGCAGGGCGATGATGGCGGCCTTGGGGTCGCGCCAGAGCTGGCCGGCGGGAGCGGTGGAGCGGACCCAGGGCAGGTCGTCGGCGTTGTCACCATAGCGCTGGCGCAGTTCCTGCACCAGCGCGGCGCGCACGCCGGGCAGCTGGTGCACGTGCTGGTGGCCGTCGATGAAGTCGGGGGCCATGCCCAGCGCGTCCTCGAAGGCGTCGAGCTGGCGGCGCCAGGCGTCGCGCATGGCGGCGCCGCCGAGTGCGCCGGCATAGGCGCGCGCGATCACGGCACCGATGCCGGCGGCGGGCTGCAGGCCGTGGCCTTCGGTCAGGTTGAAGTGCAGGCCCAGCGACAGGCGCGGGCGCAGCGCGGGCAGGCGCCTGGCCGCCTGCCTCCAGTGCGGCGAGGTGGTCATGCAGCTGGTGGCCGACAGCCGGCCCTGCAGCGTGAGCTGCTCCACGGCGTCGTCGACCAGGGGGTGCAGCGCATAGTCGTCGGCGCACAGGACGACGGTTCTGGCCGGGGACTTCTCCCCGTTTATGGCAGGCATGGTGTTCATGGGGATTCCTTGCGTCCGGGGGCCGCAAAGGCCCAGAACTTGGCCAGGACGAAGGTGCCCACCGCCACCAGCACCAGCACCAGGGCCAGGCTCCAGAAATAGTGCCAGTGCAGCCAGTGCAGGGCCGCCCAGTACAGCAGCTCGTTGGCCACGAAGGAGACGCAGGCCACGGCGAAGTATTTGGCCACCACGGCCCGGCCACGCGCCTGGTTCTGCACGAAGGTGAACAGCGCATGGCCGTTGTAGCTGACCACGAAGGCCACGAGAAAGGCCAGCACATTCGCATGCAGCGGCGCCATGCCCGCCAGCTGCACCAGCAGGGCGACCACGGCCAGGTGCGTGGCGGCCGCGCAGCCGCCCACCAGCACGAACTGCAGCGCCTGCGGCAGGCGGCGCAGCTGCGCGATCACATCGTGCATGGCTACTCCCGCGGCGCCAGCGGGCTGCGGTCCTCGTCGCGCGCCAGCAGATAGGTGGGGCGGCGCTTGACCTCGTCATAGATCCGGCCGATGTACTCGCCCAGGATGCCGATGGACATCAGCTGCACGCCCGAGAACAGCATGATGCTGGCCGCCAGCGTGGGCCAGCCGTCCAGCGGGTTGCCGAAGATCAGCGTCTCCATGGTGATCCACAGCCCGTAGAGCAGGGCCGCCAGCGAGATCATCCCGCCCACGATGCTCCACACGCGCAGCGGCAAGGTGGTGAACGAGGTCAGCCCCAGCAGGGCCAGCGAGCCCAGGCGCCGGAAATTGAAGCTGGACGCCCCGGCCGTGCGGTCGGCCGGCACGAACGGCAGTGCCGCCGCCTTGAAGCCCACCCAGGCGTACAGGCCCTTCATGAACCGGTGGCTCTCGGGCAAGGCCTTGAGCGCGTCGGCCACGCAGCGGTCCAGCCAGCGGAAGTCGCCGGCATTGGGCGGGATCTTCACCAGGTTGCCTGCATTCATGAGCCGGTAGAACAGGTTGGTGCCCACCCGCTTGGCGCCGCTTTCGGCGCCCCGGTCGGCGATCACGCCATAGACCATGTCGTAGCCGGACTGCCACAGCTCGCACATCTGGGGCAGCATCTGCAGCGGATGCTGGAAGTCGGCGTCGATCAGCACCACGGCATTGCCGCGCGCATGGTCTATGCCGGCCGACAGGGCCGCCTCCTTGCCGAAGTTGCGAGACAGCGCCAGGTAACGCACGGGCAGCTCCTGCGCCATGCGCAGCGCGATCTCGTGCGTGGCGTCGCGGCTGCCATCGTTGACGACGATCAGCTCGTAGTCGGGCGTCAGCGTGCGCACGGTCGCGTCCAGGGCGCGCAGGAACGCCTCCAGGTTGCCCTCTTCATTGTGGGCTGGCACCACGCAGCTCAGCCGCAGCGGGGGGCGCGGCAGCATCCCCTTGGGAGCGGCCGGAGCAATGTCAGCATGCAATTCGGTCATAGGCCAGCATTGTCAGCGGGCTGGCTGCCCGCGCGCGGCAACACATCAAAAACCGCATACGCATAAGGTGTGGGCACAGGAAAACGCCAGCCCGAGCGTTGCAGCGTGAGCACACGCGGCTCCTGCGGCAGGCCCAGCTTCGCCAGCCAGGCCTGCGCCTGCTGCTCGCAATCGCGCGATTTCGCGGTCGGCCCGGGCTCGCCGGCCAGGGGGCCGCGCGGACACAGCAGCAGGCCGGGCTGGCGGCGCCAGTCCGGCAGCGCCAGCACACGCGCATACTCGCTGTCGGGCAGTCCGGGGATGGTGCGCAGATGCGGCTGTGCATAGAAGGAGAGCATGGCGTTTTCCGCCCAGTCGCCGCCCACCCACTGCAGCGGCTGCTCCGGGTGGCGCTGGTTCCAGGACAGCACGATGGCCTGGGCCGCATCGGCCGCGGGCCGGTAGTAGTCGGAGCTGCTCTTTCGCGCATTGCCCCAACCCGCGGCCACGCCAATCACCAGCACCACGGCCAGGCTCGGCCACCAGGCGCGGCGCAGCGCGGCCAGGGCGGCCTGTGTCGCGGCAGGCGCCTCGGCGTCCAGGTTGCGCAGCCACAGCAGCACGAAGGCATAGCCGATGGGAATGGCCCAGGGCGTGGACAGCTCCACCACGCCGGTGGCGCCAAAGCCCAGCGTCGCCAGCCAGGGCATGAGGGCCAGCCAGAACAAGGTGTCGCCCCGCCCCTGCCAGGCCCAGCTGCGGCGCAGAAAGCGCGCACTCCAGCGCAGCCAGCCACCGCCTTGCTGGCGGGCCTGCATGAAGCCATACACCAGGCACACGGCCAGCCAGGCCGGCAGCCAGTAGAAGATGGGCGCCAGCGCAAAGCGCAGCACATAGCCCCACACCACCTGCCCGCCGCCCTGGTCCATGGCATAGCCCAGCGTCACCCACTGGTGGTGGGCAATCCAGGCCACATGCGGCGCCAGCGCCAGGCCAAAGGCTGCCAGCGCCACATAAGGCCTGGGAGTGAGCAGCCACTGGCGACCTTCGCGAACCAGGAGGATGGGCAGCAGAAAACCGGCCAGGAACACGCCGCTGTAGTACTTGCTGAGCATGCAGGCGGCCGAGACCACGCCCAGCGCCACGCTGAAGGCCAGGCCCCGCACACCCTTTTCCTGCCAGCTGGCCAGCAGCAGGGCCGCTGCCCAGGGCCACAGGGACAGCAGCTGGCTGTTGGCGTTGAACTTGCCGGCCAGCGTCGTATACGGGAAGCACCACAGCAGCAGCAGCGCCCCCAGCGGCGCCAGGCGCGCCAACCCCAGGCGCCGGCCCAGCACATAGACACCCCACAGACCCACGCCCACATTGGCATAGGACAGCAGGCGGTAGAAGGCGTCGTTCTGCGGAAACACCATGAACCACAGGCCGACCACCCAGGCGAAGAACGGCGGGTGCTTGTGCGTGCCCAGCTGCAGCGGCTGGGACCAGGCATAGTTCTCCAGCATGTCGTGGTAGCCGTCCAGGTTGCCATTGGCCAGCCAGGACACCAGGGCCCAGAGCAGGCAGGCCAGCGTCACCATCCAGAGCAGGCCCGCGCCCGTGGGGGCGCCGGCCGGGGCAGAGGGGGAGGGTTTCATGCAATCCCGTCGAGGTGGTGAAAAAACATGGGCGCGATTGTAGAGAGCGCCAGCCTGCCGACAGGCCTGGACTGACCGGGCCTGCCCAAGCCTGCCGCTCGGACCGGCTCAGGTCATCAACGCCACGGCACCCGAGAAACTCAGGAAGGCCAGCACCGTGGACACCAGGATGATGCGGGCCACCCGCCCGCCATGCGCACCGAAGCGCTCGGTCAGCAGCGAGACATTGCTGGCGCTGGGCAGTGCGGCCAGCAGCACCAGGGCCACGAAGGCCTCCTCACCCAGCGGCAGGCCCAGCGCCATGGCCGCGCGGGCCACGGCCCAGACCAGCAACGGATGGACCAGCAGCTTGGCCAGCGCGATGGGCACGTAGTCGCGCGCGGCCACGCGCTCATGGCTGTTCATCTGCGAGCGCGCCAGCACGGCGCCTATGGTGAACAGCGCCACGGGCGAGGCCGCGCCCGCCAGCATGGCCACGGTGCGGTCGATGGGGCCGGGCAGCGTCCAGCCCGCCGCCGACGCCACTGCGCCCAGCACGATGGACCAGGGCATGGGGTTGGAGGCCATGCCCGCCAGCGCGCGGCGCAATGCCACCGCCACACCGTGCCCGCCCGGCATTCCGAGGCGCGACAGCGCAATGCACAGCGAGGTGGTCACCACCATGTCGATGGCCATGGTGACGATGACCGGGCCCGCCGCACGCTCACCCAGCAGCGCCACCAGCATGGGCACGCCCATGAAGCCGGTATTGGGGAAGGCGGCCACCAGCGCGCCGAAGGCCGCATCGTTCCAGCCCACGCGCCGCAGCGTGAGCGCCACGGTGGCGCCCACCATCAGCAGCGCGCACAGCAGGTAGACCACGGAGACGCCCACATCCAGCAGTTGCGCGATCGGCGTCTGCGCGCCAAAGCGAAACAGCATGCAGGGCAGCGCGAAATACAGCACGAAGGCGTTGAGCCCCGGTATCGCCGCCTGCGGCAGCACGCCACGCCAGGTGGCTGCGAAGCCGCAGGCCACGAGAGCAAAGAAGGGGAAGGTGATCAGCAGGACGGACAGCACGCGGCGATTCTGGCAGCAAGCCAGCGCGTACGCTGCGCGCCCGTGGCGCACCGGTGACGGTGGGCGAAAAAAAACCTGCCGGAATCCGTCTCCGGCAGGTCTGGCGGCAAGAGCGCGGGCGCTCTCAGAGTGCCAGGTCCTTTTCGATCTCCTGCACCTTGCGGCGGGCCAGCGCCAGGTTGGAGCGGCTCTTGTCCAGCACCAGGTAGAAGAACACGCCTTCATGGGCGGCCACGGGCCGGATGACGTGGTACTGGTGGGTCAGGGTGATCAGGATGTCGTCGATGGCATCGTCCAGCTTGAGCATGCGCATGGTCTTGAGCTTGGCGCGCACCACCTCCGTGTTGCCGGCGGCGGCCAGCTCCATGTCGAGGCCGGAGCCCGCGCTGCCCATCAGCATGCCGCTGGTGCTGTCCACCAGGGCTGCGCACAGGGCGCCATCGATGCCCAGCAGGCCGTTCAGAGAATCATGTATCGAAGCCATATGCCACCTCTTTCAAATAGCAAGGGCAGGCGATGCGATGGACTCATCGCGCCCGCTCCTCGGGGGAGAAAACTCTTGAATCGGATACGGGGGTCAGAGACGGGACAGATCGCCGGCCACTTCGCCCGCGGCCCACAGCGCACGTCCCAGCAAGGCGCTTTGATCGACCACCATGCACAGGATGGCCGGGTGGCTGCCGCCCACGGCCTGGAAAAGGACGGTACCCAGTTCGGTCTCGAAGGTCAGGCGGTGGCAGGACTTGTGGCCTATCTCGGCGGCCACGGCCTTTGCCATGGCCATCAGCGAGCCCGCCATGGCAGACAGGCGCTCCGTCGGCAGCTCGCTCTTGACCCGCAGGGCCGTGATCTCGAAACCATCGGGCGTGCACAGCAAGGCGATATGCACGCCCTCGAGAGGCGCCACCACGCGATTGAGTGCAACTTGGCCAGCTTCGATCACGGTGGAGGAAATCTGGGGATGCGTTGGTGTCTTCATGCCTGACTTTGCAAGGAAAGCAAGGAAACGAGCACCCCCAGCGCATCCAGCAACTGCTGCCGGTCACGGGGGTCCGCCTGGATGACAGGCACTATACCGCGACCTCGATCGGCCAAGGCGGTGCTGAACGCCTCCTGCTGTTGTTCGCTGGCGTCACGGCAACTGAGCAGCAGCACCTGGGGTTCGACCTCCAGGGTGGCGATCTCGGACAGGAGCTGCGCGGCATAGTCCGGCGCCGAGGCATCGCCCACATCCACCATCAGCAGCACGCCCACCGAAGCATTGAGCACCCAGCGGCGCACGAAGTCGAAGCGGTCCTGGCCCGGGCTGCCCACCAGTTGCAGCCGCATTCCCTCGCCCAGATCGATCTCGCCGAACTCCGCGCCCACGGTGGTGAACTCCTTGGAATGGGCGGCCCGGTCGAGATTGGGCACATCCGTTGCGGCCATCAGCGCTCCGCACAGGCTGCGCAGCGCCGTGGTCTTGCCGATGCCCATGGGGCCGATCAGGCTCACCCGCACCAGTCCCGCACCGGGCTGGTCGCTCATCCACATGCTCATGCCTGCCCTCCGCGGCGTATCCAGCCGGTCAGCCGCTGCACCCACTGGCGCGACAGGCCTGGCGCCACGGCAGTGGCAGCCCCGTGCGCCTGCGCGCGGTGGCCGCCCAGCGGCATTGGATCGTCCGCACGGGCCGGCCTCAGGCTGCAATCGAGCGTGCCGCGCAGCCGGGGGTGGCGCAGCAGCTCGGCCACGGCGGCAGGCGCCATGCCGCTGTGCTCGCACAGTGTGGCCACATCCATCGGGCCACGGCACAGCATGGCCAGGGCCCGCAGGGATTCGGCACTGTTCCAGGGCGCGGGCAGCGCCACCCAGGCCTTGAGCCGGAATTGATAGCGGCAGCCCTCAGCCTGCTGCCGAAGGTCATCCAGGGCGCGCACCAGGGTCTGCGAGGACGCCACCTGCTGGCGCACCGTCCAGTCCATGAGAAAGACGGCGGCCCGGTCCAGCATGTCGATCAGGTCGGAGAGCGTGAAATCCAGATCCAGATAGGTGGCCAGGCGCTGGGGCGTGCGTTCCAGGTGCTGCCCCTGGGGCACACCGCCCACATAGACCACGCAAGGCAGCCATCCGGCCGCCTCGGGCACGGGCAGGCTGCCGTCCACCACCAGCACCTGGGCGCTGACCAGGGGCACCTGCCGCCAGCCGCGCAACGACTTGCGGGACGCCACGGCAAACAATGTCTCAAAACGCTGCTTGAGCAGCGGCGACCACAGCTCGGCAGCCAGGCCAATCTCATCGGTAGTGCGAGCCAACTTCAACGCCTCCCCGGATAGCAGCGGGAAATGAACAGATCGAGGTCGCCTGGAGCAAATATAGGCGAGCACTGATATTTTCGATAGTTTTCGCTCAACGATCACACCCATCAATGTGAACTTTTCTATCGGTGGCTGTACAGCCACAGACAGCTCCCCGCGGGTCGCGAGATTTGTCGCCGAATTCCAAGGGTGCTTACACCTGCCCGGACGGCCCCGATCCCCGAAGCGGTATGCTCCCGCTTCCCTCACTTTCACGCCTTTCCCCGCGCAACGCACCCATGTCCGCAGGACTCAATCTGGCCCAGCTCCAGGCCGTCCACTACACCGAAGGCCCCTGCCTGGTCCTGGCCGGCGCGGGCTCGGGCAAGACACGCGTGATCACGCACAAGATCGGACGCCTGATCGAGACGGGCATGGCGCCACGGCGCATCGCAGCCATCACCTTCACCAACAAGGCAGCGGCCGAAATGCGCGAGCGCGCAGCCGGCCTCATCGGCCGACAGGCCAAGGATGTGCTGGTCTGCACCTTCCACGCCCTGGGCGTGCGCATGGTGCGCGAGGACGGCCATGTGCTGGGCCTCAAGCCCCAGTTCAGCATCCTGGATGCCGACGACGTGACGGGCATCCTCAAGGACTGCTCGGGCGGCACCACCGACCTGGCCACGGCGCGCCAGTGGCAATGGACCATCAGCAACTGGAAGAACGCCGGCTGGGACAGCCGCAAGGCCCTGGCCATGGCCCAGGACGACAACGAACGCAGCACGGCGCTGATCATGCAGCGCTACGAAGAGCGCCTGACCGCCTACCAGAGCGTGGACTTCGACGACCTGATCGGCATGCCCATGCGCCTGCTCAAGAACCACGCCGAGGTGCGCGAGAAATGGCAGCGCCTGCTGGGCCATGTGCTGGTGGACGAATACCAGGACACCAACGCCACGCAGTACGAGCTGCTCAAGCTGCTGGTGGGCAGCCGGGCCCACTTCACGGCCGTGGGCGACGACGACCAGAGCATCTACGGCTGGCGCGGCGCCACGCTGGACAACCTCAAGAAGCTGCCGGTGGAGTTCCCGCAGCTCAAGGTGATCAAGCTGGAGCAGAACTACCGCTCCACCTCGGCCATCCTGCGTGCGGCCAACAACGTGATCCAGCCCAACCCCAAGCTCTATCCGAAGACGCTGTTCTCGGAGCTGGGCGAAGGCGAGCCCGTGCGCATCGTGGACTGCGACACCGAGGAGCACGAGGCCGAGCGCGCCGTGGCCCGCATCCAGAGCCTGCGCGCGGCCAGCAACCCGCCGCCGGACTGGAAGGATTTCGCCATCCTCTACCGCGCCAACCACCAGGCCAAGCCCTTCGAGAAGGCCTTGCGCAAGGCCAACATTCCCTACAAGGTCTCGGGCGGCACCAGCTTCTTCGACCGCGCCGAGATCAAGGACCTGTGCGCCTGGTTCCGGCTGTGGATCAACAACGACGACGACCCCGCCTTCCTGCGCGCCATCGGCACGCCCAGGCGCGGCATAGGCCACACCACGCTGGGCAAGCTGGGCGAGTTTTCCTCGCAGCACAAGCTCAGCATGTTCGGCGCCCTGTTCGCGCACATGCTGGAAGCGGCCCTGCCCAAGAAGGCGCATGACAGCCTGCTGGAGTTCGGCCGCTACATCAACGACCTCGAATACCGTGCCCGCCACACGCTGGGCGCCGAGCAGTCGCGCGGCTTCATGCTCGACTGGCTCAAGGAGATCGGCTACGAGCAGTACCTCTACGACAGCGAGGACAGCGAATCGGTGGCCGCCGCGCGATGGAGCAACGTGCTGGAGTTCTGCGACTGGATGGCCCAGCGCGCCGGCGGCCAGATCGAGGATGCGGCGGGAACGACCACGCACACCGAGGTCAAGAGCCTGCTGGAGGTGGCGCGCAACATCGCCCTGCTGTCCACCATCAGCGAGCGCGAGAAGGAGCAGGACATGGTCATCCTGTCCACGCTGCACGCCTCCAAGGGCCTGGAGTGGCCGCATGTGATGCTGGTCGGCGTGACCGAGGGCATGCTGCCCTTCAAGCTCGACGACGACGATGGCCGCCAGCAAAAGGTCAGCGACGAGACCGCCCAGCGCCTGCAGGAAGAGCGCCGCCTCATGTACGTGGGCATCACGCGCGCCCGGCGATCGCTGGCCGTGAGCTGGACCAAGCGCCGCAAGAAGGGCCGCGAGATGGTCTCCACCCTGCCCAGCCGCTTCATCAAGGAAATGGGCCTGGACGCCGCCACCTCGCGCGAAGACCCGCGCGAGAAGCTGCGCCAGCTGCGCGCCGAGTTCGCGCTCAAGGCACAGCAGTCCACGCCCGCCGACTCCTGATTCCCCGAAAGACACCGCATGCGTTTTTACCGCCCCGTTCTCAGCCTGGCGCTGGTGGCCGTGACCGCCGCCTGCTCCAGCACCGCCTTGCAGCCCACTGCCCAGGCCACCCCACAGTCCACCGCCCAGGCCAAGGCCGCGCCCAAGGCCGCCCGCACAACCTCCGCACAGTCCCCTCTCTCATGCCCCGAGGGCGAGGAAATGAAGGACAGCCAGCTGCAGGGCGAGTGGACCGGCACGGTCGAAGGCCAGGCCCAGCCCGTGCGCCTGCAGCTGGGGCCGCACCCCCAGTGGAAGGGCAACGTCAAGGGCACGATCGCGCGCGGCGCAGACACCCGGCCCATGGTCGGCGACGTGGCCGATGACCACATCACGCTGGAAGAAAGCGCCGACGGCAAGCGCATCACCGCCACCTGGCTGGGCGATGTCGTCGAAGGCAGCTGCGCCCGCGAGATCCGCGGCAACTACCTCGAAGGCGAGGATGCCGCGCCCCGGCCCTTCGTGCTGCGCAAGCTCGCGCCCTGACCGGCCCCCGAGCCTGCACACGAGCCCCCTGCTGCCTCTTCACTCATTACCCCTTACTCTTCGCTCCTTCCATCACCGGACCCCTGCCATGACGAATCCTCCACACCTGGATCGCCGCAAGCGCCCAAGCCGCACGCCGACACCCCTGCAGTGGGCCCTGGCCATGGGCCTGGGCGCCACGCCCTGGCTCGGCGCCCAGGCGCAGACCGCGCCCCGCCCCCTGTCCGAGGACGCCTGGCGCCAGTGCGCCGCCACCACGGACAACCAGTCTCGCCTGGCCTGCTTCGACACCTGGGCACAGCAGCAGCAACCGCTGACCGCGCCGCCAGCCACCGGCTGGAGTGCTCCGGCCGCCAGCGCCGCAGCCGATCCTGGCGCCCTGCCCACGCCCGCCCCCGTGGTGACGGCCGACAGCGGCCAGGGCCTGGCGCTGCCCACCACCCCCACCAACGGCGGCTGCCGCGACCCGCGCTACAGCGAGCTGTCGCGCTACTACGAGCTGGAACCGGGCAGCGACTGCGGTACCTTCAGCTTCCGCGGCTACCGGCCCATGTCCGTGTCCGTGGTGACGGCCGACCATGTCAACCGGCAGCCCACCACGCCCGGCAAGGACTCTGCGCAGTCGCAGCCCTACAAGACCGAGGAAATGCGCGTGCAGCTGTCGGTGCGCACCAAGGTCGCCCAGGGCCTGCTGACCGGCAGCACCTCGGCGGGCAAGGACTCGCTGTGGGTCGGCTACACCCAGCAGTCGTATTGGCAGCTGTTCAGCCCCGCCATCTCGCGGCCCTTCCGCAACACGGACCACGAGCCCGAGATCTTCTACGTCTACCCCACCGATGCCCGGCTGCCCTTCGGCTGGCGCTGGCGCTACAGCGGCGTGGGACTGGTGCACCAGTCCAACGGCCAGAGCGATCCGCTGTCGCGCAGCTGGAACCGCTGGTATCTGATGACCGGCTTCGAGCTGGACAACCGCTGGCAGCTGCACGCCAAGGCCTGGCAGCGCATCCGCGAAAGCGCCGAGCACGACGACAACCCGCGCATCCAGGACTACATAGGCCGGGGCGAGGTGAAACTGGGCTGGAACGTCAATGCGCAGAACTATCTGGGCTTCACTGCGCGCGGCTCGCTGGGCCAGGGCCGCGGCTCCGGCCGCGTCGAATGGCTGCGCACCCTAGGCGAAGGATGGAACGGTGGCAAGAGCAATTTGCGCCTGCATGTCCAGCTTTTCAGCGGATACGGTGACAGCCTGATCGATTACAACTACAAGCGCACCGTGCTCAGCGTGGGTTTCAGCCTTCTGGACTTCTAGAAGGCCGGCCCTCGCGGGCACGCTTTGCCGCTTGCCCTTCGCGGGGAAGCCCCGCCCCGCTGGCTGCATTGTCAGCGGCCGGGGCCATGCGTCAGAATGCGCCGATGCCCCGGGCCTTTTCAGGCAGGCCCGGAACCCGCCCCAGAACGAACCGCGGAGGTCCGCCATGGATTTGCAATACCAGCTCAAGGCCGGCAGCTACTGCCTGTACGACATGCGCGAGACGCCCAGTGCCATCACGGGCGAGCGCCGCTGCCGGCTCAGGACCGAGCTGGTGGCCATTGCCTTCGACCTGGTCACGGGCCAGGTCCATGAGCATGGCTCGCCCACGCGCATCCATGCCTGGGCGCTGTGCATGCGCCGGCGCCTGCGCGCGGCCGGCGACTGGGACCAGGCCGACAGCATCGTCGTGGTCTCCGGGCCCCTGCCGGTGGATGAGATCAACAAATGCCTGGGCATACGCGGCTACTGCCGCCGCATGTTCCAGCGCCTGGCCAGCCTGCCGCACGGCAAGCTGCAGCCCCACGCGCATTCGCACGCTCATGGCGCCCACGGCGCCTACGGAGCTTACGGCGCCCATGCAGGCCGGCACCAGAGCCATCAGGGCCAGCAGCGGCGGGCTGCCTGAAGGCCCGCGCGCCTGCCCGGCGCGGCCTCACTCGGGACTCAGGTCCTGCTCCTCATCTTCATCGCGCGGCTCGGCATGCTTGACGATGGTCACCGGCAGCCGGCTGTTGCGCGCCACCTCGCGCGAGACCGAGCCGATCAGCACGCGCCGCAGGCCGCCCTGGCCCAGCGCGCCGATGATGATCTGCTCGCAGCCCGTGCTCTCGGCAATGTCGGCCAGCGCGGCGGCGGGCTCGCCCAGGCCGATCTCCACCTCGTAGGAAATGCCGGCCGCCCGCACCAGGGCCACGGCCGGCGCCACCAGGTGCATGCCGGCGTCCACGCTGGCGGCGGCGATCATGTCCGAGTCCTGCGTGGCCAGCTCGAACAGCGAGGCCTCCTGCTGCACATGGGCCAGCACGAAATGCGCCTGCAGGCCCTGGCGCACCAGGGAGATGGCGTGGTGCACGGCATCCAGCGAGGGCTCGGACCCGTCGACGGCAATCATGATCTTCAGCATGCAGACCTCCTTTTTTGTAGCTGGCGAATCGCAACCACCCCAGTGTAGACGCGGGCCGGCTAAGCCGGACGGGCTCCGGGGACAGTCGCGGCGCGTCCGACACGCGCATGCGGCCATCTGGGACAATGGAGGGCTATGCTGCAATTCGACCTGCTCAAGACCGATCCCTCCAGCCACGCGCGCCGCGGCCAGCTCACGCTCAACCACGGCGTGGTGCAGACACCCATCTTCATGCCCGTGGGCACCTATGGCACCGTCAAGGGCGTGATGCCGCGCAGCCTGCAGGAGATGGGCGCGCAGATCATCCTGGGCAACACCTTCCACCTGTGGATGCGCCCGGGGCTGGACATCATGCAGAGCTTCGGCGGCCTGCACGGCTTCGAGAAGTGGGACAAGCCCATCCTCACCGACTCGGGGGGCTTTCAGGTCTGGAGCCTGGGCGCCATGCGCAAGATCACCGAGGAAGGCGTGCACTTCGCCAGCCCCGTCAATGGCGACAAGCTGTTCATGTCGCCCGAAGTCAGCATGCAGATCCAGACGATCCTGAACTCGGACATCGTCATGCAGCTGGACGAATGCACGCCCTACGAGACCAACGGCCACAAGACCACCGAGGCCGAGGCACGCAAGAGCATGGAGATGAGCCGCCGCTGGGCCAAGCGCTCCAGCGACGAATTCCAGCGCCTGGGCAACCCCAACGCGCTGTTCGGCATCGTGCAGGGCGGCATGTACGAGAACCTGCGCGAGGAATCGCTGCAGGCCCTGGTCGAGATGGACTTTCCCGGCTACGCCGTGGGCGGCGTCTCGGTGGGCGAGCCCAAGGACGAAATGCTGGCCATCATGGCCCACACGCCCCACCGCCTGCCGGCCCACAAGCCGCGCTACCTGATGGGCGTGGGCACGCCCGAGGACCTGGTGCAGGGCGTGGCCGACGGCGTGGACATGTTCGACTGCGTCATGCCCACGCGCAATGCGCGCAACGGCA
This sequence comes from Delftia sp. WSY_12, assembly GCF_043104645.1. Classification (NCBI taxonomy): domain Bacteria; kingdom Pseudomonadati; phylum Pseudomonadota; class Betaproteobacteria; order Burkholderiales; family Comamonadaceae; genus Delftia; species Delftia sp. WSY_12. The sequence continues at coordinate 22,022 of NZ_JBICKW010000008.1, forward strand.
CCATCTTCACGCGCTATGGCGACCTGAAGATCCGCAATGCACGCCACAAGACCGACCACCAGCCGCTGGACCCCAGCTGCACCTGCCACGCCTGCGCCGGCGCCAGCGGCGTGAGCTGGGAGCAAGGCGGACGCGACGGCTTCTCGCGCGCCTACCTGCACCATCTGGACCGCTGCGGCGAGATGCTGGGCCCCATGCTCACCACCATCCACAACCTGCACTACTACCTGAACCTGATGCAGGAAGTGCGCAATGCGCTGGAGGCGGGCAACTTCACTGAAATGCGCGCACGCTTCAAGGCCGAGCGCGCCCGGGGCGTCTGACGCCCCTCAGCCGATTACTCGAGTCGCTCAGATCACTCAGGTCGCCATATCCTTGAGCGACCAGGACACGCCGGTCTCGAAGCCGGCGCGCATCTCGTCGGCCACGCGCTCCAGCTCGTCCAGAAACAGGCGCATGGCGGCCGCCCTGGTGTAGCCGATGCGCTGGTACAGACAGCTTGGCAGCTGTGCTCCTGCATCGTGCAGGGGCCGCCAGAGCAGGCGGCCGGCCGCCACATCCTCGGCCACGTTGTCGGGCACCAGGAATCCCAGGGCCGTGCTGCCGGCCACCAGGCGCCGCACCATGGGCACGGAGCTGGTCTCCACCAGCGGCCGCTGCTGGTGCAGGGCTGCGCTGTCCATCTGCTCCAGCATGCTGCGCAGCTCCATGCCCGGCGCCATCAGGATCAGCGGATAGGCCACGCAATCGCGCAGGCGCAGCAGGCGCGGCTCGGTGGCCAGCGGATGGCCGGGAGCCATCACCGCGCCCAGCGGCTGGGGCCAGGCCCGCACCTCCTGCACGCCGGGCGGCGGCGGGCGGCGCAGGCAATAGGCCACATCGATCTCGCCCTGCGCCACGCCGCGCAGCAGTTCCTCGCCCGTGCCCGAGCGCACGCTGAAGGTGATGCCCGGATAGCGTGCATGCAGGCTGGAGATCACCAGCGGCAGCAGGTACTCGGCCGTGGCATGGGACACGCCCACGCGCACATGGCCCCGGCGCAGGGCGCGCAGGTCCTCCACCTGGGCCAGCGCGTTGTCGAAGTCACGCTGGCTGCGCCGCACGGCCGCCAGCATCAGCTCCCCGGCGGTTGTCAGCTGCATGCCGCGCGGCAGGCGGTCGAACAGCGGCACGCCGACCTGGGCCTCCAGGTTGAGGATCTGCTGGTTCACGGCCGCCGCCGTCAGGTGCAGCGTGACGGCGGCCTTGCGCACCGAGCCACGGCGCGCCACCTCGTCAAAACAGCGAAAGGCCTGGGAGATTGCGGGCATGGCGCGGAGTGTAAATTTTTATCTGATACCTCATCCAAAACAAACAGCTATTCCTGACGCTTGCGACTGCCTACAGTGGCGCTCATTCCCCGCCCTCCTTTGAAAGCAGCCCATGGCAAGCACCGTAGACCAAGTCACCCAGCGCCGCCGCGGCGTCGGACTCATCGCCCACGACCCCGCCCTTTCGGCCGGCGGCTACACCCTGATCGCGCCGCAGACGGCCGACGGCCATGTCTACCTGGTGGACATCGAGGGCCGCGTGGCCCATGAATGGAAGCTGCCCGTGCGCGCGGGCCGCCATGCCGTGATCCTGCCCAACGGCAACCTGGGCTACAACGGCAACCATCCCCGCTCGCCCGACCGCTATGCGCCGTGGTCCATGTGGCACGGCGGCGATTTCTACGAGGTCACGCCGCAGGGCGAGATCGTCTGGCGCCACGAGGACCCGGACCACCACCATGACGCGCAATGGCTGCCCAACGGCCACCTGCTCTATGCCGCCTGCGCGCCCGTGCCCGAGGGCTTTGCCGAACGCGTGCCCGGCGGCACCGCGCACGGAGCCGGCGAGGTGATGTACGGCGACGTGATCCGCGAGGTGGACCGCAGCGGCCGCCTGGTCTGGGAGTGGAAGGCCTGGGAGCACCTGAAGCCCGAGGATTTCCCCATCCACCCGGGCTTTGGCCGCTACCACTGGCCGCTGGTCAACGGGCTGGGCGTGAGGGCCGACGGCAGCGTGCTCATGAGCCTGCGCACCACCTCCGGCATCATCGCCGTGGACAAGGCCAGCGGCGCGGTGACGCTGCACATTCCGCCTTCCGTGGTCTCGCACCAGCATGCGCCCGTGGCGCTGGCCAACGGCCACATCCTGGCCTTCGACAACGGCAACTTCCGCGAAGGCGCCCACGTGGCCTTCTCGCGCGTGGTGGAGATCGATCCTGCCGACCACCGCGTGGTCTGGAGCTACCAGGACGAGATGGTCAACGCCTTCTACACCGCCTTCATGGGCAATGCCCAGCGCCTGTGGAACGGCAACACCCACATCACCGAATCGGCCACGGGCCGGCTCTTCGAGGTCACGCCTGCGGGGGAAGTGGTCTGGGAATACATCCTGCCCTGGTTCGCCGAGTATCCCGATGCCGCAGCGCGCCGCACCGGCCCCGGCCGGCTCAACAGCGTGTTCCAGACCTGGCGCTACCACGCGGACCAGCTGCCCTGGCTGGGCGCTGCCGGGAGGCTGGCATGAGCCTCAACCGCAGGCAACTGGCGGCCTGGATGCTGGGCGCGCCCTGGCTTTCGCCGGCAGCCCGCGCCTCCACGGCTGGGGCCGACGCCTGGCCCAGCCAGCCGCTGACCGTGGTGGTGCCCTTTTCGCCAGGCGGCAGCGTGGACGTGGCCGCACGCCTGGTCATGCCGAGGCTGGCCGAGCGGCTGCACCAGCCCGTGGTCATAGAGAACACGGTGGGCGCCTCGGGCACCATCGCCACTCAGCGTGTCATCAAGGCCCGGCCCGACGGGCACACCGTGCTGTTTGGCGTGGCCAGCTGCGTGCTGATCGCGCCGCTGGTCTCGCCAGAACGCTTTCGCTATGACGGCCTCAGGGAGCTGCTGCCCGTGGCGCCCGTGGCCTCTTCGGCCTTCGTGCTGGCAGGCCGCCCCGACCTGCCGGCCGCCACGGCGGCCGAGCTGGTGCAGCTGTCACGCCAGCAACCGGGCCGGTTGACCGTGGGCACCGACGGCGTGGGCACCAGCCTGCACCTGACGGCCGAAATGCTCCAGCAGCAGGCCGGCCTGTCATGGACGCATGTGCCCTACAAATCCGGCCCGCAGGCGCTGACCGAGCTGGCAGGCGGGCAGATCGACCTGGCCGTGCTGCCCGTGGCCCTGGTCCAATCCTTCGTGCGCGAGGGCAAGCTGCGCGGCCTGGGGGTGACATCGCGCCAGCGGGCCGCCACCTTGCCGCAGACACCCAGCCTGTCGGACACGGCGGTCTGGCAGGCGTTCGATGTCGAAGCCTGGCAAGGCCTGCTGCTGCCAGCCCGCACCGATGCCCGCATTGCAGAGCGCCTGGCCCGGGAGACCGCCGCCGTGCTGGCCGAGCCGGACCTGGTGCGCAAGCTGGCCGAGGCCGGCTTCAAGCCCATGGTCATGGAGCAAGCCCAGTTCACCGCCCACCTGCAAAGGGAGAGAAAGCTGCTGGAGGCCACCGTGCAGGCAGCCCGCCTGCAAGGCACAGGCTGACCCGGCCAGGCCCGGCCAAGCGCTGCTTGCGGTGCTACTGCAGGGCGCCGGGCGAGACAAACGAGAGGCCGGCCATCTGCACCAGGGTCCGGCCCCGGGTCAACGGGTAGGAGGGCGAAGGAGACAACGCGCGCGGCTGCAGCCGGAAAAAGGCCTTGCCGCCACAGCGCTGGCCCAGCATCTCGAACTCGGCGCCTTCCAGGCGGCAATCCACCTGCAGGCCCGGTGCGGGCTCATGGGCGATGCCAGACAGCTGCGACAGGCGCTGCAGCGCATCGGGCTCGGGCAGCACGGTGGTTTCGGCGCTGCCATCGACATGCTGGACATGCACGGGCCGGCCAGCCAGGACCTTGAGCGGATACACCAGTTCCAGGCCCGCCCGCCCGGCGCGCAGGCCCCGCTGCAGGCCGCCGTCGACATCCCCCTGGGCACGCGCCCAGCACGTGAAGCTCAGTCCGCGCGCCGAACCCACGATGCGCACGCGCCAGGCCAGGCTCAGCTCCTCGCAGTCCACCACCGTTTCGTAGAAGGCCTCGAAGCGGCCGGCCCGCTCGCGCAGGCTCAGTTCGCCCGCGCCATGCACACAGCGGTCACCCTGTCCGTCGCGCGCCACAAAGGCCATGGAGCGCAGGATGTCGACGCCGCCATAGCGGACATTGCGCAGGCCGCCGTCGGCCAGTTCGGCGCGGAGCGGGCCGGCCTGCAACTGGCGGGGGCCGGACTGCAGATGCCTATCCCAGCCTTGCGCAGACACCACGATGCCAGCGCCCTCGGGCCCGTTGCCGGCGATTTCAGCGAACCATTGGTTCATATTTGCACCCTTGTCCATTCCGAGCATGGATGCCGATGCTATGGACGATCGGTGCGCATGAATAACGATGTTTTCTGTCACTCGTCGTGAGCTGCACTCACAAGCGGTCAGGCATTCCGGCATCAGTCCGGGGAGCCGGGGCGCCGTTCAAGACCTGCGGGGCCTGTTGCGGCTCCAGCACCGTGCAGTTGCGGCCCTGGGCCTTGCCTCGGTACAGCGCCGCATCGGCGCGCGCGATGGTGGCCTCCACCGATTCGCCCGTGCGGTACTGCGCCGCGCCCAGCGTGCAGGTGACGCGGGCGCCATCGCCCAGGGTGTGCGTCCACGGAGCCTCGGCAATGCGCATGCGCAGGCGCTCCAGCAATTCGCCGGCCTGGGCAAGGCCGGTGTCCGGCAGCACCAGCAGGAATTCCTCGCCGCCATAGCGGCCCACGCCATCTGTACTGCGCAGCTGCGACTTCAGCAGCGCGCCGAAAGCGCGCAACACGCGGTCGCCGCCTTCATGGCCAAAGCTGTCGTTGATGCGCTTGAAGTGGTCTATGTCCAGCAACGCGACGCACAGCACCTCGCCACGCTCCTGGGCTGCGGTGCGCACTTCGTGCAGCCGCTCCATCACGCCGCGCCGATTGCTGACGCCGGTCAGGTCGTCATGGCGCAGCAAGGCCTCGATCTGCGCCAGCGCAGCGGCCAGCTTGTCATTGGCGATGCCCAGCCGGTACTGCATGCTGCGAAAGAAGGTCGCCTGCACGCTGCAGCGCACCACGGCCCCAAGCACCACGCCGAAGGCCAGCAGCTGGCCCGCAGCCGTGTCCGTGGTCATGCGCATCAGCGGACCCCGCCAGCAGATGATGGCGGCCACGGCAACGAGGGTGCCTATCCACGTCAGCCAGAAGCTGGTGCGGCTGCGTGCGAGAAAACCGTCGGCGCTGAAGGCGATCAGCATCACCATCGACTGGAACGCCAGCGCGGGTGCCGCCATGACCATGCCCAGCACGCCGATGATGGACACCAGCTGGTGCGTGAGGAACATGCCCGGATCGCGCAGCTTGTGGCACCAGTCGCTGGCATAGGCCCAGGTGATGAAGCCCATGCCGGCCGCCACCCACAGTCCATAGCCCAGCACCACGGGCCAGGGCGCGTAGCCGGCCCATGCATGGCCCAGGAACAGCAGCAGCGCATAGAGATGGCTGAGCAGCACGGAGATGTGCAGCTGCCAGGTGCGGCGTTTCCAGCGCTCCAGGTGCAGCGCCTCGTCCACCAGCGGTGACGCCGGCTTCGGCCCCCAAAGGAGGCGGTCGGGAAGATTCCGGGAAATGGAGGAAAGCACGGGCATGCAATGAAGCGCGGCGGGCCGGCGGCCCCGATGGGCGCCCATTGTGACCGCATCCGGGAAATCCCGAGGAGCGCGCTCCCCCGCAGGGGATGAACAGGCCCTATCGCAGGCTGTGCGTCTAGGACGCGCGCGGCGGCCGCACATCCTCGGCCACCACGATCTGGTTGCGCCCGCAGGCGCGGCCATGCAACAGGGCTGCCTCGGCCCGCTGCACCAGCCGCTCCGAGGTCTCGCCCGCCTGGAACTCCGCCACGGCCAGGGTCAGGGTCAGCGGGTCCTTGTCGGGATCGGGGATGGGCGTTTCGCTCCAGCGCTGCTGGCGCACACCCTCGCGCACGCGCTGCAGGGCCCAGACGGCCTGGACCGAGGCGGTATCGGGCATCACCAGCATGAAGGTGTCGTCGCGGTAGCGGCCTATGCCGTCCACGGTGCGCAGATGCGTGACCAGCAGGCCGCTGAGCATGAGCAGCACGCGGTCCTGCAGCGAGGGGCCCTTGTAGGCCTGGTGAACACCCACGCGCTCCACCCACGGGTCCAGCTCCAGCAGCACCACGCAAAACGGCTCGGGCTTGCGGGCATGGCGTTCGCGCAGGCCATCGACCACATCCATCAATCGCGCGTAATTGGCCACACCGGTGAGTGTGTCGCGCCCCGTGGGCAATTGCAGCGAGCCCACGCGTTTTTGCAACTGCTGCACATCGTCGGCCAGTTGGCCGCAATAGCTCGACAGCTGCGCCAGCTCCTCGGTGTACTGGCGCTGCATGCGGCTCAGCGCCTGCCACAGCGCCAGCGCATGCACGGCCAGCGGCAGCAGCACGCTGGCCAGCCACAGGATGCGCACGGCGACCGGGCCCGGCGCCATCTGCGGCATGGGCCTGGCCACCACCACGGCGCAGAGCATGGCCAGCATGGCGCACAGCACCACCACCTGGCCCGTGGGCAGATGCAGCGCCTGCTCGCGCTCGCCATCCCAGGGCAGCCAGGCGACGGCCGCCAGCCACAGCAGGGCACAAGCCCAGGCCAGGGTCGGCTGCCATGCCGCCAGCAGCAAGGCCATCGTGGCCTGTATCCAGCCATGGCCGCGCAGCGTCCGGGTCAGCGGCAAGCCGGCTGCATGGCAGCGCCAGATCCAGGCCATGCCGGCCAATGCCGACAGCGCGGCGTAGGCCGCCCATGCTTTCCATGAAGAAGGGCCCGCCAGCACATGACCTGCCAGAAGGGCAGCCCCCACGGCCCAGGCCGCAAGGGGAAGGACATGGGCGGACCCGCCGGCCGGTGGGTGGGCGGGTTGCGCTCGCGTGTGTTGTGGGGGATACGGCAGCTGGCGTGACATGGCATCCTCGCTGAAGACATCTGCGCCCCGGCCGAGCGCGCAAGCCATGGTGTACCACAACCCCGTGCAGCTTCAAGGGGCTTGGAGCCCCTGACGGCCAGGCCGGCTCAGCCTGCCGCCGGCCCGGGCTCCTGCGCCCGGGGCAGCACCGCGCCCGCCTTCCTGCCGTGGCCATCGGCCTGGGTGCCGCAGCTGTGGCAAAAGCGTACAAAGGCGCTCTTGCGGGTGCTGCAGCTGCCGCAGCGGTCGAACAGGCCGATGCCGCAGTGGGGACAGAAGTCGATGGCGCCGTCCTTCAGATCCACGGGGCGCTCGCAGCCCGGGCACACGCCCTTGGCCAGGCGGGCCAGGGCCACGTCGTAGCCCAGTTCCTGGCGCCGCTGCGTCTCCGGCAGCGATTCCTGCTGCTTTTGCCTTTCAAGATAGCGGTTCAGGCTCAGGATGGCCGCGCGCCCCAGCAGCACCGTCACCACGATACCGACCACATAGCGCACGTAGCCGCCGTAGTCGGGCAGGTACGGCACAAGTTCAACGAAGAAAGCGAACAGCGCAAAAAAGATGAATCCCCAGACGAAGGGCCACCAGGTGCTCTTGCGCTGTTTGGCGAACAGCCAGCCGGCCGCCAGCAGCAGCGGCAGGGTCAGCGCCAGGCGGTAGAGAAAGACACGCAGCTCGACGGCGCGCATCTCCGTGCGCCAGGATTCCATGGCACCGTCGCGCAGATCGTCCCATTGGCGGTTGGCCGCGTCCAGGCGCTGCCGCGCCCGCAGGCTCGTATCCTGCAGCCGCTCCACGGAGGCGCGGGCGGTGTTCTCTTCCTGCTTGATGGCATCGAGCGCCTGGGTGCGCGACAGCAGTTCGCTGTCCTGCTCGGGCCGGGCGGTGGCACGGCGCGTGGCCACCCAGTTGTCGAAGGTCTCGCGCGCCGAGCGGTAGCGCGACTGCGCGGCCTGGTACTTGAGCCGTGCGTTCTCCAGCGCCGTTTCCGCCTTGTCGTGGTCGGCATCGGCGGCCTTGATCTCGGCCTTCACGGGCTCGGCCGCCTCGGGCGCGATGAAGTCCTCCACCGTGCGCGGCGACTCGACCTGGGGCAGGTCGCCCACCACCAGGCCGCCCAGGCCGATGAGGAAGGACGCGAACACCACCGCCACCAGCCACAGGCCTCGGCGGAACCATTTCTCGGGCAGACGCAGGGCCTTGCTCATGGGGAAACTCCTGTTTCAGTGGCCTGCGGCCGAGGAAGACCGCAGGCGGAGGAAGAGCCGGTCCGAATCAGGGCAGCACGCGCACCGGACCCGCCAGCTGGCTGCGCTGCAGCCACTGCGTCACCGATTCCACGGTCACGGTCTCTATGCGGCTGGCATAGCGCTTGTCGTTGGGATGGTCGTCGAAGGCGATGTTGGCGGCCGTCACGCGCCCGCCCAGCCGCGACAGCGCGCGGATGACCAGCACGCCCGGCTCGTAGCCCTTGAACTGCAGCCAGGCCTGGGCCTGCTGGCGCCGCTGCACCGTGGCCGGCTCCATGGCGGCGGCCAGGGTTTCGGTGGCCCACTGGTTGGACTGCTGGTAGCGCTGCCCCCAGGCGTAGCTGACCATGCTGTAGGGCTCGTGCTGCAGGCGCAGCACGGTCTGGGGCTGGGTCAGAAAGGTCCACAGCGCCTGCTGCACGGCGGGCGTGGGCACCTGAACGCCGGCCTCGTAGCGCCACAGGTCGTCCAGGAAGAACTCGCCCAGGCCCTGGCGGTAGACATGGCCGCCGGCCGTGCCGCATTCGTTGAGCTTGTGCGCCACGCGCCAGGGGCCTTCGGGGGTCCTGTAGGCCCAGCCGTAGTGCGAGTAGTGCAGGTCGTACTTGCTCAGGTCCTGGCCCACGCGCGCCAGCAGCACGACACGGGTGCCGTTCTTCGCGTACTCGGCATCCAGCGCCTGGGATGTGCGCTGGGCCAGGTCCAGGCCCTTTTGCAGGGATTGGGGGGTGAGGGGCTTGTCCTCGCAGCTGCGCCCTGCATGGGCCGTGCCCAGCGCGGCGGCCAGGAGCAGGCCCAGGCAGGCGGCACGGGCTGCAGGGGAAGGAGAAAGCAGCGGTTTCATGGCGGGCATCACAGGCGTTCGTTGTGCAGCAGGGCCTTGCCCATCTCGTTGGGGATGAAGGCCAGCACCTTGCCGGCCGCCGAGATGATGACGCCCGTGCCGATCACGCTGCAGGTCAGCACCGTGCCCACGGCGTAAGCCGAGGCGGAGGCGCCTCGCCCCACCACTTCCACGCTGGCCTGGGCGCCGTCGGAGGCACGCTCCAGCAGGTAGACCGTGCCCGTGGCCGAGGCCTGCACCGCCTTCACGGTCAGCACCGCGCCGCCCACCGACAAAGCGGCAGGCACGGCCACCACGGCGCCAGCGGCCGCCGAAGCCACCGAAGCCGTGCCCACCACGGAGGCCACGGGCAGCATGGACAGCGCCACCGAGGCCTCGCTTTGCGCATGGGCAGGCGCCATGGCCAGGGCTGCGCACAGCGCACCAGCGGCCAGCAGGGCACGCGGCAGGCGCGTGAAAACGGATTGGTTGACCATCATTGCTTGGACTCCTGGAAATGCGGGGAAGGGGTGGACATCACTCGGCGTCGGCCGGTTGCGCGGCCTCGCGGCGGCCATGCATGCGGGCCTGCGCCAGGTCGGCCTCGTGGCGGTCACGCAGCATCTTGGCCAGCGTGAAGGCGGTGGTGATGAGATAGAGCCAGCTCACGCCCAGGAAGGCCTTGTAGGTCACGTTGATGTCCATGCTCACCAGCCCCCAGCCGGTCAGCGCCATGGACACGGCAAAGCCGCCCCAGACCACCAGCTTCCACATGGGCGTGTCGCCTGCGCCGCTGCGGCCGCCCTCGTTGTCCCGCACGAACTTGGCCAGCACGAAGGCGGCCGAGAGGCAGAACACATAGCCCATCACCATGAAGGCCTGCTCCAGCTGCTCGCCGGGCAGCCATGCCAGGCCGATGGCGCACAGCGAGACCGCAATGCCGAACGACACCCACACCTGCAGTTGCCAGGCCCGGGTATCACGCTGAACGACGATGGGAGAAGAGGACATTTGCCGAGGTGCCCCTCAAGGGCATTGGTTGAACACGGGACGCATGGTGCCCAGACGTAACTTGCGTGTCTGCATTCAACCGTAACAGTGGCCAGACACAGGCCATCGAGTATCTTCAAACGGTACTTTTCAAGTTTTTGACTGTTGTTTACACCCCAAAAAGTTCCTGCATGTGACACCAGCACACAGGACATCGGGCACGGCACCTGGGCGACAGGAACCCTGCGGCGCGCCACAGACAATGCGCCCACCCCGGCTGCAGTGCAGCGGGCAATCGCACGTTCGCCACGCTGATTGATGGAGATCTCCCATGACCAAACCCTTTGACCTCGTCGTCCACGGCGCCACCGGCTTTACGGGCCGGCTGGTGGTGGAGTACCTGCTCAGGCGCTACCCCGCAGGCAGCGGCCTGCGCTGGGCCATGGGCGGGCGCAATGCCGCCAAGCTCGCGGCCGTGCGCGACGAGCTGGGCGCGCCCGCCGATACCCCGCTGGTGGTGACCGACACCGGCAATCCCGCAAGCCTGCAGGCGCTGATGGAGCAGGCCCGCCTGGTGCTGACCACGGTGGGCCCCTACCAGCTCTACGGCAACGAACTCGTGGCCGCCTGCGCCCGCGCCGGCGTGGACTATGTGGACCTGTGCGGCGAGCCAGCGTGGATGCGCCAGATGATCGATGCCCACGAGGCCGCAGCCCGGGCCAGCGGCGCGCGCATCGTGTTCTCCTGCGGCTTCGATTCCATTCCCTTCGACCTGGGCGTGTTCATGCTGCAGCGAGAGATGCAGGCCCGCTTCGGCCAGCCCGCCCAGCGCGTGCGGGGCCGGGTGCGCAAGATGAAGGGCACGTTCTCGGGCGGCACGGCGGCCAGCCTCAAGGCCACCATGGCGGCGGCCGCCCAGCCGGGCGTGCTGGAACTGCTGCGCAATCCGTTCTCGCTCACGCCGGGCTTCGAGGGTCCGCGCCAACCGTCCGGCAGCAAGCCCATGGTGGACGAGGTGCTGGGCCTGTGGGTGGCGCCCTTCGTGATGGCGGCCATCAACACGCGCAACGTGCACCGCTCCAACTTTCTGCTGGGCCATGCCTATGGCGCCGACTTTGTCTACGACGAGATGATGGTCACAGGCGCGGGCGAAAAGGGCGAGGCCCTGGCCAACGCCGTGGCGGCCGACAAGTCGCTGGGCGCGGACGACGGCCCCAAGCCTGGCGAGGGGCCATCGCGCGAAGAGCGTGAATCGGGCTTCTACGACGTGCTGTTCATCGGCACCGACACGGCCGGCCACAGCCTGCGCGTGGGCGTCAAGGGCGACCGCGATCCGGGCTACGGCTCCACGTCCAAGATGATCACCGAGGCCGCCGTCTGCCTGCTGCAGGACGCCCCGGACACGCCCGGCGGCATCTGGACCACGGCGCCTGCCATGGGCGACGCGCTCATCGCCAGGCTCAAGGCCAATGCCGGCCTGAGCTTCACGGTGGAGGAACAGAACCCCTCTTAGGCCGCCAGCAGCCGCTGCACGCGCTCGCGCAGCAGCGCGGGCTGCACCTCGGCCTGGGCCATGGGCTGGCCCACGTTCAGGCCCACACGGTTGAACAGGCCACGGCGGAAGGGCCGCACCATGGCGCCGCCCTGCTCGATGCGGCTGAAGTACGAGCCCCAGAGATTGGTCAGCGCCATGGGGACCACGGGCACCTGCAGGCCATCGGCCTGGGCGCGCTCGACGATCTTCATGATGCCGCCACGGAACTCCTGCAGCTGCCCGTCGCGCGTGATGCCGCCCTCGGGGAAGATGGCCAGCAGGTCGCCCTCGCGCAGCACCTGGGCGGCGCGCTCGAACGCAGCCTCGTAGGTGGCGGGATCTTCCTTCTGGGGCGCGACGGGGATGGCCTTGGCCAGGCGGAACAGCCAGCCCAGCAGGGGCACGCGGAAGATGCGGTGGTCCATCAGGAAGTAGATGGGCCGGGGGCTGGCGGCCATGAGCAGCACGGCATCGACAAAGCTCACATGGTTGCAGGCCAGGATGGCCGCGCCGGTGGCCGGGATGTGCTCGTCGCCCTGCACCTTGAAGCGGTACACGAAGCGCGAGACCACCCAGGCCACGAAGCGCAGCAGGTACTCGGGCACCAGCAAGAAGATGTAGGCCGCCACCACGGCATTGGCAATGCCCGTGATCAGGAAAACCTGGGGAATGCTGAAGCCCGCCGCCAGCAGCGCGCCGGCCAGCACGCTGGAGGCGATCATGAACAGCGCGTTGAGGATGTTGTTGGCCGCGATGATCCGCGCGCGGTGCGTGGGCTGGCTGCGCATCTGGATCAGCGCGTACATGGGCACGCTGTAGATGCCGGCCGACAGGGCCAGCATGCCCAGGTCGGCCATCACGCGCCAGTGCGCGGGCTGGGCAAAGAAGGCACCCACGCCCATCAGCTCGGAGGCCGGCAGCGCGCGCGAGGCAAAGAACAGGTCCACGGCGAACACGCTCATGCCGATGGCGCCCAGCGGCACCAGGCCGATCTCCACATGGCGGCGGCTGAACACCTCGCACAGCAGCGAGCCCGTGCCAATGCCCACGGAAAACACCACCAGCAGCAGCGAGGCCACATGCTCGTCGCCATGCAGCACCTCCTTGGCAAAGCTGGGGAACTGGGCGAGGAACACGGCGCCGAAGAACCACATCCAGCTGATGCCCAGCAGCGAGCGGAACACGGCGGGCTGCTCGCGGGCCAGCTGCAGGTTGCGCCAGGTCTCGGTGAAGGGGTTCCAGTTGATGACCAAATGCGGATCGGTGGCCGGCGCATTGGGGATGAACTGCGCAAAGATCCGCCCGATCACCGCCAGCGCCAGGCAGGCCACGGCCACCTGCAGATGGCCGACCTCGGGCACGGCCACCAGCAGGCCGCCGGCCACGTTGCCCAGCAGGATGGCCACGAAGGTGCCCATCTCCACCATGCCGTTGCCGCCCGTCAGCTCGCGCTCGCTGAGCACCTGGGGCAGGTAGGCGAATTTCACGGGGCCGAACAGCGTGGAGTGCAGGCCCATCAGGAAGACGCAGCCCAGCAGCAAGGGCACATTGGCCTGGATGAAGCCCCAGGCGGCCAGCGCCATGATGGCGATCTCCAGGTTCTTGACCAGGCGGAACATGCGCGTCTTGTCCCACTTGTCCGTCAGTTGGCCCGAGGTGGCCGAGAACAGCAGGAACGGCAAGATGAACAGCGCCCCGATCACCAGCCCCGCCATGGCCGAAGGCAGCCAGGAGACGCTGAGCTGGTAGGTCACCATCACGGTGAGCGCGAACTTGAACAGGTTGTCGTTGGCCGCCCCCGAGAACTGCGTCCAGAAGAACGGCGCAAAGCGCCGCTGGCCCAGCAGGGCGAACTGGTTGGGGTGCTCGTGCGCGGCCGATGGCACGGCGCCGGCCGTTGCGGTGGGGGCAGACGGGCTGCCGGTCTCTTGCTGGAACATCTTGTCTTCCCTCAACGGTTGGTGGCGCCGCCGTGGCCGCACGCATCGGCGCACATTGTGCCCGTACTGGCCATGCGCGCCGTGCCGGCCGCACGCAGCGCGGTGATCACGGGCAGGGCGGCGGCCGCCGCCACCACATGCTTGAGGCTGTGGCCGGACACCAGCCCGCCGGTGGCCTCGAAGACGGCCGCATCGCCCCACTCCAGCAGCTTGGCCGCGCCATACCAGGCGATCACCATGCCCAGGCGCAGCGCCAGCGCGCCATGGCGCGGCGCCACGCAGGCCAGGCCCAGCACCGCCAGCATGCCGCCGCCCTGCACCAGCGCCCAGGGCAGCAGGTTGCCGCCATGCAGCCAGACCAGCACCGAGGCCACGGCGGCGACCAGCATGGCCACCGCGGCGCGCACGGCCACGCGGTCGGCAATGCGCGATTGCAGCGCCAGTCCCAGCATGCCGGCAAAGGCCATGGACATGCCCAGCCGGTCGCCGGCCAGGGTGGCATCGTGGGGGGCCCAGTGGTAGACGGACGAACCTATGGCCGAACACGCCAGCCCCGTGAAGAACAGCGCGGCCAGCCAGCGCAGGGCCGGCGCCAGCGCCTGGCTACGCCGGTCCAGCAGCAGGCGCGCCCCCGTCACGGCAGCCCAGGCAAAGCCCAGGTTGCTGAGCACATCCAGCGCATGGGGCAGCGGCCCCCAGGCGCGCTGGTCGGCAAACGCGTGAAAGTCCTGGGGCTGCGGCACTGCAGGGCCAATCAAGGCGGCCAGCAGCAGCAAGGCGGCGCCCCAGTACAGCGCGCGTAGGGCGGCGGCCGGTGAAATCAATGTGGATGGCATGTGTTGCTCCTCGTGGAAAGTGGCGCGGAGTGTGGCGAGCCATCGGCCCTTCCAGCATCGTTTTTCTGCACCCGCCGCGCAAACCAGCACCTCGGGTATCGATAATCGCTACCCATGAGCACCACTGCCGACCTCGTCATCGCCCTCAAGAAGGAACTCAAGGCCGCCCAGATGACCTATGCCGACCTGGCGCGCGCCCTGGGCATGGCCGAGTCCAGCGTCAAGCGCATGCTGGCCAAGGGCGACATGCCGCTGTCGCGCATCGATGCCATCTGCCGCGCGCTGAGCCTGGACTTCGCCGACCTGGCGCGCCGCGTGGCCGACAGCCAGCCGCTGCTGCAGGAGATGACGCCGGAGCAGGAGAACGCCGTGGTCGCCGACCGCAAGCTGCTGCTGATGGCCATCTGCGTGCTCAGCCAGTGGACGCTGGAGCAGATCGTGGCCACCTACCGCATGACCGAGGCCGAAGGCATCCGCTACCTGGCCCAGCTGGACCGCATCGGCATCATCGAGCTGCGCCCCGGCAACCGCTACCGGCTGCGCCTGGCCAAGACCTTCCGCTGGCGCGCGCGCGGGCCGGTGATGGAGTACTTCCGCGAGAACGCCGTGCTCGACTATTTCGGCGGCGGCTTCGACCAGCCGGGCGAGGGCATGCTGATGGTGCACGGCTCCATCGGCCGGCATCTGGCGCCCAGCTTCGTGGAACGCATACAGCGGCTGGCCCATGATTTTTCCCAGCAGCACCTGCAGGACCAGCGCCTGCCGCCCGGCCAGCGCGAGGGCTACACCCTGGTGCTGGCCATGCGCAGCTGGGAATTCACGGCGTTCACGGCCCTGAGAAGAGGCACTGTCTGACGGCGGCTGCAGGACGGCAGCCTGCGCTGCAGCGCCTGGCAACAAGGCTTCACCAAGGCGATACACAAGATTGCAAGACTTCGCGTCGCGGCAACCCGGGCTTGACGCAGCACTCGCACCATGCAGTCATGGATTCCCGTCACAGGGACTCCAGCCCGATGAACCAAGGACAAGGAGCCGCCATGATTTCCCTTCGCACACCGCTGATCGCCGCGACCGTGGCCCTGGCCGGATGGGCCGGGACCGCGCAGGCCCAGGCCAACGTGACCTACGCGGCGCCGGGTGCCGCCATCTCTGTGCAGTTCGGCGCGCCGCCCCCCATGCGCTACGAGGCCGTTCCGGCACCGCGCCGCGGCTATGTGTGGGCGCCGGGCTACTGGCGCCCGCAAGGCCACCGCCATGCCTGGGTGGCCGGCCACTGGGTCAAGGCGCGCCCCGGCTATGTATACCGCCAGCCCGTGTGGTCGCAGCACGGTGGCCGCTGGGGCTACGCACCCGGCCGCTGGGACCGTGACCGCGACGGCGTGCCGGACCGCCATGACCGCCGCCCCAACAACCCCTACCGCCATTGATGGGCGCTTGCGCCCGGCATGAAGCCCGCCCCATCGGCGGGCTTTTTGCTGAGCGCTGCGGCCATGCCCACACTGGCTTCATACCAACATATGCATATAAAAGTGGCTCATTAAGTTCTCAGGAAAATATGGGAATTGATTCACCGGATTTCCCTGCACACCATGCGCCCCTCGCTTTTCCGCTCCTGGATTCCCGCCGCCGCCGCGGCCCTGGCCGTCCTCGGCTCCACCGCAGCGGTGGCAGCCGATTCGGCGGCTTCGTGGCCGCACCAGCCCGTGACCATGATCCTGGGCTTCCCGGCAGGCTCGGGCGTGGACGTGATCGCGCGCGGCGTGCAGGAGCCGCTGTCCCAGCGCCTGGGCCAGCCCCTGATCATTGACTACAAGTCGGGTGCGGCCGGCAACATCGCCAGCGAGATCGTGGCGCGCGCCAAGCCGGACGGCTACACGCTGGCCTTCGGCACGGCGGCTACGCACGGCAGCAATGCGGCGCTTTACAAGAAGCTGCCGTTTGACGTGGAAACCGACTTCGTGCCCGTGGCGCCGCTGATCGATGTGTCCAACGTGCTGACCATCAACCCCAACGTGATCAACGTCAGGAACCTCAAGGAGTTCGTGGACGAGATCAAGGCCAACCCCGGCAAGTACAACTACGCCTCCACGGGCAACGGCGCGGGCACGCACATGGCCTTTGCAGAGTTCAATGCGCGCCTGGGGCTGAACATGGTCCACGTGCCCTACAAGGGCGGCCCCGAGGCCATCACCTCGGTGCTGCGCGGCGAGACCTGCTGCATCATGAACCAGGTCCAGACCGTGCTGCCGCACTACAAGAGCGGCAAGGTGCGCCTGCTGGGCGTGACCACGGCCAAGCCCGTGGAAGTGATCAAGGAAGTGCCCACCATCGCCTCCAGCGGCCTGACGGGCACCAAGGGCTTCGACAGCTCGATCTGGTTCGGCATCTTCGCGCCCAAGGGCACGGACCCGGCCATCGTGGCCAAGCTCGGCCAGGCCGTGCGCGAGGTGCTGGAGCTGCCCGAGGTGCGTGCGCGCTTCGAGTCCCAGGGCAATGCCATCCGCATAGAGACGCCCGAGCAGTTCAAGAAAACCGTGCACAACGACCGCCTGAAATGGGCACAGGTGGTCAAAGACGCGAAAATCAGCATCGATTGATGCCGCGCGCGCCCGCAGGCCCTGCCCCGCTGGCGCGCCTTTCCTCGTGAGTTCCTGGTGAGTCTATGTCCCTGACCGAACCGGCAGCCGCGGCCCCTGCGGGCCTGGCTGCCCTTGAAGAACGCCTGCGCGACGACCTCGTCGCTCTGGGCTGGCCTGCCAAGGCCTGGATTCCTCCCTCCACCCGCGACGGCCAGCCCGTGCACGATGTCCTGGTCATCGGCGCCGGCCAGGCCGGCCTGGCCCTGTCGGCCGCGCTGTCCCAGCTGGGCATCGCGGCCGTTTTGCTGGACAAGGCCCCGCTGGACTTCGAAGGCCCCTGGGCCACGACGGCGCGCATGGAAACCCTGCGCTCGCCCAAGGAGCTGACCGGCCCCGCGCTGGGCCTGCCCTCGCTGACCTTCCGCGCCTGGTTCATCGCCCAATGGGGCCGCGAAGCCTGGGCCGCGCTGGACAAGATCCCGCGCCTGCAGTGGATGGACTACCTGCGCTGGTACCGCCGCGTGATGCGCTGCGACGTGCGCAACGGCCACCAGGTCACGGCCATCCGCCCGCAGGCCGACGGCACGGTCGAGGTCGATGTGACGGCCGATGGCGCCTCGCGCACCTGGCTGGCGCGCCGCGTGGTGCTGGCCACGGGCCGCGACGGCCTGGGCGGCCCGCAGATCCCCGCCTTCATGCAGGGCGTGGACCGCAGCCGCTGGGCACACTCCTCCGACGTGCTCGACTACGGCCGCCTGGCCGGCCTGCACGTGGGCGTGGTGGGCGCGGGCTCGTCGGCCATGGACAGCGCGGCCACCGCGCTGGAGAACGGCGCCGCCAGCGTGGACCTGCTGGTGCGCCGCAGCGACCTGCCGCGCATCAACAAATCCAAGGGCTCGGGCACGCCCGGCCTCACGCACGGCCAGTTCCTGCTGCCCGACGCCTGGAAATGGCGCATACGCCACTACATCAACGTGCAGCAGGTGCCACCGCCGCACGGCAGCACGCTGCGCGTCTCGCGCCACGCCAACGCCCACTTCAACCTGGGCTGCGCCGTGCAGAAGGTGGAGCAGGCAGGCGACAAGCTGCGCGTGAGCACGCCGCGCGGCGTGTTTACGCTGGACTTCCTGATCGTCTCCACCGGCTTTGCCATCGACTGGCGCCAGCGCCCCGAGTTCGCCGACCTGGCGCCCCATGTGCGCATCTGGAGCGACCGCTTCGTGCCCGAGGCGGGTGCCGAGGACCAGGAACTGTCGGACTCGCCCGACCTGGGCCCGCTGTTCGAGTTCCAGGAAAAGACGCCCGGCGCCCTGCCCGGCCTGGACCATGTGCACTGCTTTTGCTATCCGGCCGCGCTGTCGCACGGCACGGTGTCGGGCGATATCCCCGCCATCAGCGACGGCGCGCGCAAGCTGGCCCAGGGCCTGGCCTCGCTGTTCTACCGCGAGGACCTGGAACACCACTACGCCCAGCTGCAGTCCTATTCCGAGCCCGAGCTCGACGGCGGCGAATGGACGCCCGCCGACCCCGAAGCCCGCGTGCGGGCCCTGGCAGACAAGACCTGAGATACCCATGACCACCGCCAACGACACCATCGACCGCCTGGCCGGCCTGACCGACCAGTCCCCCGTTTTCGCCACGCGCCGCCAGCGCGACAAGGTGGCCATTGCCACCCAGGCCTGCGAGGACCTGCTGCTGGGCGACGGCCTGGCCGACAGCCTGTCGCGCGCCGAACGCCTGGTGCTGGCCAGCGAGCAATGCCGCGTCAGCGGCGTGCAGGCCCTGGCCGATGAATACCGCCAGCGTGCCGAGTCCCTGGGCGACGCCCTGACGCCCGCGCTGCGCACCGTGCTGGCCCAGCCCGGCGCCCAGACCGGCAACGCCCGCCTGGATGCGGCCCTGCACTTTGTGCGCACCCTGGCCCTGCACCCGGCCGAGAGCGACCGCGCGGCCCTGCTGGCCATGCCCGAGTCCGGCCTGTCCATCGACGACACCGTGCTGGTGGCCCAGCTGGTGGGTTTCATCGCCTACCAGTTGCGCCTGTTCGCGGGCGTGCAGGCCATGGTCGCGCTGGGCGGCCAGGCCAGCACGCCGGCTGCCGAAGCCGCCGCCGCCCCCTTCGTGCACCCCGCCAACCTGCCGCCACCGGGCGAGCCGCTGCGCCGCAACGGCTACACCAGCGAGACGCTGGACTGGACGTCCTGGCTGCCCGTGCTCGACCCCGCCACGGCCACGGCCGAGCAGCAGGCCGTGCTGGACCTGAGCCACCCCAAGGCGCGCACGTCGGACTTCTACCTGCTGCTGGCCCGCCAGCCGCGCGTGCTGTCGGAGCGCTCGCAGGCCTTCAACGCCATCATGTACGCGCCCGGCGGCCTGTCGCGCGCCGAGCGCGAGGTGGCGGCCACGGCCGTGTCGCGCTCCAACGGCTGCGTGTACTGCGCATCGGTCCACGCCCAGCGCTTCGAGCAACTGGCCAAGCGCAACGATGTCATGGCACAGATGTTCGACGACCCCGACACGGCCGGCACCAATGCGCGCGAACGCGCCATCATCCAGTCCTCGCTGGCCCTGACGCGCGCGCCCGGCAGCTTTGGCGCCGCCCAGCTGCAGCCGCTGCGCGATGCCGGCCTCACGGACCAGGAAATCCTGGACATGCTGCACTCGGCCGCGCTGTTCGGCTGGGCGAACCGGTTGATGCTCAATCTCGGGAAGGAAAAGTACATCACCCCCTGAGGCGCTTACGCGCCTTCCCCCCGTGGCACGGCGCCTCTCTACCCGCTTCGCGGGGAGGGGGACGACACCCTCGGTGCGGGGCGGCGCGGCCGGCGTAGGCCCTTCCTCGGTGTCCCTGACTTGGGCCGCGCCGGTTTCATGCGCTGTGCCTTGAGACGCCGCGCTTCACCTCAGTACACATCCCTGCGGTAACGGCCTTCGACGATCAGGTCTTCGACGGCGGTAGCGCCCAGGATGTCGGCCAGTGCGGCATCGACGCCTGCGGCCATGCCGTCGGCGCTGCCGCAGACGTAGAGCACGGCGCCGTCGGCGATCCAGTCGCGCAGGGGGTCGGCGGCTTCGCGCAGGGCGTCCTGCACGTAGCGGCGCCGGGCCTGGTCGCGGGAGTAGATGAAGTCGGCGCGCTGCAGCTTGCCTGCGGCCAGCCAGCCGGAGACCTCGGCCTCGCAGTACCCGTCATGGGCCCGCTGGCGTTCGCCGAACAGCAGCCAGTTGCGGTGGCGGCCTGCGTGCAT
This sequence comes from Delftia sp. WSY_12, assembly GCF_043104645.1. Classification (NCBI taxonomy): domain Bacteria; kingdom Pseudomonadati; phylum Pseudomonadota; class Betaproteobacteria; order Burkholderiales; family Comamonadaceae; genus Delftia; species Delftia sp. WSY_12. The sequence goes on from NZ_JBICKW010000008.1 coordinate 42,244, forward strand.
GCGCGCCAGCAGGTGGCCGCGCAGGCCGGCATAGCCGGAGCCGTTGCCGATGAAGATGGCCGGCGCATCGGGCTCGGCATCTGCCTCTTCACGCGGCTCGAAGGCGCGGTTTTCCACCAGTCTCATGGCCACGGATGTGCCCTGGGCCGCATGCGCCGTCAGCCAGCCCGACGCCACGCCCAGGCCGCCGTCATGGCGGGCCTGGCGCACCAGCAGCCGCACATGGCCGTCCTGCGGCAGCGAGGCGACCGAGTAGCTGCGCGGCAGCAGCGGCCGCAGTGCATCGGCCACGGCCTGGGGCGCGGTGCCGGGGGCGATGTCGCCCGGGGCCGGAAGCACGCTGGCGGCCAGCGCCTCACCCAGAGTGCAGGTCTGCTGGCGCCATTGCACGGGGGCCGAACCGTCACATTCCTGGGCGGCCAGCCAGGCCTGCACGGTGGCTGCGCCATGGCGTGGCAGCACCTCAGCCAGCGCACCAGCCCGCCACAGCGGGGCGACGCCTTCAGGCGGCGACAGTTCCAGCACGTAGAGACCGGCGCCCTGGCTGCCCGCATTGCACAGGCTGCGCGCCTGCAGCGGCCAGGCAGCAAAGGCCGTGGCATCGGCCAGCGGGCCTGCAGCGGACGCAGGCAGCGCATCCGATGCAGGCGGCATGGCCCCGAAATGTCCAGCCAGCGCCTGCTGCCAGGCATTCCAGGCCTGGGGTTGCTCGCCATCCATCTCGATCAGCGGAAACACGGGCTGTGCGCCCAGGCGGCGCAGCTGGTGGTCCAGCGCGTGACCAAAGCCGCAGAAGGCCGCGTACTGCCGGTCGCCCAGCGCCAGCAGGCCGTATTGCAGGTGCGGCAGGGCCGAGCCCGAGGCCGCGCCCAGCAGGCTGGCAAAGCGGCGCGCGACATCCGGCGGGTCGCCTTCGCCAAAGGTGCTGGCCACGAAGAGCACGCGCCGATGGTGGCGCAGTTGCTCGGCATCCAGCGCCGCCACGGATTGCAGGCTGGCCGCCATGCCCGCCCCCCGCAGCACGGCCACGGTGGCCACGGCCAGGCGCTCGGCGCGGCCGGCCTGGCTGGCAAAGGCGACCAGCACGGTGTCCTGGCCCGCAGGGGCGGACGGTGGCGGGTCCGCCATCAGCGCCTGGCGCTCCTTGGCCAGGGCACGCGCCTTGCGCCGGCGGTCCAGGTAGAGCATCCAGCCCGTGATGGCGAACAGGGGCATGATCAGCGAGGCCAGCGTCATGAAGATGCGCCCCGGCATGCCGAAATAAGTGCCCATGTGCAGCGGGTAGATGGCGCCCACGGCGCGGCGGCCCGTGGGCAGGTCGGCATAGCGCTCGTCGCGCTGCACCGTGCCATCGGGCAGCAACGCCATCTGGTTGCGCGCGCGCTCATGGGCGGCATCGGCATCCAGCCAGCTGATCTGCAGGGGTTGGCCCGCGCGCTCGGGCAGGCGCAGCTGGGCGAACTGCCAGCCATGGGCGATGCGCTCGAAGGCGGCCCAGCCGGGCGCGATGTCGATGAGCTGCTGCGCGCCAGTCGGCTCAGGCCGGCCGCCACCGGGTTTCGAGGACGGCGCCGCGGGAGCGGCCACACGCGGCGGCACGCCGGCCCAGCCATCCACCGTGCTGCGCACCACGCCAAAGGCCCAGTACATGCCGGTGCAGGTGAACACCACATAGGCCACCAGGGCCCAGGTGCCCGCCACCGAGTGCAGGCCCCAGAGAAAGGAGCGGCCCTTGAGCGCCGGGTCGAAGGTCAGCCAGATGCGCCAGGACAGCGGCCGGCGCGGCCAGCGCAGGTACAGGCCCGACAGCGACAGCATCAGCAACAGGCCGGCCAGGGTGCCCGTGATCGGCTTGCCGTCATCGCGCGGCAGCAGCAGCCAGCGGTGCAGGCGCTCCACCCATTCAAAAAACTCCGTGCCGTGCTGCTCAGGCAGCTGCGCGCCCGTGTAGGGATCGACAAAGACCGTCTGGCCCCGGCGCTGGCCGGCCGGCGGCTTGAAGGCCACCTGGGCCGAGCGGCCGGGCTCGGCAAAGACGGTGATGCGCTGGACCACGCGCTGCTCGCCAGCCTCGTGCAGCGCCTGCGCAATCTGCGGCGGCGCCAGCGGCGCGGCATCGCGCGCGGGCACGGAGGCAGTGCCGGGATTCATCCATCCCAGGATTTCCTCATGGAACGAGAACACCGCGCCCGACAGCCCGATGACGATGAGCACCGTACCGGCCGTAATGCCGACGAACCAGTGCAACTGGAACCAGATTTTCTTGAAAGTCATGGGGAGCAGGCGAGCAGGCGGCGTCGGTCGGAAATCCATTGCGGTGCGCAACGGAACATCAGGACAGAACGGTGCATGGAAGGCAGGCGGGCAGAGATGAAAGTGCGCAGCACCTGTGCATCGGCCCCGGGCGGCGTTGGCCGGGACTTGTCGACGGAAGGCGCCAATCAGCGAGAAATTCTAAATTGTTCTCATTTACGGCGTGTTGCACGCGCGATAGGCCCGCAAGACGGCCTGGGGTTACGGGCAGGCTTGAGCCGCCGGGATGCAGTGCCTGCGCCCAATGGAAATCGCCTGCCGAAACAGGTTCGGCAGGCGATGGTTCAGCTCCTCTTCAGCCGTGTGTCAACCGCGTCTGCGGCGCAGATTCCACAGGCCTGCAGCCAGCATCAGCAGCATGGCCATGGCGAGCATGCGAGGTTCGAGCGCAGGGATCGGCCTGGCATCCGGTGCCGCACCCACACGCGCCGGACCGCTGGGATCCACGATCACGCCATTGGCTGCGCGATCGTCATCACCCTGGCCACCATCGGTGACCACCACCGAGGTCGTATTGCCCGACACCACCGCACCCGCAGGCTGATACCAGGAGTCCGCCGCCCCTGCGGACGCTGGACCGAACTTCCAGTACGCCATGCCGGTCACCGGCCCCGGCCAGGTGACGCTGACCGTGATCGAGCTGCTGGGCGTACAGCCGCGGGCCACGAAGTGCACATTGCCGTACGGGAAGCTCAACTGGCCCGGCGCACCCGCCGCAGCCGCGACGAAGGACGACTGCGACACATCGAACCCGCAGCCCGCGCCACCACCGCTCAAGGTCGCCGTGGCGTTGCCTGCCCCGGTGGCTGTCGGACCCGTGAAGGTCGTTCCGAGCACGTTGAGCGAAGTCGTTGTGGCAGGTCCGGTATTGCCATTGCCAGGATTGGTCTGGGTCGCGCTGATCGTGTGCAGACCCGGCGTCGGCAAGCCGCCGCTTGGCGTGCAGCTCCACGTCTGATCGGCCGCGACGATTGCCGTACACAGTGTCGTCGAGCCATCCTTCACCGTGATCGTGTAGCCCGGCGTGCCGGTGCCGGAAATCTGCGGATAGCCTCCCACCGTGGTCGGCGAAACCGTCAGCGTCGGAGCCACCGGCACCTGCGTGCTGGGAGTGACCGGCGTTGCTGGTGTCGATGCACAGTTCACAGTGCAACCTGCCGTCGGATTGACCGGGCTGATGCCACCCGACGGATCGTAGGAAGCCGTGTTCGTGCTCGACCCCACAGCCGTCGGCACAGCCGGCAGATTGAAGCTGGTGTTGCCACCGGCCGCCACCGGCGTGATGAAGCTCACCGTACACGTCAGCACGGAGCTGCCGTTACCCGCAAACGGGAAGGTGTTGGGCGTGCAGGTCGCGCTGGCCACGTTTGCGCCGGTCGGCACACCCGTGATGCTGATGCCTGCCGGCACCAGGTCCTTGATGGTCACGCTGGTGGCGGGGCCGAAGGCACTGGCAGCGTTGGACACGGAGAACGCGTAGTTGAACGGCGTACCCACCGCCAGGCTGCCGGGGTTGGCCTTGGTGACCGTCAGCGCAGGCGTGCCAGGCGTGACGGGCGTGGTGGGTGTCGACGCGCAATCCGTCGTGCACCCTGCCGTCGGATTGACGGGGCTGATGCCGCCCGACGGATCGTAGGAGGCCGTGTTCGTGCTCGAACCCACAGCCGTCGGCACAGCCGGCAGGTTGAAGCTGGTGTTGCTGCCCGCTGCCACCGGTGTGGTGAAGCTCACCGTACACGTCAGCACGGAACTGCCGTTACCCGCAAACGGGAAGGTGTTGGGCGTGCAGGTCGCACTGGCCACGTTCGCACCTGTCGGCGCACCCGTGATGCTGATGCCTGCAGGCACCAAGTCCTTGATGGTCACGCTGGTGGCGGGACCGAAGGCACTGGCAGCGTTGGACACGGAGAACGCGTAGTTGAACGCAGTCCCCACAGCCAGGCTGCCCGGGTTGGCCTTGGTGACCGTCAACGCTGGCGTGCCAGGCGTCACCGGAGTCACCGGTGTGGAAGCGCAGTTCGTCGTGCAACCGGCCGTCGGATTGACAGGGCTGATGCCACCCGACGGATCGTAGGAGGCCGTGTTCGTGCTCGAACCCACCGCCGTCGGCACAGCCGGCAGGTTGAAGCTGCTGTTGCTGCCAGCTGCCACCGGTGTGGTGAAGCTCACCGTGCAAGACAGGATCGCCGTGCCATTGCCCACGAAGGGGAAGGTGTTGGGCGTGCAGGTCGCACTGGCCACGTTTGCACCAGTCGGCACGCCCGTGATGCTGATGCCTGCCGGCACCAGGTCCTTAATGGTCACGCTGGTGGCGGGACCAAAGGCACTGGCCGCATTCGCTACCGTGAAGGCGTAGTTGAAAGGCGTGCCCACCGCCAGGCTGCCTGGGTTGGCCTTGGTGACCGTCAGCGCAGGCGTGCCAGGCGTGACGGGCGTGGTGGGTGTCGACGCGCAATCCGTCGTGCACCCTGCCGTCGGATTGACCGGGCTGATGCCGCCCGACGGATCGTAGGAAGCCGTGTTCGTGCTCGAGCCCACAGCCGTCGGCACAGCCGGCAGGTTGAAGCTGGTGTTGCCACCGGCCGCCACTGCCGCAGTGAAGTTCACCGTGCAAGACAGGATCGCCGTGCCATTGCCCACGAAGGGGAAGGTATTGGGCGTGCAGGTCGCGCTGGCCACGTTTGCGCCAGTCGGTACGCCCGTGATGCTGATGCCCGCAGGCACCAGGTCCTTGATGGTCACGCTGGTGGCGGGGCCGAAGGCTCCAGCCGCATTCGCTACCGTGAAGGCGTAGTTGAACGGCGTGCCCACCGCCAGGCTGCCGGGATTGGCCTTGCTGACTGTCAACACAGGCGTGCCTGGCGTGACGGGCGTGGTGGGTGTCGACGCGCAATCCGTCGTGCACCCTGCCGTCGGATTGACCGGGTTGATTCCGCCCGACGGATCGTAGGAGGCCGTGTTCGTGCTCGAACCCACAGCCGTCGGCACAGCCGGCAGGTTGAAGCTGGTGGTGCCACCTGCCGCCACTGCCGCAGTGAAGTTCACCGTACACGTCAGCACGGTGCTGCCATTGCCCGCAAACGGGAAGGTGTTGGGCGTGCAGGTCGAGCTGGCCACGTTCGCGCCAGTTGGCACGCCCGTGATGCTGATGCCTGCCGGCACCAGGTCCTTGATGGTCACGCTGGTGGCGGGACCGAAGGCACTCGCTGCATTCGCTACCGTGAAGGCGTAGTTGAAAGGCGTGCCCACCGCCAGGCTGCCTGGGTTGGCCTTGGTGACCGTCAGCGCAGGAGTACCAGGGGTCACCGGCGTGGAAGGCGTCGATGCGCAATCCGTCGTGCACCCTGCCGTCGGATTGACCGGGCTGATGCCGCCCGACGGATCGTAGGAGGCCGTGTTCGTGCTCGAACCCACCGCCGTCGGCACAGCCGGCAGGTTGAAGCTGGTGTTGCTGCCCGCTGCCACCGGTGTGGTGAAGCTCACCGTACACGTCAGCACGGAACTGCCGTTACCCGCAAACGGGAAGGTGTTGGGCGTGCAGGTCGCACTGGCCACGTTTGCGCCGGTCGGCACGCCCGTGATGCTGATACCCGCAGGCACCAGGTCTTTGATGGTCACGCTGGTGGCGGGACCGAAGGCACTGGCGGCGTTGGACACGGAGAACGCGTAGTTGAACGCAGTTCCCACAGCCAGGCTGCCCGGGTTGGCCTTGGTGACCGTCAGCGCTGGCGTACCCGGCGTGACCGGTGTGGTGGGTGTCGACGCGCAATCCGTCGTGCAACCCGCCGTCGGATTGACGGGGCTGATGCCGCCCGACGGATCGTAGGAGGCCGTGTTCGTGCTCGAGCCCACAGCCGTCGGAACAGCCGGCAGGTTGAAGCTAGTGTTGCCGCCAGCCGCCACTGCCGCCGTGAAGTTCACCGTACACGTCAGCACGGTGCTGCCATTGCCCGCAAACGGGAAGGTGTTGGGCGTGCAGGTCGCACTGGCCACATTTGCACCAGTCGGCACGCCCGTGATGCTGATGCCCGCAGGCACCAGGTCCTTGATGGTCACGCTGGTGGCGGGACCGAAGGCACTGGCAGCGTTGGACACGGAGAACGCGTAGTTGAACGGCGTGCCCACAGCCAGGCTACCGGGGTTGGCCTTGGTGACCGTCAGCGCAGGCGTACCAGGGGTCACAGGCGTGGAAGGCGTCGATGCGCAATCCGTCGTGCAACCCGCCGTCGGATTGACGGGGTTGATGCCGCCCGACGGATCGTAGGAGGCCGTGTTCGTGCTCGAACCCACAGCCGTCGGAACAGCCGGCAGATTGAAGCTGGTGTTGCCACCAGCCGCCACTGCCGCAGTGAAGTTCACCGTACACGTCAGGACAGTGCTGCCATTGCCCGTGAACGGGAAGGTGTTGGGCTTGGGCGAGCAGTCCACACTGGACACGTTCGCGCCTGTCGGCGCACCCGTGATGCGGATCCCCGCAGGCACCAGATCCTTGATGGTCACGCTGCTGGCAGGACCGAAGGCACTCGCTGCATTCGCTACCGTGAAGGTGTAGTTGAAGGGCGAACCTACAGCCAGGCTACCCGGGTTGGCCTTGGTGACCGTCAACGCAGGCGTGCCAGGGGTCACAGGCGTGGAAGGCGTCGATGCGCAATCCGTCGTGCAACCCGCCGTCGGATTGACGGGGTTGATGCCGCCCGATGGATCGTAGGAGGCCGTGTTCGTGCTCGAACCCACCGCCGTCGGCACAGCCGGCAGGTTGAAGCTGCTGTTGCTGCCAGCTGCCACCGGTGTGGTGAAGCTCACCGTGCAAGACAGGATCGCCGTGCCATTGCCCACGAAGGGGAAGGTATTGGGCGTGCAGGTCGCGCTGGCCACATTTGCACCGGTCGGCACGCCCGTGATGCTGATCCCCGCGGGCACCAGGTCCTTGATGGTCACGCTGGTTGCGGGGCCGAAGGCACCGGCGGCGTTATTCACCGTGAAGGCGTAGTTGAACGGCGTGCCCACAGCCAGGCTGCCCGGGTTGGCCTTGGTGACCGTCAGCGCAGGCGTGCCAGGAGTGACTGGAGTCACTGGTGTGGAAGCGCAGTCTGTCGTGCAACCGGCCGTCGGATTGACCGGGCTGATGCCACCCGACGGATCGTAGGAGGCAGTGTTCGTGCTCGAGCCCACCGCCGTCGGCACAGCTGGCAGATTGAAGCTGCTGTTGCCACCCGCTGCGACCGAAGCCGTGAAGTTCACCGTGCACGTAAGCACGGAACTGCCGTTACCCGCAAACGGGAAGGTGTTGGGCGTGCAGGTCGCGCTGGCCACGTTTGCACCAGTCGGCACGCCCGTGATGCTGATACCCGCAGGCACCAAATCCTTGATGGTCACGCTGGTGGCAGGGCCGAAGGCTCCAGCCGCATTCGCTACCGTGAAGGCGTAGTTGAAAGGCGTGCCTACAGCCAGGGTACCGGGGTTGGCCTTGGTGACCGTCAACGCTGGCGTGCCAGGCGTGACCGGTGTGGTGGGTGTCGACGCGCAATCCGTCGTGCAACCCGCCGTCGGATTGACGGGGCTGATGCCGCCCGACGGATCGTAGGAGGCCGTGTTCGTGCTCGAGCCCACAGCCGTCGGAACAGCCGGCAGGTTGAAGCTAGTGTTGCCGCCAGCCGCCACTGCCGCCGTGAAGTTCACCGTACACGTCAGCACGGTGCTGCCATTGCCCGCAAACGGGAAGGTGTTGGGCGTGCAGGTCGCGCTGGCCACGTTTGCACCAGTTGGCACGCCCGTGATGCTGATGCCTGCCGGCACCAGGTCCTTGATGGTCACGCTGGTGGCGGGGCCGAAGGCACTGGCAGCGTTGGACACGGAGAACGCGTAGTTGAAGGGCGTGCCCACGGCCAGGCTGCCGGGATTGGCCTTGGTGACTGTCAGCGCAGGAGTACCAGGGGTCACCGGCGTGGAAGGCGTCGATGCGCAATCCGTCGTGCAACCCGCCGTCGGATTGACGGGGTTGATGCCGCCCGACGGATCGTAGGAGGCCGTGTTCGTGCTCGAACCCTCCGCCGTCGGAACAGCCGGCAGGTTGAAGCTGGTGCTGCCACCGGCTGCGACCGAGGTCGTGAAGTTCACCGTACACGTCAGGACGGCGATGCCATTGCCCGCAAACGGGAAGGCGTTGGGCGTGCAGGTCGCACTGGCCACGTTTGCGCCGGTCGGCACGCCCGTGATGCTGATGCCTGCCGGCACCAGGTCCTTGATGGTCACGCTGGTGGCAGGGCCGAAGGCACCGGCCGCATTCGCTACCGTGAAGGCGTAGTTGAACGCCGTGCCCACGGCCAGACTGCCAGGGTTGGCCTTGGTGACCGTCAGCGCTGGCGTGCCAGGCGTGACCGGAGTCACCGGTGTGGAAGCGCAGTCTGTCGTGCAACCCGCCGTCGGATTGACGGGGCTGATGCCGCCGGACGGATCGTAGGAAGCCGTGTTCGTGCTCGAACCCACCGCCGTCGGCACAGCCGGCAGATTGAAGCTGGTGGTGCCACCGGCTGCGACCGAGGTCGTGAAGTTCACCGTACAAGTCAGCACGGAGCTGCCGTTACCCGCAAACGGGAAGGTGTTGGGCGTGCAGGTCGCGCTGGCCACGTTCGCGCCGGTCGGCACACCCGTGATGCTGATGCCCGCAGGCACCAGGTCCTTGATGGTCACGCTGTTGGCAGGACCGAAGGCACTGGCGGCATTGGACACGGAGAACGCATAGTTGAAGGGCGTACCCACAGCCAAGCTGCCAGGGTTGGCCTTGGTGACACTGAGGTTCACCACGCTTACAAAATGAATTTGTGCGGCGCTTGGCGAATACGCGTTTGCTCCCACGGTGAACGTGCCACCCAGGGTTCCGGCAGGAATGCTGGTGGCAATGCTGTAGGTCCCACTCGCTGTGCTGGTGGCAGTGATCGAGCAGATGCCCAGAGTTGTGCCGCTTGTTCCAGTGGTGCAAGTGGCTGACGCGCCGTCCGCGCCACCGTTCAGCTTCACGCCGGGGGTACCGGCAAAGGTGACGACCTCGCCGCCCTTGGGATTGCCACCGGCATCGCGCACATATGCTTCCACCACATCGGTTGCCGTGCCATTTGCCGCCGCGTTGTCGCTCACGACACGCAGGCCCGAATTGCTTGCCGAGGCATTGCCGGCGACAAAGGCCATCGATTGCGGGCTGTTGCCGATGGCGGCTGCACCCACCGTGGCGGCAGCCGAGTAAGTCGATGCGGTCACGCTGGTGAACGACACCGAGCAGGTCGCCGCCGCACCCGCAGTCGTGCAACTGGCGGTGGCAGGTGCCGCTCCGGCAGGCGTCACGCTGAAGTTCACGGCAACGCCGGTGACCGGATTGCCGAACGCATCCTTGGTGACCACGGAAACGACGTCCTGGCCGCCGCCGGCTGCCTGGTTGTTCACATCGACCGACATGGTCGAATTGGCGGGATCGACGGCACCTGCCGTAAAGACATAGGCAGCCGTCGCACCGTACGTATTGCCGCCGGCGCTGATGCCGCTGCCGCTCAATGCGCCGCTCGCGATGCTTGCGCCGGAAGCGTAGGAGCCCGCGACGGTTGTCCTGGCGGTGACCTGGCAGGTACCGGCCGCATTGGTGGTGCAGGTACCGCTGAAGGTGATGTTTGCGGTGGGAGAGAACGTGACAACGCTTCCGGCCACCGGATTGCCGTTGACATCTCCCACAAACGCTTCAAGCACATCTGTCGCCGAGCCATTGGCCGTGGCCGGACTGCTGACGGTACGCACCCCCGACCTGGCGGGGTCGGCGGCATTGGCCGTGAAGTTGATCACGGCCGGACTGCCGTTTGCCACGCTCTGGGTGGTGGTGCCGTTGTTGTCCGTGGCTGTGAAGCTCGCCGCACCAGCGACGGTGGATGTCACCGTGATGGAGCAGCGCGCTGGATTCGCATTGGCCGCAATCGTGCAGGAAGTTGCCGAAGGCGTGCCGGCGCCGGTATGGACAAAGCCGATGGTGTGGGCAACCGTATCGACGGTTGCATTGCCATTGGCGTCCTGCAGTGCGACGGTCACCGTGCCGGTGCTCGTACCGTCGGCCATCACCGAGAGCGGTGTGGCACTGAGCAGATTGCCACTGGCTGTATTGCTGGGCGGCCCGGCAATGAAGTTGACCGATACCGGACTGCCATTGCTCACGGCCTCTCCGTTGTCCGTTGCCGTGAAGCTTGCGGTGCCGACCGTGGCCGATTTCACCGTCACGGAGCAGGTGGCCGGATTGGCGTTGGCCGCGATCGTGCACGTGGGTGCGGCCGGCGTGGTCGTGCCCACGCCCGTTTTGGTGAAGACAATCGTGTGCGCCACCGTATCCGTGGCGGGATTGCCATTGGCATCGCGCAGGGTCACGCTGATCGAGCTCGTGGCAGTGTTGTCTGCGACAACGCTGAGCGGACTGGCACTGATCAGGTTTCCATTCGCGCCATTGCTGGGCGAGCCGGCCGTGTAGTTCACCGCAGCCGTAGCCGTGGCGGCCGAGCCATTGATGGTGAAACCAAAGGTGCCGCTGCCGACTGCGGTAGGTGCCGTGACGGTGGCCGTGTACACCCCTGCGCTGCACGCCCCCGCGCCGACCGCGGGCGAGCCCTGTGTTCCACCGTTCAGCGTGAAGGCCACCGTGTTGGCACAGGTCGCAATCGAATTGCCTGACGCATCCTTGAGCTGCGCCGTCAATGCGCTGGTTGCAGTGCCACTGGCAATGATCGAGGTCGGACTCGCAACGATGGTCGAGGCGCTGGTACTTGGCGGACCCGCCGTGTAGCTCACTGAAGCCGTAGCAACTGCGGCAGAGCCGTTGATGGTGAATCCGAAGATCCCGCTGCCGACTGCCGTGGGCGATGTGACGGTGCCCGTATAGATACCGGCGGTACACGAGGCCGCGCCCACACTCGGCGTTCCCTGCGTTCCGCCGTTCAGGGTGAACGCCACCGTGTTCGTGCACGTGTTGATCGGATTGCTGCTGGCATCGACCAGTTGCACGCGCAGCACGCTGGTGGAGCTGCCGTTGGCCACGATCGATGCCGGAGTGGCGACTATCGTCGATGCACTCGTGCTCGGCGTTGCGGCCGCATAGGAGATCGTTGCGGTGGCAACAGCCGCAGCCCCGTTGATGGTGAACCCGAAGGTGCCGCTGCCGACCAGCACCGGCGATGTCACCGTCCCCGTGTACATGCCGGCACTGCAGCCCGTGACGCTGACGGCAGGAACGCCTTGCGTCCCCGCATTGAGGGTGAAGGCCACCGTATCGGTACAGGTGGTGACAAGGTTGCCTAACGCATCCTTCAACTGCACGGCCAAGGTGCTGGTGGAGACGCCATTGGCCGCAATCGATGGCGGACTCGCGGCGATTTCAGAACCGGTCGTGCTGGCCGGCAGCCCGGTGAAGCTGTAAGCAACCGGCGAAGGCTGATAAGTCACTGCGCCAGATACCGGGCTTCCACCCAATGGAAGATTGGAGAACGTGGCACCAGCGACTGACGACGACAAGGTCACGGGTGTGGTGAATGTTCCGGCGACACTGCTGCTGGCATTGATGGGAGACGCGCACTTTCCGCTGGAGTCGGTCGTGCAGCTGACTGCGGCGGAGCTGCCATTGAACGTGACACCTGCAGGCGGCGCTGCGAAGGTAACGGTGTCACTGCCCCCCGTCCAGGCATTGCCTTGGCCGTCAACAATGTAGACCTCCAGCAAGTCGCTGCTGCCGACAGGTTGATTGTTGGTCGTCGCCAGAACGCCGGATTTCAGGGCACAGGGAAAACCGGTGACGCTTGCAGCCGTTGAAAGCTGCGAGGTCTGGGCTCCACCGGAATTGCTGTCCGTCACTGTGACCCGCACCTGGCCGCTGAGATACGAAGGAACGGTCAGCGTTCCCGAGGCTCCGGCCATGGTCCCTGAGCCCAGATAGACCTGCGCATCGTTGACGCCCGCGCCGGTCGGCGACCAAAAGGCTTCCACCGTATACGGTGCCGGCTCGCTCGCATTGGCATTTGCCGTGATATTGAATGTCCAGGTGCAGGCGGCGGTGTCACTGGCGCCAACGCCAAGGGTCGGGGTCCATCCGGTTTGTCCATTGGCCGTCGTCAGCAAACTGATACCTGAGTTTGCAGCCACAGGCACGGAAAACAGCGTGTTCTGAGAAATCTTGAAGAAATCATGCGTAGTGATACGAATGGCACTTCTCGACTGGCTTGTCATCTTGTTGTTGCCAATCAACCCTGGTGCCGTACCCGTCCCACTAATATTCAACCCGTCCCCGCCGCCAGTGAAATTGTTATCGGTCACCGTCACTACCTGCGTCGTGCCTGAGGCTGCCGTATTCACCGTTGGCGCCGACACATGCATTGGCGATGAAGCGGTATAGGCGGCAATAGGCAGCGAGAAGGTATTACCCGTCACGGCAAGACCAATTCCATTGCCCAGGTTGATCGTTCCATCAACCGACACCACGGCCCTGGGCGCATTTCCACCAGTCGGGCTCAGTGCGATATTCGAATCTTTGATCGTCAATCCGTTGACGGTCATGTTCGACATGACCTGGAAGAACTGCTCGAGCTGCATTCCCCCGATAGGGTTGGGCAGATTCGTTACCGTGAAATTATCGACAACAATATTGGAAACTGTGCCTGCACCGTTGCTTGCGGCAACGGAAATGGCCGAGCCCTTGTTATTGCCGTAATTTCCATTCCATATCGCGGAATTGATCGTGCTATTGGTAAAGAATACGTTTTGTGCGCCTTGATGAATCTCCGCGTACAGCTCGCAGTTGAACGGCGTCCCCTCTCCCGCAGGGGTTGGAGCCACATTCACCAGGCCGACGCGATCAATGGTGACATTGTTCGCCGGGGAGCCAACGACGAATACCGCTTCGCCACAGGTCATGTTGGGCGAATTGGTGAGCGTGATGTTCTTCCCACCAAGATAAAAAGTTTCCCAGGGGGAGTCCGCCCAGTTCTGGACTTGTATGACTCCCCCGAAATCGATGGTCAACGAGCCCGTGCCGGCTGGCACGGTGCCTTTGAGCCAGTACCAGGCACCACCGGCACCAGTGGTGGTGCCCGTATCGCCGCCGCTGATCATCTGGCTTTGACCACAGGCATTGGTGGCCCCCGTCACGGCGCCGGACTGGACTCCGCTGGAGAATGTATTGGCACAGCGCACGTAAACCGTCTGATTGTCGACATACGGATGGAGGTTTCCCGCCGCATCCTTGGATGTCCCGCTCTGTATGGTTCGTACCGACGTGGTCAGTGTCGGCGCAAAGACGATGGAAACATCGGCACTCGGATCCAGCGTTTGCAGCGTGTAGTTGGCTGCCTGAATGGCCGCTCGCAGCGTACATGCGCCAGCAAAGGTGCCCCCCAGCGTGCTGACACAGGTGGTTGGTGTCGTTGCATTGGCATTGGGAGCGTCGCTGTTGTCGGTGACCGTGAAGACGATGGTCGCCGCCAGTGCCGTGGATGAGATACCCGCGCATGAAAGCAGCAGCAAAGAGAAAAGGCACTTCGCTGCACGCCACTTGCGAAAAAATGCCGAACCAGGCAGGCGATTGAGAGCATGCATGATATTCCCCGTTTTCTCAAGGAGATATGACAGGAAAATGATTTTCCCAATGGCAATGGCCATCAGTTGTACCCAGCGCATTTGCATCGCCGTACCTCGAATAGTTCTATTTGAATCACGAGCCCACAACTCACCTTGCAGCCGGTGAGTTTGGAAGCAAAATTTTTCGCGCAGATCCTGCGCGTCAATCAAAAAAAGGCGGATTTCCATCAACGCTTGCGCGCTGCTCCACTGCCCATTGAGCGGACACACCTTCAGTCGGGTTTGCGACGCAAAACATTCCTCCCTCGACAAACCATATTCACCGTGCTTGTATTTTTTCAGTGACGGACCAGTTTCCATGGACCCGCACCTGTGCAACGGTAAGTCGCCTATCAGACATATATACAACCCATGGTTAACCCATGCAGGTCCAATCGACCAGAACATGCACTGACAAACCACTGCACATATCGATAGGCTAAATCATGTTTTTTTCTATTTCAATAGTTTTTTTACATGAAACCGGAGACTCGTACCAGCGCTACGAGGGAGGCGCTTGAGCGATCTAGGGAATACCCTGAATCAGCCACACCACATACAAGTAACTGGTGGTATCCCCAATACGACTGGAACTGGCTGCGCAAGCCCCATAGAATCGCCCCTGCAGGAGAGCAGGCGGGCGCCACGGTGCCGAGCCTCACCGAAGGCGCAAACTCCCATACACGCTCAGGTTCCGTACTGCAAACACAACATGCCGTCTGGAGAGCCGCCGCACGCAATGTGCGGCGCACCGAAGGAGCAAGCCCCGTTCCCATGGACGGCGGTGAATCTCTCAGGTACCAAGGACAGGGGGAGCGGCAGCTGCGTCACGACGGACGCCGGCTGCCTGCTATCCAGACCATAGCGGCCAGCTTTCGCGTGACCCGGCACATGCCTTTGAAAGGGCATCGTCATGCGCGTCATCGTTCTCGGAGCCGGTCTGATCGGCACCACGTCGGCCTACTATCTGCAATCCCTCGGTCATGAAGTGACCGTCATCGACCGCCAGGCCGCGCCCGGCGCCGAAACCAGCTTCGCCAACGGCGGGCAGATCTCGGTCAGCCATGCCGAGCCCTGGGCCAACCCCGGCGCACCGCTGAAGCTGCTGGGCTGGCTGGGCCGGCAGGACGCCCCCCTGCTCTTCCGCCTGCGCGCCGACATGCGCCAGTGGCTCTGGGGCCTGTCCTTCCTGCGCAACTGCACGCCCGCGCGCACGCGCCACAACATCCAGCAGATCGTTCGCCTGGGCACCTACAGCCGCGAGGCCCTGCAGCAGTTGCGGTCGGACACCGGCATCCAGTACGAGCAGCGCATGCAGGGCATCCTGCACTTCTACACGAACGCCCGCGAGTTCGAGGGCGCGCTCAAGCCCACCGAGCAGATGCAGGCCCTGGGCTGCGACCGCCGCCTGATCGATGCCGACGAGGCCGTGCGCCTGGAGCCGGCTCTGGCCCATGTGCGCGGGCAGATAGCGGGCGCCACCTATACGGCCGAGGATGAATCAGGCGACGCCAACCTCTTCACACGCGAGCTGGCGCGCATCGCCGCCGCCACGGGCGTGCAGTTCCGCCAGAGCCACCACGTGACGGCGCTGCGCACCACGGGCGCGGGCGCCAGCCGCCATATCGACCATGTGGAGGTGACCAATGCCGAGGGCCGCTATGAACGCATCCAGGGCGACGCCTATGTGCTGGCCATGGGCTCGTTCAGCCCGCTGCTGGCCCAGCCGCTGGGGTTGCGCCTGCCCATCTATCCGGCCAAGGGCTACTCCGTGACCCTGCCGGTGCTGGACCCCGCCAAGGCCTATCAGGTCAGCCTCACGGACGACGAGTTCAAGCTGGTGTTCTCGCGCTACACGGGCGCGCAAGGCGACCGCCTGCGCATTGCGGGCACGGCCGAGTTCAACGGCTACGACCGCAACCTGGACCCCGTGCGCTGCGAGGCCATCGTGCGGCGCGTGCAGCAGCTGTTCCCCGGCGCCGGCGATACCGGGCGCGCCCAGTTCTGGAGCGGCCTGCGCCCCGCCACGCCCAGCAATGTGCCGCTGATCGGACGCTCGCCCATCGCCAACCTGTTCCTGAACACCGGCCACGGCACGCTGGGCTGGACCCATGCCTGCGGCTCCGGCATGGCGCTGGCCGACCTGGTCAGCGGCAGGCGGCCGGCCGTGGATTTCGATTTCCTGGGGGCCGCAGCCATGGACCCGGATCGCAGCGCAGGCACGGTGCGCCCGCGCGCGGTCTGAGGTGCGGACGGCGTGTACGACGTGTACGACGCCTATGCAGTGAACACCGTCAACACCCCGGCGAAGCGGTGCAGGCGGGCGTCCATGATCTCGGCTTCGGCAACGAAGCCGATCAATGGCACATCGCCCAGTGCGTGGCGCAGGGTGCGCAGTTCGGCATCGGGGCCGCCGAACAGGCCGCCGCCGCGGCCCCGGCAACTGATGTAGATGGCGCCACGGATGCGGGGCTGTGCCTCGCCTTCGGGCGCCGCCTCCTCGGGCTCCGCCGCATCGCGCAGCGCAGCGCCCAGTTGCAGCAGTTCCTGGCGCGCGACCTGGGCCTGGCGGCGGCAGAAGATCACCGAATGCCCGGCCTCCACGGCCGATGACAGGGCCACGCCCTGGCGCAGCGGGTCCAGGCCAACCAGGGTCAGCACCTGGGCCTCTTCGGTCAGCACGCCGTGGGCCAGGCCCCGGCCCGGCGGCGCAATGGCCGCCAGCGTGGTGCGGACCGTGGTCAGCGCGGGCTGCCAGTCGCTGCCTTCCAGCTCCACGCCCAGCAGTTGCAGCAGGCGCTGCAAGGCCGGATCGCCATCGAGCCCGGTGACCAGGGCGCCGCGCGCCTCGGTGATCTCCAGCCCCTCGCCCAGCGGCACGCAGCCCTGGGCCATGCCCGTGATGCAGGGCACGCCGGCACCGAAGGCCACGCCTGAAAAGCCGCCACGAAAAATGCCGCGCGCGTCCGCATGCTGCGCATGCAGATCCTCGGTGCGGCAGGCGATCTGCACGCCCTCCACGCCGTCTTCCCCGTCATCGCCCACGCCGCCGAACAGCAGGCCGGACTCGGTGCGCTCGGACAGCTCGTACAGCAGCTCGGCCAGCTCGGGCTGGCCGCCTGCGGCATGGACCAGGGCCGAATGGGCGGTGAAGCCGGCCTCGCCGCCAGGCGCATGCAGGGGCGCCAGGCCCGAATACAGGCGGTAGTGGGCGGCCGGTACATCCAGCAGCATCACCGCGAGCGCGGTTCCTGACAGGTACTCATGCGACATGGCCAGAACGCCGCCGGCCGAGCAGCCGGCCCAGTCCGCCACATGGGGCAGGGCCCTGGCCAGATGCTGCAGCAGCGGCCGTGCGTGGGCGGCATGCGCATGGGACAGGTACACCAGTCCCAGACGGGGCCGCTGCGCGTGGCCGGGCCCGGCCATCTGCAAGCGCAGCTGCTGCAGCACCGCGTCGGCCGCGGCGCGCCAGTCGGAATGGCTGGCATGGCCTACAGGAAACAACGACATACCAACCTTCTTTCTAGCCCCGCCAGCACCCGGCTTGCGGGTGGCTGGGGCCTTGCGCATCCATGGGTCCGGCCCGATCGGTCAACGCGCCGGCCGGCTCTTGGCTGCCGGCTTGCTGGCGGCCGGCGCCTTGGCTCCAGCCTTTGCAGCCGTTTTCCTGGCAGCCGCTTTGGCGGGAGCCTTGGCAGCGGTCCTGGGGGCTTCGGCCTGCACCGCAGCCTTGGCCGCCGGCTTTGCGGACGGCGCCTTGGCAGGGGAGACCGCCGCCGCCTTGCCCGCCTGCGCAGCAAAGGCGCTGGCCTGTGCCGCCATGCGGTCCATGGTGGCCTTGGCCAGGTCCCCGGCCATGCCGGTGGCGCGCTGGGCGGCCGCCACGGCCTCCGGGGCCATGGGCTCGGCCATGGCCTTGGCGGCGATCTGCTGGAATTGCTGGGTCAACGCGCCCCACCACTGCATGGCCTGGCCCATGGCGGCGGCCTGGGCGGACTCGTCCTTGGGCGCCGCAGTCTCCGCGGCTGCGGGTCTGTCGGCGGCCTTGCCCGCCTCGGGGGCTGCAGGCGGCGCGGCAGCGGCCTGTGCGGGCTCGGGCTGCGGCTTTTCCTTCTTGCTCGCCCGGCTGGCGGCCGAGGACATGGGCCAGTCCGAAAGGTCGCCCTGCCCCGCGCTGGCGGCGCCCTTGGCCGCGGCGGTGGCCGCGGCGGTTGCGGCTGCAGGGAACTGGAAGGCCTGCGCCAGCTCGCCCATGCTGACGTTCATGCCCTGCAAGGTGGACAGCGTCATGCGCTGCACTTCCAGGGCCTGGATGGTGGCGGCCAGCGCCTTGCCGTTCTGGTCGAGCCAGAACTGCACGGCCTTGAGTTCGGTGATGCGCTTGTCCACCTCTTCGATGCTCACCGTGGGCGCCACCCATTCGGGCAGGCGCCCCAGGGGCCGGGCGGTGGCCGATCCTGCACTCTGGGCCAGGCCCTGCAGGAAGTCGAAACCGGGGATGAACTTGCCGAAACCGAAGGAGGACGCATCACTCATGGCAGCACTCGCTAGGACTGGGTTGGAAGAACATGCCGGTGAAGCACACCGGCCATGCGCTCAGCTTAACCCAGGCACACGCCAAGTCCATCGCAAGTCATGCACGGCCCGCTGCGCACAAACCCGGTGGATGACAAAAAGCTCAGTGGGAGTGGCCGGCATGTCCGCCGTGTCCGCCATGCGCGCCGCCCTGCGCAGCCGATGCCGCACCTGCGCCGGGCGCCATGGCGCGCACGGGGACCTGCAGGCTCAGGCGCGAGGTCTCGCCCTTGGCGTCCTTGAACACCAGGGTGATGGGTACCTGACTGTCCTTGAGCAGCGGGCTCTTGAGCTGCTGCAGCATGACGTGGTAGCCGCCGGGCTTCAGGTCCACGGCCACGCCCTTGGGCAGGTCCAGGCCGTCGATGGCGCGCATGCGCATCACATCGCCTTCCATCTTCATTTCATGCACCTCGGCCACGCCGGCGGCGGGCGACTCCACGCCCACCAGGCGCAGCGGCTCCTCGGCCGTCAGGCGCATGAAGGCGCCCGTGGCCTGCTGGCCCGGCACGCTGGCACGCGCCCAGGCGGCGTCGGCCTTGACATGGGCCGCATCGGCATGGGCATGGGCCAGGCCCATGGACAGGGAGGCGGCGATCAGGAAAGGGGTGGTCCATTGACGCAGTGTCATCACGGTTTCTCCAGAAATTTCAATGCATTGCGGCACGGTCTTCGTGCCTTGCAAAAAGGGTTGGCCAAGCGAAGGAAGCGGGAGTGAATCCGGGAGTCACCGGGGCGGGGCGCGGGCCTGGGGCAGGGCCGGCATGGCCACGCTGTGGACGGAGGCCGGGTGCGCCCGTGGCTGCGCATCTGCCACCAGCGGTGCCGGGGCCGCACTGCACCGGGCGGGCGGCGGCGCCAGCGGGGGCAGGCACAGCGGGCAGTCGATGCCGTGGCTGCCGGCAAGGGCATCGTCCTGACCGGCCGGCGAGGGCACCCAGACCGATTCGCCAGCGGCCGAGCACAGGCGCTCCCAGCCCGAGGCGCGCGCCAGCGGCGCAAACGCCGATGCCAGCGCCACGCACAGCCACAGGCCCAGCGCCCAGCGGGCGCAGGCAGCCAAGGTGGAGGGCAGGCGAAGCGGCATGGCGTCATTCTAGGGGTCTGCCCCAGGACGTCATGTCCGTGACCCCGCCAGGCCCTGCCCGCCCCTACCATCGCAGGCGCATCCCCCAGCCCTCACCAACACCCTAGGAGACACCCATGCTCACCCTGTGCGGATTCGCGGCCAGCAACTACTACAACAAGGTCAAGCTGGCCCTGCTGGAAAAGCAGCTGCCCTTCAACGAGGAACTGGCCTGGCTGGGAGAGACCGACATGGCGCTTTCTCCGCTGGGCAAGGTGCCCTACCTGCGCATCGACGACGGCCGGGGTCTGTGCGAGTCGGCCGCCATGGTCGAGTACGTGGAGACGCTGTCGCCCTCGCCGGCCCTGCTGCCGGCCGACGCCTTCGAGGCCGCCAAGGTGCGCGAGCTGTGCGTGTACCTGGACCTGCACCTGGAGCTGGTGGCGCGCATCCTCTACCCGCAGGCCTTCTTCGGCGGCCAGGTCAGCGACTCCACCCGGGAGCGCACGCTGGCCCAGCTCGACAAGAACGTGGCGGCCTTCGCCAAACTCGCGCGTTTCTCACCCTTTGTGGCGGGCGACAGCTTCACGCTGGCCGACTGCTGCGCCATCGTCCACCTGCCCCTGGTCAGCGCGGCCAGCAAGATCGTTGGCGGCCGCGACGTTCTGGCCGACCTGCCCGTGCGCGAGTACCTGGCGCGCATGGCCGAGCGGCCCACGGTGCAGCAGGTCAATGCCGACCGCAAGACCAATACGGCGCTGATGATGTCCCGCTACGCGAGCGACAAGACCCCTGCCTGAGCCGCGGGGCCTTCACTCACTCCTGCAGCCAGCGCAGCAGCCCGCTGGCGCGCTGCGTGGGGCTGCCAACGGCCGAGGCCAGCAGGCCCGGCACCTCGGAGAACAGCGAGAAGGCCTGGCGGGCGCGCGTGATGCCGGTGTAGACCAGCTCGCGCCCCAGCACGCTGCCGCCACGCGAGGGCAGCACCAGGGCGGTGTGCTCGAACTCCGAGCCCTGGCTTTTGTGCACCGTCATGGCGAAGGCGGTCTCCACATGGGCCATGCGGCTGACGCCGACCGAGCGCAATTCGTCGCCCTGCAGGAAGTAGACGCGCAGCAGTTGCCCTGACTGCCCCTGGTGCGCTCCCGGCAGCGCAATGCCGATGTCGCCGTTGAACACGCCCAGCTGCGCGTCGTTGCGCGTGACCATGACGGGACGGCCCGCATACCATTCGCCGCCCCGGCGGATCACGCCCTGCGCATCCAGGGCCTGCTCCACCGCGCGGTTGAGGCCGGACACGCCCCAGTCCCCCTCGCGCACG
Organism: Delftia sp. WSY_12; assembly: GCF_043104645.1. NCBI lineage: Bacteria > Pseudomonadati > Pseudomonadota > Betaproteobacteria > Burkholderiales > Comamonadaceae > Delftia > Delftia sp. WSY_12. The sequence continues at coordinate 63,150 of NZ_JBICKW010000008.1, forward strand.
GCGCACAGCAGCCGGAAGCGCTCGAAGGCCTGCAGCACAGCGACCACCCAGGCGCGGTGCGCTGCCTCGTCGGCGCCGGCCGCATCCGGCCGGCCCTGCAGCGCCTGGGCATAGAGGGCATAGCTGGCAAGACCGCCGCGCCCGTGCACGGCCAGTTCGGTCACGGCGTGCACGCCGCCGCCATGGCGTTCCCACAGCTCGGAACCGGCGCCGGCTTGCGTGCCGGCATCGAGCAGGGCCTGGGCCTTCACCGCCTCACCGGCATTCACGGCGTGTGCCAGCTGGCCGATGGGGCCCCCGAAGCGCCGGCTTTCGCGCAGCATGACGGTGTGCTGCGCCAGCGCTGGCGCACGATCGCCGTCGGGCGCCGCGAACTGCGGCGGCAGCCGCTGGCCCGCCACGCGCAGTGCGTAGTCCAGCGTGTCGGGCAGGTAGCGCCCGGCCTGGGCATCGCGGCACAGGTCGCCCAGCACGGCGCCCGCCTCCACCGAAGCCAGTTGGTCCTTGTCGCCCAGCAGCACCAGGCGGGCGCCGGCCGGCAGTGCCTCCAGCAGCGCCGCCATCATCTCCAGGTGGACCATGGAGGCCTCATCGACGATGAGCACGTCCACGTCCAGCTGCCGCCCTGCATGGAATCCCCAGTGCCGCGTATCGGGCCGCGCGCCCAGCATGGAGTGCAGGGTGCGCGCCGCACCCATGCGCTGCACCAGGCCCGCCAGGTCGATCTCGCCGCCCATGCTGCCCTGCAATTGCAGCAAGGCCCCGTCGATCGATTGCTTCAGCCGCGCAGCCGCCTTGCCCGTGGGGGCGGCCAGGGCCACGCGCAACTGGCCGGCATCGGGCGCCGTGGCAAACAGCAGGGCCAGCAGCCGTGCGGCGGTATAGGTCTTGCCGGTGCCGGGGCCGCCCGTGATCACCGACAGCCGGCCGCGCAGCGCCAGCGCGCAGGCCAGCTTCTGCCAGTCCACGGCGCCACCGTCCGCCACAGGCGGGAACAGGCGGTCCAGCCAGTGGCGGGCCAGGGCTTCGTCCAGCGGCTGTCCGGCCACGGCCTGCGCCGCCGTGCGCTGGATGACGTGCGCGGCCACGGCGCGTTCGTAGTCCCAGTAGCGGCGCAGATACAGCAGCGGCGCGGGGCCGTCTGCGCCGGCCAGCACCAGGGGCTGGCCGAGGTCCTCGCTGCCATCCTGTCCATCTACCTGCTCCCCGTGCACCACGCGCACCACGGGGCTGGCGCTCAGCGCCGCAACCCAGCCGGACAGGCGCGCAGGCAGCATCTGCCACAGGGCCTGCTGCGCGGGCAGCGCATTAGCCGGCCAGGCCAGCACGTCGTTGGGGTGGCCGGCCAGCGGCGCCAGGGGCAGGCAGCTGTGGCCGCGCCCCTCCATCTGCGCCAGCAGCGCGGCGGCCACCAGCAAGGCGGGCCCGGCCTGTGCATCCTGCCCGGCGACGAAGGAGGCCAGCGCCGCATCCAGGCGCCGCAGCAGGCCGGCATCGGCCCAGCGGCGCAGCAGGGCCAGCACCTCATTGGTGTCTGGCGGCACGGCGCCCGGCGGTTTTCCGCCCAGCGGTTTGCCGCCCAGCGATGCGTCGCCCGGCGAGTCGTCGCCCGGCGGTTCATCGAACAGGTCCAGCGTGGCCGTATCGACGGTACGCGAACGGGGGCGCGGGCTCATGGCAGCTCCTCCGCGTTGGCGCGGCCGGGACCGAGCAGTTCATCGAGCGCATCGAGCAAGGGCAGCTCGGGCGCCATGGCATGCATGCCACCGGCCGGGCCATCGATGCCGCGCAGAAAGTAGTACAGCGCACCGCCCAGCTGGCGCTGCGGCTCGTAGGCCGTGCCCAGCCGGCTGCGCAGCAGCCGGTGCAGGGCCAGCAGGTAGAGGGCGGCCTGCACGTCGTAGCGGTGGTGGAGCATGGCCCGGGCCAAGGCCTCCTGGCCGTAGGCGGCGCCGTCCGGGCCCAGGTGGTTGCTCTTGTAGTCGAGCACCCAGTAGCGGCCCTCGTGGCAGAACACCAGGTCGGCAAAGCCCATGAGCATGCCGTGCAGCGAGCGCTGGGGCAGCGCGGGCCGCTCCTGCCCCGGCAGGATGAAGCGCCGGCACAGCTGGTCGATGCGCTCGGCCGGCAGCTGGCGCGCGGGCAGCCAGAACTCCATCTCGGACAGTTGCGGGCCCAGCGTGGCCAGCGTGACATCCAGCGGCGCCAGCGGCTGGTGGACCACGGCCGTGAGCCAGGCCAGCAGGTCGCGCGCCTGCTCGCCCCGGCCCGCGCGCTCGCAGCGGCGCACCAGGCGATCAGCGAGCGCACCCTGGCCGTCCACGGGCAGGGCAAAGTCTTCGCCGCCCAGCCATTCAAGCTGGTCGTGCACGAAGTTGCCGACCACGGGGCCGCGCAAAAAGCGGTGCCAGACCGCAGGCCCGCCGGCCGGTCCATTCTGCAGGGGCTGCAGGCCCGCCAGGCCGGCGATGTCCGCCAGTTCCGGCGATGGCGGCGGCTCCAGCGCCTGCTCATCCTCGGCCGGTCGCTGCACGGCCACGGGCAGCACGGGCAGGCTGGGCGCGGCCATGGCGCGCACCAGGGCAGAGAAGCTGCCGATGCCCCAGCGGGTGTCGAAGCGCGCGTCGTAGGGCCGGGCATCGTGCAGCGGCGTGGCAGCGTCCGGCGGCTGCCAGCGCGTGCGCTGCAGCGGCTCGGCGTCCAGATCGCGCCAGGCCATGTGCGGGTCTTCGCCGCACAGCTGCTGCAGGCCGTCGCGCCAGCCCTGGGCCGAGCGCGGCTCGGTGCCGCCCAGCAGGTAGCCGGCGGCGCCCTGCTCGTTCACGCAGGCCTTGCCGTTGCCGCGCCTGAGCGGGGCCAAGCCCAGCCACAGCGCATGGCGCGGGCGGGTGAGCGCCACGTAGAACAGGCGCAGGTCCTCGCGCAGCCGCTCGCGGTCGGCCTGGGCCAGGTCTTCGTCGCTGAAGTCCAGCAGCAGCCTGCGGGCCGGGGCGGCATCGTCTTCCACCCCCTCCTGCGCGGACAGGGTCAGGAAGGGCGTTCTGGCCCGCTCCATGGGGCGGAAGCTGCCTGCGAACGGCAGGCAGACCAGCGGGTACTCCAGGCCCTTGCTCTTGTGCACGGTGACGATCTTGACCAGGTCGGCATCGCTTTCCAGGCGCACTACCTGCTCTTCGCTGCCGCTGCCCGGCGCCTCGATCTGGGTGGCCAGCCAGCGGATCAGGGCCTGCTCTCCCTCCAGCTGGGCGCTGGCGGTCTGCAGCAGCTCGGCCAGGTGCAGGTAGTTGGTCAGGCGCCGCTCGCCGCCCAGGGCCGGGTCCTGCAGCCAGCGCGCGGGCAGGTCCAGCCGGTACAGGGTCTGGCGGAGCATGGCCAGCACGCCCAGGCGCAGCCAGATGCTGTGCAGTTCGCGCAGCTGCTCGCTGCGCGCGTCAAAGGCTTCCTCGTCGGCGGCCAGCCAGGCCAGCTCGTCCAGCGACAGGCCGATGAGCCGCGTGGCCAGGCCCGCGCGCACGGCCTGGGCATCCAGCGGCGCGGCGACGGCGCGCAGCCAGTACAGCAGGTCATGGGCCTCATCGCTGGCGAACACCGAATCCTGGTCCGACAGGTAGACCGAGGCCACGGCGCGCGCCTGCAGCTCGCGGCGCACGGCGGCCGCCTCTCGGCCCGTGCGCACCAGCACGGCGATGTCGGCAGGCCGCAGGCGCACAAGGCGGCCATCGGGCTGCACAAAGCCGGCCTGCGGGTCGGCCAGCCACTGCACGATCTGCTCGGCGCAATGGGCCGCAAAGCGCCGCCGTACCTCGTCGGCCGACAAAGGCAGGGGGATGCCGGTGTCCTCGTCCCGGCCTGCGCTCCAGGCCACGGTGAGGGCGGGCATGGCGCCGTCGCGCGTGTGCAGTTGCTCGCTGCGCCCCTGGGCGGCCACGGGCTCGAACGGCAGCGGGTTGTGGCTGCCGCGCCGGAACATGAAGGCGCCCTCGCCCGGGCGCTGCTCGGCCTGCGCGAACCAATGGTTGACGGCACCCACCAGCGCCTCGGTGGAGCGGTAGTTGGTGCCCAGCACGTAGTGGCGCCCCTCGGTGGCGCGGCGCGCCTGCAGGTAGCTGTGGATGTCGGCGCCGCGAAAGCCGTAGATGGACTGCTTGGGGTCGCCGATCAGCAGCAGGGCGCTGTGCGGGTCGTTGGCCGCGGTGCGGTAGATCTGGTCGAACAGGCGGTACTGCAGCGGCGAGGTGTCCTGGAATTCATCGATCAGCGCCACCGGGTACTGGGCCAGGATGCGCTCGCGCAGCACGGTGCCGTTGTCGCCGGCCAGGGCCGTGTCCAGGCGCTGCAGCATGTCGGCAAAGCCGAAGCTGCCGGCCTGGCGCTTGAGGTGGGCCAGCCGCTGCGCCACGCGCGCGGCCGCATGCAGGCGCACGGCCACGCTGACGGGCGGCAATTGCTCCAGCTGCACCAGCAGCGCCTGCAACTCGGCCAGCTCCAGCGGCATGAGCACATCGCCGGCCGACCCCTTGAAGGCCTCGGCCAGGCCTTCGGGGCTGAGGCGGTGGCGCGCGGCCTCGGTCAGCGCCAGCGGACCGTCCAGCGGGGCGCGCGACCAGTCGGCCAGCGCGGCCAGCCAGCCGGTGTAGCGCGCGGGCTGCAGCTTGCGCTTGTCCCACAGCGCGCCATGGCCGTCGAGCTGCCCATCCAGCCACCGCTGCAGGCGCTGGGCCTTGTCGTCCCAGCCGGCCGCCAGGGCCAGCAGGCGGCTGCGGCGCTGTTCCATGGCGCGCTGCAGGCAGTCGGCCAGGCTGCCCTCGCCCGCGCCAGGCACGGGGGGCTCGCGCAGCAGGGCGCGCATGTCATCGACCAGGGCGCCGACGTGGGGCCAGATCTTCAGGACCTCGTCCAGCAGCTCGTCGGACAGCGGGTAGCACTGCTGGCGCCAGTAGTCCTGCGCGGCCTCGGTCTGTCGCTGGCTTTCGTCAGGCTCCAGCGTTTCGTCGAAGAGGTTGCCGCTGTCGAAGGCATGCTCGCGCAGCATGCGCTGGCACCAGGCGTCGATGGTGTGGATGGCCGCGTCGTCCATGCATTCGGCGGCCATGGCCAGGCGCCAAGCCGCGCGTTCACGGGCCGCGCCTTCAGGGTAGGCCTCGCGCAGCGCGTGCATGAAGCCGTCGTGGGGCGCAGGTTCGGCCTCGCCACGAAAGCACTGCACGGCCTCGATCAGGCGCTTGCGTATGCGGTCGGACAGCTCGCGCGTGGCCGCGCGCGTGAAGGTCATGACGAGGATGTCGGGCGGCATCAGCGGGCGCTCGAAGGCCGTGCTGCTGATGCCGTCCGGGCTGCCCTCGCCATGCCCCAGCACCAGGCGCAGGTAGAGCGCGGCAATGGTCCAGGTCTTGCCGGTGCCGGCGCTGGCCTCGATCAGGCGGCTGCCCCACAGCGGAAAACGCTGTGCGTCGAGCACATGGCTGGTCACGCCGCCGGTCACTTCGCTGGTGCTCATGGTGCATCCGCCTGGTAGGGCTGGACCTGCACCTGCGCGGCCACCCAGTCGAGCAGCGGCGCGTGGACGGCATGGGCCAGGGCCTCGAAGCGCCCATCGGCAGCCAAGGCCTCGAAATCGGGATAGCAGCGGGCCCAGGACGGGTCCTCGCCTTCGCCGCCGACCAGATGGCCGCCCTCATAGGCCTGCTGTGCCGCAGCGGGAAGGCCTTCGGCCATGGCCAGGCCGCTGCGCAGCGGCAGGGGCAGCGGACCGTTCTGGCCTTCGCGCCACAGGGCCATCAATGCACGCAGCCGTGCCAGCGCTTCGGAAGGGTCCATGGGCAGGACCTGCACCAGGCCGTCGCGCGCCACCACGCGCAACTCGGCCTGCGAGCCGCTGGCGGCCAGCACCAGGCTGCGCAGGTAGACCGGCATGAGCTTGTCGGCATGGGGCCTGCCCTTGGCATTGAGCAGGTTGCGCGGGTCCAGCAGCAGCCAGCACTGTGCGTCGTCCGCATCGGGGGACTCTTCGGTTTCGCAGGACTGGCGCAGCCCGTCGATCCAGTCGTCGAACACCAGGCCATCGTCCTCGATCAGCAGCCGCCTGCGCGGCGCGGGATGGGCATACCGATCCAGTTGCTGGCGCCAGGCCCGCAGCGAAGGCGTGACCGAGGACTGCAGCGCCCGCGCGCCGCGCTCGCCCAGCCCCGCCAGCGGCAGCCGCCCCGAGCGCGTGAGGCGCGCCACGGCGGCGCGCACGCTGTCTTCCATGGCCTGGGGCGCCTGCCCGGGCTCGGAAAGGCCGGCCGCCACCTGCTGCTGCAACTGCTGCACCAGCAGGTATTCGGTCAGGCCGTCGAGCTGGAACAGTTCCTCGTCCACGACCGGGTTGTCCTCCTGCTCGAAGCGCACCTGCAGGCGCTGGCGCAGGTAGGCGCGCGTCGGGTGGCGCAGGAAATCGGTGAGCCGGGCCAGCGTCAGCGGCGCCGAGGCGTCGGGGACAAAGGGCGGGCGCGGCTGCGCGGGCAGCGGAGGCAACGCGTCCGTGCCGTCAGACTGCGCATGCGCGGCCCGCCATTCGCGCGCATACGTGGTCCAGGGCGAACCTTCTTCGAAATAGCGGCGGCTGAAGGGCTGCAGCGGGTGCTGCTGCGTGCGCTGCGCCAGCAGCGGCTGGCCGCCTTCGCCGCGCCAGCCGGCCTCCAGGTAGTCGCGCAGCTGGGAGACCAGGACCGAGGGCGGCTGCTCGCTGTTGTCGCGCACATGGTGGCCAGTCCAGCTGATGTAGAGCGCGCGGCGCGCGGACAGCAGGGCTTCGAGCATGAGCTGGCGGTCATCGTCGCGGCGCGCGCGGTCGCCGGGGCGCTGCTGGCCGGGCAGCGCCATCAGGTCGAAGTCGCTGCGCGTGGCGCGGCGCGGATAGTCGCCATCGTTCATGCCCAGCAGGCAGACCACCTCGAAGGGAATGGCCCGCATGGGCATCAGCGTGCAAAAGGTCACGCCACCGGCCCGAAAGCGCTGCGACAGCGAGGGCTGCTCCAGCGCCTGCATCCAGGCCTCCTGGGCCACGCCCAGTTCCACGGCCTGCGCATAGCCGGCCTGCTCGCAGGCGCGCTGCCAGTCCGTGAGGGCGGCGTCCAGTGCGGCCAGCATGGCCTCGTCCTCATCGTCCTGCGCCTTGAAGAAGTCCTGCAGCAGCGCGCGAAAGCGCTGCGCCCAGGCCTCGGGCATGGCGGGCTGCTCGGCCTCGCGCCACCACGCCAGCATGCGCTCCAGCAGCGCGGCCAGCACGCCGGCCAGCTCGGCCGACAGGCCGCCCACTTCGTCATAGGGCTCGATGCCGCTGAAGGCCTGGCCGTCCTGCGCCACGCCGCTGGCATAGCCCAGCAGCATGCGCTGCAGGCCGAACCAGGCGCTGTTGTGCTCGCCGCAGGCCTGCAGGCCCAGGGCGCCGCGCTGCGGCGCATTGAGTCCCCAGCGGATGCCGGCCCCGGCCATCCAGCGCGTGAGCTGGGGCAGGTCGTCGGCCGCCAGACCCATGCGCGCGGCAATCGCTGGGACGTCCAGCAGGTCGCACAGCTCGCTGAGCCGGCAGCGCTGCTGCGGCAGGCGCAGCAGCCATTGCAGGGCCACGGCCAGCGGGCTGCTGGCGCGTGCGCCCAGGTCGGCAATGTCAAAGGGAATGTGGCGCGGATCATGCCTGCCGTACTGGCCGAACACGGCGCGTATCGAGGGCGCGGCGGTCTCTATGGACGGCAGCATGACTACGACGTCACGCGGTGCCAGCGGTGCCTGCCCCGGCTGCCCGGGATCCGGTGGCCGGGCCAGCATCTGCAGCAGCTGATCGTGCAGAACCTCCAGCTCGCGCACCACGCTGTGCGCGCTGTGGAACACGATGGAGCGGTCGGCCCGCGCCACCTCCAGCGGCGGGTGCTCGGCCAGCGGCACCAGGTCGCGGATGCGCTGCTGCACCTGGGCCAGCAGCGGCGCGGTGCGCAGGTCCTCGGCATCGGTTTCGTCGAACAGGTCCACGCGCGGCATCTGCAGCTGCGCGGCGGCACCCGTGGTGTCGAAGGCGTCGAGCTGGCGCACATAGTCGCGGCTTTGACGACCCCAGGCGGCCAGCAGCGGATGGGCGTGGGCATGCATGGCCTCCAGCGGCAGCTGCGCCAAGTCGCGGCCGCCGCGCAGCGGCTGGCGGCGCCGCGCCATGCGCAGCAGCTCGCGCCCGTCGATGGCGTCGGCCCAATGGAAGCGGCAGGGATTGGGCACGGCCAGCAGCACCTGGCTGTGGCGGGCAATGGCGGCCAGGAACTCCAGCAGGCTCAGCGGTAGCTGGCTGATGCCGAACACCACCACACGGCGCGCCAGCGGCGCGGCCGGCGCTTCGCCCGACTGCAGCGCGGCCAGCACCCTGCCCTGCAGGCGCGCGCGCGTGGCGCCGTGCTGGTCCTCGTCCAGCTCGGCCAGCACGGCGCGCCACAGGCGCGGCTGCCACAGCTGGCCTTCGGGCACCGGGGCGTCCGCCACACCAGGGCGCAAGGGCATGGGCAGCACGTCATGCCCGGCCTCCCAGGCGTCCAGCCAGTCGGCGCGGTAGATCTGGTATTGGTCGAAAAGGTCGGCCAGGCGCTGGGCCAGCTGCAGCAGCCGCTCGGGCTCGCCGGGGCGCAGAAAGCCTGCAATGGGGGCGAAGGCCGGGTCATGCAGGCACTGCGGCAGCAGGCGCATGAGCCGCCAGGTCATGGGCGTCTTGTCCAGGGGCGATTCGCGCGGCACGGCCTGGCGGCCCAGCACCTGGCGGTAGCTGCGCCACACAAAGCGCGCGGGCAGTTCCACGCGCGCGGCGGCGCACACGCCCAGCTGCTCGGCCATGCGCATCTTGAACCACTCGGCCATGCCGTTGCTCTGCACCAGCACCACCTCCGGCTCCAGCACGTCCAGCGGGTGCGCAGCCAGCCATGCCAGCACCGTATCGGCCAGCACCTCCGTCTGATTACCGTGCAGGGCGATCAAGCCCGGCTGCCAATGCGATGCCACCTCTGCGCTCCCGTGCTCCAAGCCATGCGAGCAGCGAGCTTAACGCGGTTGACACGGGCCGGGACCGCGCGGGTCCATTACCAATGCAGGTAGAACATGGCCTTGGCCAGCAGCACGATAGCCAGCACGTGGCAGAACACGCTCAGGTGCAGGCGGTGCGAGCGGCGCCCGCCCAGCACACCGCGCCGGCGCCACCACATGGCTGCCAGGAAATGTCCGAACACGCTGAGCGCCAGCCCGATCTTGAGCGCCAGCAGCAGGCCGAAGCTGCTGGCCAGCGGAGCGGCAAAGGCTGCAGCCAGTGCCGCGCGATGCTGCCAGGCCAGACCCAGCCCCGCGCCGTACAGCACCAGCAGCACCCAGGGCATGACGGCCACCGCTCGGTCGCCCAGCGCCTGCTCGGTGGCGCGCGCCACGATGGCGGGCAGGTGGCGGCGCGCCCCGGCCAGCAGCACCACTTCAAAGAACACCGTACCCGCGAAGGCGATGGCAGCCAGCAGGTGCAGGGTCAGCAGCAGGCCGTAGCTCATGCGCGCCTCCTGTGCGGCAGGGGCAGGGGCAGCGGCAGGGATGCGGGAGCCGGCAGCAGATCGGCCAGCGTGAAGCCGTCCAGATGGGCCAGGAAGCTGTCCAGCGCCCCGCCCAGCACGCCGGCCAGCCGGCAGTCCTGCACAAGCGTGCAGGCAGGTGGACTGGTGCCCGTGAAGCATTCGACGATGGCAAGGTCCGGCTCCATGCCGCGCACCACGTCGCCCAGGCCGATGTCGGCCGGCGCATGGGCCAGGCGCATGCCGCCGCCCTTGCCGCGCACGGTCACGATCCAGCCGCGCAGCGCCAGCTGGTGCGTGACCTTCATGAGATGGGCTTCGGAGATGGCATGGGCCTGGGCGATCTCGGCAATCGTGCACAGCCGCCCGGGGTGGCGCGCCACATGCATGAGCAGGCGCAGCGCGTAGTCGGTCATCAGAGTCAGGCGCATGGCAGGCCTGCGATCATGCCTGCCGGTCGGCACGCGGGCGCACCAGCAGCGGGGCGAAACGCCACAGGTACAGCGCAAAGGCCAATACCCAGGCAGCGGCCGAGGCATGCAGCGCCGCCAGCGACAGCGCCGTGGGCAGCAGGGCCGCCAGGCGCAGCACGGCAGCGGCAATGACCAGGGCATAGGCGGCGACCATGCTGCGGTCGGTGCGCAGCGGCAGGCCCAGGTGGCCCATCGACGTCCGTGTGCACATGCCGATGATGAGCAGGGCAAAGCTGCCCGCACCGATCACATGCACGGGCCAGGCGGGGCGCAGCACCCATCCGGCCGCATGCGCGCCGGCCACCAGCAGGCCCGCACCCAGCGCCGCGTGGCCCAGGTAGAGAATCCACAGCAGCGGCACGCGGCGCACGGCCTGGGGCTTCCAGGCCAGCACCTGCCACAGGGCGATCAGGCCCGCCACGGCCAGGCCGGCGGCCAGGCCCGGCCACCAGCCCGCCAGCAGGCAGGCGATGGCCACCACGCCCGCACCCAGTTGCCACTGGCCGCTGGCCGTGTGCATGGGGATCTGCAGGCCGGACACGGCGCGCATGGTGAAGAAGGGGATCACGCGCTGCGCGATCAGCAGCGCAATCACGGCCATGCACAGCAGGCCTGCGTTGAAGCGCTGCATGAGCGCGCCGTAGTCGCCTTGCCAGATGGACCACAGGTACAGCGCATCGGCCACGCCCAGGCCCGCCAGCAACAGGGGCAGCCCGTAGTTGCGCCGGCTGCGCGCGGCATGGATGGCGCGGCCCAGCGCCAGCGCGGCCCAGGCGAAGAAGGCGGTCTCGCACAGCGCGGCTACCGCAAAGGCCTGCGGCCCCGGCAGCAAGAAGCCTGCGCGGGCCACCAGCCACAGCAGGCACAGCGCGCCCAATGCCCGGCCCTGCAGGGGATTGCGCCCTGTCCAGTTGCTGCCTGCCGTGAACAGAAAGCCCACGGCAATGGTGGCCACGAAGGCCCACAGCATCTCGTGCGCATGCCAGAACACGCCGGGCATGCGCCCCGCGATCCACTGCGGAGCATGGACCCACAGCGCCACCGACAGCGCGGCCCAGAGGCAGCCCAGCAGGTACAGCGGCCGAAATCCCAATTCGAGGAATGCCGTCCATTGCGGCGCCGGCTCCCGGGTTCTCAGGGGTTCCTCCAGCTCCATCCATTGCGCCATGATGTGCACTCCTTCCGGCCCGCCGTGCGCCTGCATAAGATGTATTCAGCGTACATCTTCAGGCGCGCGGGCGGGGCCGCTGCGGCACCACCTTCTGACCCACATCAAGCAGGAGCCAAGCATGGCACTCGAACACGCAAAGCCACTGGAGGTCATCGCCCTGCACGCCCGCGACGGCATGCCCATCAGCACCAGCCTGATCCGAACGCCGAAGCTGCAGCTGCTGCGCCTGGTGCTGCCACCGGGCCATGCCCTGCCCAGCCATCAGGTCCCCGGCGAGGCCACCATCCACTGCCTGGCGGGCGAGGCCGGCATTGCCACGCGCCTGGCCAGCCTGCGGCTGGTGGCCGGCTCGGTGGTGCTGGTGCCTGCCGGCGAGCTGCACGATGTGCACGCGCGCGGCGACCAGGGCTGCGTGCTGCTGGTGACGATTGCGGGCGCGAACGACTGAACGCGGCCGCAGCACAGGCAGGATCACGCATTGCCTGAGGCACAAAGAAAAACGGACTGCTTCTTGCGAAGCAGTCCGTAATCTTTTTCACTGTATCTGGTGGCCTGGGACGGAATCGAACCGCCGACACAAGGATTTTCAATCCTCTGCTCTACCGACTGAGCTACCGGGCCGAGAACTAGATTATATGCAGGATTTTTTGGCCCAAAAACGAAAAAGCCAAAATTCCTTCAAAAAGTCTATCCGCGCTTGTTGCGGCCCAGGTCCACGCCCAGCTGGCGCAGCTTGCGGTACAGGTGGGTGCGCTCCAGGCCGGTCTTCTCGGCCACGCGGGTCATGGAGCCGCCTTCGCGCGCCAGGTGGAACTCGAAGTAGGCCTTCTCGAAACCGTCGCGCGCCTCGCGCAGGGGGCGGTCCAGATCGAAACCCTGGTGTGCATGCGGCACGTTGTTGTCCACCGGCACACGGCTGGCCGCAGGCGTGACGACGGCTGCGATGTCGGCGGGCTCGGCCACTGCGGCAGGCGCTGCAGCCGGCGCCTGGCTGGCGGCATTGCGCGCCAGGCCCTGCTCCACCGCCTTGAGCAGCTTCTGCATGGTGATGGGCTTTTCCAGGAAGGACAGCGCACCGATGCGCGTGGCCTCCACCGCCGTCTCGATGGTGGCGTGGCCGCTCATCATGATGACCGGCATGGTCAGCTGGCCCGCCGAGGCCCATTCCTTGAGCAGCGATACGCCATCGGTGTCGGGCATCCAGATGTCGAGCAGCACGAGGTCGTAGGTGTTGGAGGCGCGCGCCGTGCGCGCCTGGCCGGCGTTCTCGGCCACGTCCACACTATGACCTTCGTCGTTGAGGATTTCCGACAACAAATCCCGGATCCCCAGTTCGTCGTCGACCACCAGTATGTTTGCCATGTGTCTTAAGCCTATGTGCTGAGGCGCGGGGGGGCGTCAGGCCTATCCTGTACGCTCAGGCGCAAATGATAGCGACACTTGCGCACCTTGAATCACCCCGCCGTCGTCCCTGTTGCCCAGGTCGATGCGGGCGCCATGCTCGTCTGCGATTTTCTTGACCACGGCCAGGCCCAGTCCGGTGCCCCGCGCCTTGGTCGTGACATAGGGCTCGAAGGCCCGTTGAAGGATGTTGGCCGCGAAGCCCGTGCCGCTGTCGCTGATGCTCAGGCGCACGCGGCGCGTGGACTCGTTCCAGCGCGTCTCTATGGTCACGGGGCCGGGGGGCTGGCCGCTTTCCTGCGCACGCTGGGCCGTGGCGTCCTGGGCATTCTGCAAAAGATTGTGAATGACCTGGCGCAGCTGCTGGCCATCGCCGGAAATCGGCGGGCATTGCGGGTCCAGCACACACTCCACGCGCACTTCGGCGTTCTCTTCACCGTACAGCTGCAGCACGTCGGTCACCAGCGCGTTGAGGTCCAGCGACTGCAGATTGGCGGCAGGCAGGCGCGCGTAGTCGCGGAATTCATCGACCAGGCGCTTCATGGCGCCGACCTGATCGACGATGGTCTTGACGGACTTGGCCAGCAGCGCCTGGTCAGCCGGCTGCAGCTTATCGGTCAGCCGCATGGCCATGCGCTCGGCCGACAGCTGGATAGGCGTGAGCGGGTTCTTGATCTCATGGGCCACGCGGCGCGCCACCTCGCCCCAGGCCTGGGCGCGCTGGGCCGAGACGATCTCTGAGATGTCGTCGAAGACCAGCAGCCGCTGCGCATCGGGCAGTTCCGCACCGCGCATGACCAGGGTGGTGGTGTGCTGGATGACGCCGCCATCGGTGGAGGCATGCAGCTCATGCACCAGTTGCCAGCGATCGCGCCCCTGCTCGCCCAGGAAGAGCGCGAACTGCTCCTGCACGACTTCGCCGAACTGCTCCAGCCCCGGCACCTGGGACAGCGCCCGTCCTTCATGGACGGCCATGGGCGCGCGCAGTATGCGCGTGGCCCCGGGATTGCTCAGGACGATGGCGCCCCGCGCGTCCAGCACGATGACGCCCGATGTGAGGTTGTCGAGGATGGTCTGCAGGTTGCCGCGTGCGGCATCGAGCTGACCCATGCTGCGGTTGGCCTCGGCGCGCGCATCGGCCAGTTGCTGGGTCATGAGCGCGAAGGAGCGCGTGAGCCCGCCGATCTCGTCGCGCGTCTGCAGCGCCGGCTTGGGCCGCAGGTCGCCGCGCGCCACGTCGCGCATGCCCTGGGCCAGCAGCAGCAGCGGCCTGGCCAGCTGGTTGCCCAGCACGATGGCCAGCACCACGGCGCCGAAGACCGCCAGGAACAGGCTGAGCGTGAGCGTGCCTATGTACATGCGCTGCAGGCCGCCGCGTGCCAGCGCGCGTTCCTGGTATTCGCGGTTGGCGGCCTGCACGGCAAGGGCGTTGGTCACCAGCGCCTGCGGCAGCGCAATGGTGGCCTGCAAATAACGCGGCTCGGTCAGCAGTCCCACGCTGGGGTTGGGAACCACGGCCAGCGTGCGGACCTGGGCATTCGGCGCTGTGGCACCCGGCTGGGCCGTGCCGTCGTCGTCCAGTCCTTCGATGCTGGCCACGGCGCGCTGCTCGCGCAGCGAGCGCAGCATTTGCGCGCTGGGGCGTTCGGGCTGCAGGTTGAAGCGCGACTGGCCTGCGCTGGCGATGGCGCGCAGGCCCGGGAAGTCGCCGCTGCGCGTGGTCTGCGTGGGCCCCATGACGGCAAGCTCCGACGCACTCCAGAGCACGACATCGGTGGCACCCAGCTGGTCGCGCACGCGCTCCAGGATCAGCGCGGCGCCCGCATCGGAGACCTGGGACAGCTGGGCGCCTGCGGTGCGCGTGTTGTTGGCCATGTCGTTGGCCACGGTCTCCAGCGTGGAACTGGCCAGGCTCACGCCTGCCGACAGCGCACCCTCGACCTGCACGTCGAACCAGCTCTCGATGGAGCGCGAGACGAACTGGTAGGAAACGATGTAGATCAGCAGGCCCGGCACCAGTCCCACCAGCGTGAAGATGCCGGCCAGCTTGAGCAGCAGGCGGCTGCCGAAGCGCCCCCGCTGCAGGCGTATGGCCAGGCGGATGCCGCCCCAGACCAGGATGGCCAGCAGCAGGCCGGCCACGACCACGTTGGCGGCGAACAGCCAGTTGTAGTTGCGCTCGTAGTCCAGCCGGTTGTTGGTGGCCAGGGTCAGCAGGAACAGCAGCAGCACGCCGACCAGCCCCATGAGACCGGCGCCCACGCCCACGGCCCAGCGCGTGCCGCGCGACAGGCCGGCCGAAGCCGGCAGGGCCATGCGTTCGTCGGCGTCGGTGTCCCGGTTCATGGCGCGTCTTCCAGCATCTGGGCGCGCGACAGCTGCAGGTTCCAGCCCGAGCGGCCCAGCGCACCGATCTGCAACGGCCTTGGCAGCTGGGACAGGTCGATGCGAAAGCGCAGCTGCACCGAGACACCCGACTGCGTGGGTGCCGTGTCCATGATTTTCCAGCGCGAGATGCGCCGCATGGAGGACAGCGCATCTTCCAGGGTCTCGAAGGTCTGGCCCAGGGCCAGCCCCAGCCCGGCGCTGGAGAAGGGGGTATTGGAGATGTGCAGGCGCCAGCGGCGTGTCAGCGGCTGGTGGCTGAGGCGGTAGTGGCGGCTGGCGGTGGCCAGTTGCTGATCGGACCAGTACCAGCGCTCACGCTGGACCTGGGCCTCGGCCACGAAGTACATGGGAATGCCCTGGCGCAGCGCGTCGTCGATCTGGTAGGGCAACTCGAACTGGAGATTGGCGGACAGCAGCAGACCATCGTCGGAGCGCTCGAGCTGCATGGATCCGATCTCGGCGGTCAGCGCATCGGCCCTGGCCTGCAGGCCCAGGCCGGCCAGCACGGCGGCCAGCACAAGTGCCCCGGCCAGCCGCGCCAGCAGGCGCAGCCAGGCTGGCGACCTGGTCCGGGGACGGGGGTCAGCGTGTCTTTTGCAGCAAGGCGTAGAAGAAGCCGTCGTGGTCACCCAAAGCATTGTCAGCCAGCATGCCGGCTTTGTAGTCCTTGCCCGGGATTAAATGCCCCGGCGCCGGCAGTGTTCGCGCCTCACTGTTGCGTGCAACAAACGCTTGAACCTGTGCCTCGCCCTCTTGCCTGAAGACCGAGCAGGTGCAGTACAGCAGGCGCCCGCCAGGCTGCAGCAGGGGCCACAGGGTGTCGAGCAGCCGGGACTGGATCTGGGCCAGCTGGTGCACATCGCTTTCGCGGCGCAGCCAGCGCACGTCGGGCTGGCGCCGCACGATGCCCGAGGCCGTGCAGGGCGCGTCCAGCAAGATGGCGTCGAACAGCTGGCCGCCGCATTGCGCCTCGAACCACTGCGCAGGCTGGGACGCATCGGCCACGACCACTTGCGCCTGCAACTGCAGCCTTCCCAGCGTGTCCTCGATGCGGGCGGCGCGCTCGGCGTCTATCTCCAGCGCCGTGACCTGCAGGGTCTGCGGCGCTGCGTATTCCAGCAGGTGGGCCGTCTTGCCACCGGGGGCGGCGCAGGCATCAAGTACCCGCAACGCTCGGCCGGCGGGCTGCTCCAGCCCTTGCAGCAGCAGCGGTGCGGCCAGTTGCGCCGCCGCATCCTGCACGGAGGCCAGGCCCTGGTCGAAGCCCGGCAGGGATTGCACGGGCAAGGCCTGCTGCAGTTGCAGGCCGCTGTCGGCCACGGCAAGCGATGGCACGTCCATGGCCTGCAGCGCCGCCTGGTACTGCGCGCGGTCTGCCCTTTGGCGATTGACGCGCAGCGTCATCGGAGGCTGCTCGTTGTTGGCCTGCAGGATGGCCTGCCAGTGATCGGGATGGTCCTTGCGCAGGCGGGCAATCCACCAGGCGGGATGGTTCCAGACCGCCTGCGGCTGGGCTTCGGTGGCGGCGACCAGGGCATCGCGCTCGCGCAGAAAGCGGCGCAGGCAGGCGTTGACAAAGCCGGACTGGGCGCGGGTCGGCCCCTGCTTGGCCGCTTCCACGGCCTGGTTGACCAGGGTGAACGGCGGGTATGGCGCGCGAGATTCATCCCAGGCCAGGGCCAGGGCGGTGTTCAGCAATGCGCTGACGCGCGGCGGCGGGTTGCGCGAGGCCAGCTGCTTTTGCAGCGCCTGGGCACGGCCCAGTTGGCGCAGCACCTGGAACAGCAGGGCCTGCACGCCGGGACGCAGCGGCTGCGGCACACGCGCCAGCACGCTGCGGCTGGACTGGCCTTCGAGCACGGCCTGCAGGCATTGGGCGACGGCGTCGAGCTGCTGCCAAAGAGGAGGTGCGGCCGGTACGGCATGCGCCTGCGAGGGCGCCGCAGCGCGGCGCGGGGAAGAATGCGTGCGTTGGTTCATGTTCCACTTTCCTGCACCTTGCTGGGCGCAGGTTCGACCAGCAGGCTGCGCACCGGGCGAAAGCCCAGCAGCCAGGCCAGCAGCCTTGCCGGATATTGCGCGATGGCGGCGTTGTAGCGCTCGGCCGCGGCGTTGAATTGCTGCAGTCCCAGGCGGTTGCGCACCTGGTGCTCGGTCCAGCGCTGCTGCCAGGGCTGCAGCGGATCGGGGTCCGGCGACGGGGCATCTGATGGCGCAGTGCCAGTGCCAGTGCCAGTGCCAGCGGCGCCGGTGCCGGTGTCAACGGCGACCTTGGTCATGGCCTGCCAGGCCACCTCCAGCGCCGAGCAGGCATGCTCCAGCGAGGCCAGCGCGCTCTCGCGCAGCGGCCGGCCACGGGCATCGACCAGCGCCGCCTGCAACTGCGCGGCGGTCTGGTGCAGCGCGGCCTGGGCATGCACAAGGGCGGGGCTTTGGCCTTCGCCCTTGGGCTGTGCCTCGAAGGCCTGCAGCATGGCATGCCACTGGCCCAGGTATGCATCGAGCGTACCGAACTGCTGCACGCAGCCGCTGCGCAGCCGGGCCAGCCGGTTGTATGCGCCGACGGCCCAGAACACCAGCAGTGCCAGCAGCATCCATTCAAGAGACAAGGACCACATCGTCTGCAATGGCCCGGCCGGAAGCTGGTCCGGCCGAACTCTGGTTATTCCCAAAGAAAAACGCTCCCGCCTGCGCAGGGCAGGCCGGGAGCGTCACATCATCAAGCACTTGCGCCATGCACTGCTCTAGGAGACAGCATGTCCCAACAAGAGGGACGCCGAGCAAGGGCCGCCCCCGCAGCGAGGGCGTCGTCCCCCTCCCGCGTAGCGAGAGAGGGGGAAGCGGCACAGCCGCTCAGGGGGTGACACCGCCTATCAGTCAGCGGAAGCGTCACCGGCGACGGCAGCCACGCCAGCGTCGTCGTCAGCCATCACACCGGCCAGTTCGGCCGCTTCGGCGTCGGCGATGGCGCGGCGCTCTGCGTCGTCCATGGCGTCCTTGGCCTTGCGTGCCTGGTGGTAGGCCAGACCCGTACCGGCGGGGATCAGGCGACCCACGATGACGTTTTCCTTCAGGCCACGCAGCTCGTCGCGCTTGCCCATGATGGCAGCCTCGGTGAGCACGCGGGTCGTTTCCTGGAACGACGCGGCGGAGATGAAGGAGTCGGTCGACAGCGAAGCCTTGGTAATACCCAGCAGCACGTTGGAGTACGTGGCAGGGATCTTGCCTTCGCGCTGCAGGGCCTCGTTGGTATTGAGGATTTCCGAACGCTCGACCTGCTCGCCAGCGATGTAGGTCGAATCGCCGGTGTTCTCGACCACGACGCGGCGCAGCATCTGGCGAACGATCACCTCGATGTGCTTGTCATTGATCTTCACACCCTGCAGACGGTAGACGTCCTGCACTTCATCAACGATGTAGCGCGACAGCTCCTCGATGCCCAGCAGGCGCAGGATGTCCTGCGGATCGGCGGGACCGTCGACGATGGACTCGCCCTTGTTGACCACCTGGCCTTCGTGCACCAGGATGTTCTTTTCCTTGGGCACGAGCTCTTCCCAGACCTTGCCATCCAGATCGGTGATCTGCATGCGCACCTTGCCCTTGGTTTCCTTGCCGAAGGAGATGGTGCCGGTCATCTCGGCCAGCGTGCCCTTGTCCTTGGGCGTACGGGCTTCGAACAGCTCGGCCACGCGGGGCAGACCGCCGGTAATGTCTCGGGTCTTCTGGCCTTCGACAGGGATACGGGCTAGCACTTCGCCGGGGCCCACGTCCTGGCCGTCACGCACCTGGATCAGAGCGCCGACCTGGAAGCCGATCGTCACCGAGTGGTCGGTGCCGGGGATCTTGACTTCCTGGTTGTTGGCATCGATCAGCTTGACCTGGGGACGCACGACCTTGGCAGAGCCACGGCGCTTGGGATCGATCACCACCAGCGTGGACAGGCCGGTCACTTCATCGACCTGCTTGGCCACGGTCAGGCCCTCTTCCACATTCTCGAAGCGCACCTGGCCGGCGTACTCGGTAATGATGGGTCGGGTCAGCGGATCCCAGTTGGCCAGGATCAGACCGGCCTTGACCTGCTGGTCGGGCCTGACGGTCAGCACGGCACCGTAGGGCACCTTGTGGCGCTCACGCTCGCGGCCGTTGTCGCTGATGACGATTTCGCCCGAACGCGAAATCACGACCAGCTCACCCTTGGTGTTGCTGACGTAGCGCATCGTGCTGTTGAAGCTGATGGAGCCGTTGGACTTGGCTTCCACGCTCGAGGCGATGGCAGCGCGCGAAGCGGCACCACCGATGTGGAAGGTACGCATGGTCAGCTGCGTGCCGGGCTCGCCGATGGACTGGGCGGCGATCACACCCACGGCTTCGCCGAGGTTGATCAGGCCGCCGCGGCCCAGGTCGCGGCCGTAGCACTTGGCGCACAGGCCGTAGCGGGTCTCGCAGGTCAGCGCGGTGCGGACCTTGATCTCGTCCACGCCTTGCGATTCCAGCTCGTCGATCACGTCTTCGTTGAGCAGCGTGCCTGCGGGCAGCAGCACGGCCAGCGTCTCGGGATGCACGACGTCCTCGGCCGTGGTACGGCCCAGCACGCGGTCGCGCAGCGATTCGATGACTTCACCGCCTTCGACGATGGCGCGCATCAGTGCGCCATTGCTCGTGCCGCAATCGTCCTCGTTGACCACCAGATCCTGCGTCACGTCCACCAGACGACGCGTCAGGTAGCCGGAGTTGGCCGTCTTCAACGCCGTGTCGGCCAGACCCTTTCGGGCGCCGTGGGTGGAGATGAAGTACTGCAGAACGTTCAGGCCTTCACGGAAGTTCGCCGTAATGGGCGTCTCGATGATGGAGCCGTCAGGCTTGGCCATCAGGCCACGCATGCCGGCCAGCTGGCGGATCTGCGCGGCCGAGCCGCGGGCGCCGGAGTCGGCCATCATGTAGATGGCGTTGAACGATTCCTGCTCGACTTCGTTGCCGTGGCGGTCGATGACCTTTTCCTTGGCCAGCTGGGCCATCATGACCTTGGAGACTTCGTCGCCGGCCTTGCCCCAGATGTCCACCACCTTGTTGTAGCGCTCGCCAGCGGTCACGAGACCGGAGACGTACTGCTGCTCGATCTCCTTCACCTCGGCTTCGGCACGGCCGATGATCTCGGCCTTTTGCGGCGGCACCAGCATGTCGCCGATGGCGATCGAGATGCCGGCGTGCGTGGACAGGCGGAAGCCGTTTTGCAGCAGCTTGTCGGCAAACACCACCGTGGCCTTCAGACCGCACTTGCGGAACGAGGCATTGATGAGCTTGGAGATCTCCTTCTTCTTGAGCGCCTTGTTCATGTGGCTGAACGGCAGGCCCTTGGGAAGGATCTCGGACATCAGGGCGCGGCCCACGGTGGTTTCCACCAGGCTGGTCGAAGGCTCGAACTCGCCGGAGTCCTTGTTCTTCGTCCACTCGGTCAGGCGAACGCTGATCTTGGCGGCCAGCTCGACCTGCTCGGCGTCCAGCGCGCGCTGCACTTCGCCGATGTCGGCGAAGACCATGCCCTCGCCCTTGCCGTTGATGCGCTCGCGCGTCGCGTGGTACAGACCCAGCACCACGTCCTGCGAAGGAACGATGGAGGGCTCGCCCGATGCGGGGAACAGCACGTTGTTGGAGGCCAGCATCAGCGTGCGGGCTTCCATCTGTGCTTCCACCGACAGCGGAACGTGGACGGCCATCTGGTCACCGTCGAAGTCGGCGTTGAAGGCCGCGCAGACGAGCGGGTGCAGCTGGATGGCCTTGCCTTCGATCAGGATGGGCTCGAAGGCCTGGATGCCCAGGCGGTGCAGCGTGGGAGCACGGTTCAGCATGACCGGGTGCTCCTTGATGACCTCTTCGAGGATGTCCCACACCACGGGCGTGCCGGATTCCACTTCCTTCTTCGCCGCCTTGATGGTGGTGGCGATGCCGCGCTGCTCGAGCTGCGCGAAGATGAAGGGCTTGAACAGTTCCAGCGCCATCAGCTTGGGCAGACCGCACTGGTGCAGCTTGAGGTACGGACCCACCGTGATCACGGAACGGCCCGAGTAGTCCACGCGCTTGCCCAGCAAGTTCTGGCGGAAACGGCCGCTCTTGCCCTTGATCATGTCGGCCAGCGACTTCAGGGCACGCTTGTTGGCGCCCGTCATGGCCTTGCCACGGCGGCCGTTGTCCAGCAGCGAGTCCACTGCTTCCTGCAGCATGCGCTTTTCGTTGCGCGCGATGATTTCCGGAGCCTTCAGCTCCAGCAGGCGGCGCAGACGCGAGTTGCGGTTGATGACGCGGCGATACAGGTCGTTCAGGTCGGACGTTGCGAAGCGGCCGCCGTCCAGCGGCACCAGCGGACGCAGGTCCGGGGGCAGCACGGGCAGCACTTCCATGACCATCCAGCCCGGCTTGATGCCGGACTTCTTGAACGCTTCCAGCAGCTTCAGGCGCTTGGCGTTCTTCTTGACCTTGACTTCGGAGCCGGTCAGGTCGCCGCGCAGGCGCTCGGTCTCGACGTCGATGTCGATGCCTTCGAGCAGGTCCTTGATGCCTTCGGCGCCCATCTTGGCTTCGAACTCGTCACCGTACTCGGTGCGCTTGGCCTCGTAGTCGTCCTCGGTCATGATGCTGAACTTCTTCAGCGGGGTCATGCCGGGGTCGGTCACCACGTAGGCTTCGAAGTACAGCACGCGCTCGATGTCGCGCAGCGTCATGTCGAGCACCAGGCCCAGACGCGACGGCAGCGACTTCAGGAACCAGATGTGGGCGCAGGGCGCAGCCAGGTCGATGTGGCCCATGCGCTCGCGGCGCACCTTGGTCTGGGTCACTTCGACGCCGCACTTCTCGCAGATCACGCCGCGGTGCTTGAGGCGCTTGTACTTGCCGCACAGGCACTCGTAGTCCTTGATGGGGCCAAAGATCTTGGCGCAGAACAGACCATCGCGCTCGGGCTTGAACGTGCGGTAGTTGATGGTCTCGGGCTTCTTCACCTCGCCGAAGGACCAGGAACGGATCTTCTCGGGAGAAGCCAGACCGATCTTGATGGCATCGAAATGCTCATCGGGCGTGAATTGCTTGAACAGGTCGAGTAGAGATTTCATAAGACT
Organism: Delftia sp. WSY_12; assembly: GCF_043104645.1. Classification (NCBI taxonomy): domain Bacteria; kingdom Pseudomonadati; phylum Pseudomonadota; class Betaproteobacteria; order Burkholderiales; family Comamonadaceae; genus Delftia; species Delftia sp. WSY_12. Next base: position 85,258 of record NZ_JBICKW010000008.1, read on the forward strand.
CTTTCCCTTTTCAATATTTAAGAACGCTCAAGCTCGATGTCGAGGCCCAGGGAGCGGATTTCCTTGACCAGCACGTTGAACGACTCGGGCATGCCTGCCTCGATGGCGTGCTCGCCCTTGACGATGGATTCGTACACCTTGGTACGGCCCACCACGTCGTCGGACTTCACGGTCAGCATTTCCTGCAGCACATAGGCGGCGCCGTAGGCTTCCAGCGCCCACACTTCCATTTCCCCGAAACGCTGGCCGCCGAACTGGGCCTTGCCGCCCAGGGGCTGCTGCGTCACCAGAGAGTACGGACCCGTGGAGCGGGCGTGCATCTTGTCGTCGACCAAGTGGTGCAGCTTCAGGTAGTGCATGTAGCCGATGGTGGTCGGACGCTCGAAGCGGTCACCGGTGCGGCCGTCATACAGGTAGGCCTGCGTGCGGCTTTCGGTCAGGCCCTTGCGCTCCTTCAGCTCTTCCGGATATGCCAGATGCAGCATGTCCTGGATTTCCTGCTCGGAAGCGCCGTCGAACACCGGCGTGGCAAACGGCACGCCCGTGGTCAGCGCCTGCGCCATGGACACGATCTCGTTGTCATCGAGCTGGGCCAGGTCTTCCTTGCGGCCGCGCGAGTTGTAGATCTCTTCCATGAAGGCACGGATTTCGGCGGCACGGGCTTCCTGCTGCAGCATGTCGCCGATGCGCTGGCCCAGGCCCTTGCCGGCCCAGCCCAGATGCACTTCCAGCACCTGGCCGATGTTCATGCGCGAAGGCACGCCCAGCGGGTTCAGCACGATGTCGGCAGTGGAGCCGTCGGCCATGTAGGGCATGTCCTCGACCGGAACGATCTTGGAGACCACGCCCTTGTTGCCGTGGCGGCCGGCCATCTTGTCGCCGGGCTGCAGGCGGCGCTTGACGGCCAGGTAGACCTTGACCATCTTGAGCACGCCAGCGGGCAGCTCGTCGCCCTGGGTGAGCTTCTTGCGCTTTTCTTCGAAAGCCAGGTCGAAGCTGTGGCGCGTCTGCTCCAGCGAGTTCTTGATGGACTCGAGCTGGGTGGCGACCTCGTCCTCTGCAGGACGGATGTCGAACCAGTGGAACTTCTCCACGCCGTCCAGGTAGGCCTTGTCGATCTTGGCGCCCTTGGCCAGCTTTTGCGGGCCGCCGTTGGCCACGCGGCCATTGAGCAGCTTCTCGATACGGTCGAAGGCGTCGGCCTCGACGATGCGCAGCTGGTCGTTCAGGTCCAGGCGGTAGCGCTTGAGTTCATCGTCGATGATCTGCTGGGCACGCTTGTCGCGCTGGATGCCTTCACGGGTGAAGACCTGCACGTCGATCACGGTGCCTTGCGAGCCCTGGTCCACGCGCAGCGAGGTGTCCTTCACGTCGGAAGCCTTCTCGCCGAAGATGGCGCGCAGCAGCTTCTCTTCAGGCGTCAGCGTGGTCTCGCCCTTGGGCGTGACCTTGCCGACCAGCACATCGCCGGGCTGCACTTCCGCACCCACGTAGATGATGCCGGACTCGTCCAGGCGGTTGAGCTGCTGCTCGGACAGGTTCGGGATGTCGCGCGTGATTTCCTCGGCACCGAGCTTGGTGTCGCGGGCCATCACTACGAGTTCTTCGATATGGATCGAGGTGTAGCGGTCTTCGGCCACCACGCGCTCGTTGATCAGGATCGAATCCTCGAAGTTGTAGCCGTTCCAGGGCATGAAGGCGATCAGCATGTTCTGACCGATGGCGATTTCGCCCAGGTCGGTCGATGCGCCGTCGGCCACCACGTCACCCTTGGCCAGCTTGTCGCCACGCTTGACGATGGGACGCTGGTGGATGTTGGTGTTCTGGTTGGAACGCTGGTACTTGATGAGGTTGTAGATGTCCACGCCGACTTCGCCGGCCACGGCTTCCGCATCGTTCACGCGGACCACGATGCGCGTTGCATCGACATAGTCCACGATACCGCCGCGGGTTGCCGTCACCACGGTGCCGGAGTCCACTGCCGCCACGCGCTCGATGCCCGTGCCCACCATGGGCTTTTCGGGACGCAGCACAGGCACGGCCTGACGCGACATGTTGGCGCCCATCAATGCGCGGTTCGCGTCATCGTGCTCAAGGAACGGAATCAGCGAGGCAGCCACCGACACGATCTGTGCGGGCGACACGTCCATGTACTGAACGCGCTCGGCCGACACCAGGGTCGAATCACCCTTTTCGCGCGCCGACACCAGGTCGCCGATCAGGCGGCCTTCGGCATCCAGCTCGGCATTGGCCTGGGCGATGATGTACTTGCCTTCCTCGATGGCCGACAGGTAGTCGATCTCCATCGTGACCTTGCCGTCGGCCACGCGACGGTAAGGCGTCTCGATGAAGCCGTACTCGTTCAGGCGGGCGTACAGGGCCAGCGAATTGATCAGGCCGATGTTCGGGCCTTCAGGCGTTTCGATAGGGCAGACGCGGCCGTAGTGGGTCACGTGCACGTCGCGCACTTCGAAGCCTGCGCGCTCGCGCGTCAGACCGCCCGGGCCCAGGGCCGAGACGCGACGCTTGTGCGTGATTTCGGCCAGAGGATTGGTCTGGTCCATGAACTGCGACAGCTGCGACGCACCGAAGAATTCCTTCAGGGCGGCCGAAATCGGCTTGCTGTTGATCAGGTCATGGGGCATCAGCGGCTCTTGCTCGGCCTGACCCAGACGCTCCTTCACGGCCTTCTCGATACGTGCCAGGCCCGTGCGGTACTGGTTCTCGGCCAGTTCGCCCACGCAACGCACGCGGCGGTTGCCCAGGTGGTCGATGTCATCGACCTCGCCCTTGCCGTTGCGCAGATCCACCAGGATCTTGACCACGGCCAGGATGTCCTCGTTGGACAGCACCATGGGGCCGGTGGCGCCATCGCGGCCGACCTTGGCATTGAACTTCATCCGGCCCACGCGCGAAAGATCGTAGGTGTCGGGGTTGTAGAACAGGCGCTGGAACAGGGCCTGCACGGCGTCCTCGGTCGGCGGCTCGCCGGGGCGCATCATGCGGTAGATGGCCACGCGCGCAGCGAACTCATCGACGGTTTCGTCGGTGCGCAGGGTCTGCGAAATGTAGGCGCCCTGGTCCAGCTCGTTCGTGTAGATGCACTGCAGATCCTGGATGCCGGCGCTGCGCAGCTTCTTGAGCAGGGACTCGGTCAGCTCTTCGTTGGCCTTGGCAATGATCTCGCCAGTGTCCGGATCGACGATGTTCTTGGCGACCACGCGGCCGATCAGGAAATCTTCGGGGACGCTGATGAACTTGGTGCCCGACTGCTCCAGCTCACGCGTGTGGCGAGCAGTGACGCGCTTGTCCTTGGCGACCACGACCTTGCCCGACTTGTCGGTGATGTCGAAGCGCGCGACCTCGCCGCGCAGGCGCTCGGGGACGAACTCCATCTGCGCGCCCGAATCCATGAGGCGGAAGTTGTCGTTGACGAAGAAATTGGCCAGGATCGATTCCGGCGTCAGACCGATGGCCTTCAGCAGAATGGACACGGGCATCTTGCGACGACGGTCGACGCGGAAGAACAGCAGGTCCTTGGGGTCGAACTCGAAGTCCAGCCACGAGCCGCGGTAAGGAATGATGCGTGCCGAGAACAGCAGCTTGCCCGAGCTGTGGGTCTTGCCCTTGTCGTGTTCGAAGAACACGCCAGGCGAGCGGTGCAGCTGCGAGACGATGACGCGCTCGGTACCGTTGATGATGAACGAGCCCTTGTCGGTCATCAGGGGCACTTCGCCCATGTAGACCTCTTGCTCCTTGACTTCCTTGACCACCTTGGACTGCGAGGTCGAAGACTCACGGTCATAGATGATCAGCTGAACCTTGGCGCGCACGGCAGAGGCGAAGGTCAGACCACGAGTCTGGCACTCGCGCACATCGAAAGCAGGCTTGGCGAGGTTGTACTCGACGAACTTCATCTCCACAAAACCGTTGTGGGAGACGATGGGGAAGGCAGAGTTGAAGGCCGCTTGCAGGCCTTCGATGGTGCGTTTTTTGGGGGCTACATCTGCCTGCAAGAATGCGGTATATGCATCTTTTTGCATCTGCAGCAGGTAAGGCACTTCGAGCACGCTGTCGCGGCTCCCGAAGCTTTTGCGGATTCGCTTGCGTTCGGTGTAAGAATAGGCCATGAGATCTCCGGGCAAAGACATGAGTCCTGGGTCTGCGACGACTGCCCCACATGGAAAGCTCCCTGCGGGCTTGGCGGTTGGCCACTACCAACCATGGCTGACGGCGATGCGTTGCACATCGCCCGAACCAAGGCATCTTCTGCTGTCGGGTTGTCAGAAGACACTAGAAAACAGGCTGCCCCAGACCGCTTTCTAGTGTGCTCTATGGATACGCTCTCCACAAGCGCCAAAGGCTGGAGGCCCTTTTTCGGAGCCTCCAGCCCTTGAGGGGACTGAATTACTTCAGTTCAGCCTTGGCACCGGCTTCCACCAGCTTCTTCACAGCGGCTTCAGCGTCAGCCTTGGCAACGCCTTCCTTGACGTTCTTGGGAGCGCCGTCGACCAGGTCCTTGGCTTCCTTCAGACCCAGGCCGGTGATTTCACGCACGGCCTTGATGACGGAAACCTTGTTCGCGCCGGCTTCGGTCAGCACAACGTTGAACTCGGTCTTTTCTTCTGCAGCAGCAGCGCCGCCAGCAGCGCCACCAGCAGCGGGAGCGGCCATGGCGGCAGCGCTCACGCCGAACTTCTCTTCAATGGCCTTCACCAGGTCATTGAGTTCCAGGACCGTCATGCCGTCGAGCGCGGTCAGAAATGCGTCTTTATCGAATGCCATTTTGATTTCCTAACAATATTGGTTAACTGCCGCGCGCTCAGGCTGCGACTGCTTCGGCTGCCGGTTCTTCGGCAGAGCCTTCGCTCTTCTTTGCCGCCAGGGCGCCCAGCACAACGGCCGTACGCGAGATAGGCGACATCAGCAAGCCACACAGTTGTGCCAGCAGAACTTCCTTCGAGGGGATGTTCGCCAGTTGCTTCACACCGTTCACGTCCAGGGCCTTGCCTGCAAACGCACCACCGCGGATCACCAGCTTGTCGTTGGTTTTCGCGAAGTCGGCCACCACCTTGGCGGCAGCCACTGCGTCTTCAGAGAAGCCATAGATCAGAGGGCCGGTCATCTGGTCGGCGACAACGTCGAACTGGCTGCCAGCCACAGCACGGCGGGCCAGCGTGTTCTTCAACACGCTCAGGCTCACACCCTTGCTGCGGGCGTCAACGCGCAGTTTGGTCATGTCGGCGACCGTGATGCCGCGGTATTCCGCGATCACAAGCGTTTGAGCTTTTGCGGCGAGGCTGGTCACTTCATTGATGACCGCTTCTTTCTCACTGCGATTAAGACTCAAGGTCTACTCCTTCAAATGCACACTCGGGGCAGGCCCCTCATGCGCGCTCTTGTTGCAGCGACCAACTGTTTTGGAAATGCATCCATCTGCAGCGGGATCGCCATCTGCGTTGGCCCCTGAGGTTTAAGTGCCGCAAGGCACACCAACGGTCTTGGATGACCCGGCGCATCGCTGCGCCGGCCCACCACTGAGGCAGCCCGCAAGCCGCCTCAAGATTTCTTGGCTATCAGGCCGAGATGGTTTGCGTGTCGACGCGAACGCCCACACCCATGGTCGACGAAACAGCCACCTTGCGCAGGTACAGGCCCTTGCTCGAGGCGGGCTTGGACTTGTTCAGGGCGTCGATCAGCGCAGCCAGGTTGCCTTGCAGCTTCTCGTTGTCGAACGAGCGGCGGCCGATGGTGGCGTGGATGATGCCGGCCTTGTCGACACGGTATTGCACCTGACCAGCCTTGGCGTTCTTCACGGCCGTGGCCACATCGGGAGTCACCGTACCCACCTTGGGGTTGGGCATCAGGCCGCGCGGGCCCAGGATCTGACCCAGCGTACCGACGACGCGCATGGCGTCGGGGGCAGCGATGACCACGTCGAAGGGCATGTCGCCAGCCTTCACGCGGGCAGCCAGGTCGTCCATGCCGACCACGTCGGCGCCAGCAGCCTTGGCTTCTTCAGCCTTGGCGCCTTGGGCGAACACGGCCACGCGGGCGGTCTTGCCAGTGCCGTGGGGCAGCACGACGGCGCCACGAACCACTTGGTCAGACTTCTTGGCGTCCACGCCCAGTTGCACGGCCACGTCGATGGATTCATCGAACTTGGCGGTGGCGGCTTCCTTCACCAGCGCCACGGCGTCGGCGAAAGCGTACAGCTTGGTGGACTCCACCTTGCCCTGGAGAGCCTTTTGCTTCTTGGTCAACTTGGCCATTTACACGCCCTCCACAATCACGCCCATCGAACGGGCCGAACCAGCCAGCGTACGCACGGCGGCGTCGACGTCAGCAGCGTTCATGTCCTTCAGCTTGGTGTTGGCGATCTCTTCCAGCTGAGCGCGGGTGATCTTGCCGACCTTGTTCTTCAGGGGGTTGGAGGAGCCCTTGTCCAGCTTGATGGCCTTCTTGATCAGCACAGTCGCCGGAGGCGTCTTGATGATGAAGGTGAAGCTCTTGTCGGCAAAGGCCGTGATGACCACGGGCAGGGGCAGGCCGGGCTCGACACCTTGGGTCTGGGCGTTGAACGCCTTGCAGAATTCCATGATGTTGAGGCCGCGCTGACCCAGCGCAGGACCGATCGGAGGAGAGGGATTGGCCTTACCAGCTGGCACTTGCAGCTTGATGAAGCCGACGATTTTCTTCGCCATTGAATGCTCCTTGCGGGTATAGCGCCGCCGGCCCAACCAACAATAGTTGCAGCCGGCAGCTCCCCGGGGGTTAAAAGACTCTTGCTGACACGCCCTGCACCGAGCCTAAAAATGCAGAGCCAGAGATTGTAAGCGGTAACTCAGGTTTTTTCAACCTGGGCAAATTCAAGCTCGACCGGCGTGGAGCGGCCGAAGATCATCACCGAGACGCGCAGGCGGCTCTTTTCGTAGTTGACCTCTTCGACCGAGCCATTGAAGTCCGTGAACGGGCCTTCCTTGACACGCACCAGTTCGCCGGGCATGAATTCGATCTTGTGGCGCGGCTTGTCCGTGCCTTCCTGCATCTGGCTGACGATCTTGCGCACTTCCTCTTCGGAGATCGGTGCGGGGCGGTTCTTGGCACCACCCACGAAACCCGTCACCTTGCTGGTGTGCTTGACCAGGTGCCAGGTGTCGTCGTCCATGACCATCTCGACGAACACGTAGCCAGGGAACAAGCGGCGTTCGGTGGTACGGCGCTGGCCGTTCTTCATCTCCACCACTTCCTCGGTGGGAACCAGGATGCGGCCGAACTTGGACTGCATGTCCGAACGCGCGATGCGCTCGATGATGTTGCGCTCCACGGCCTTTTCCATGCCGGAGTAGGCATGGACGATGTACCAGCGCAGATCCGGATTGGCAGGCGTTGCCCCTCCGTCGTTCACACCTGTTTCGACAGCATCCATTACTTCCTCCAGCCCAAAATCAGGTCATACAGGACCCACTCCAGCGTCTTGTCCGTGAACCACAGGAACAAGGCCATGATGACCACAAAGCCGAAGACGTACAAGGTCATCTGCATGGTCTCCTTGCGCGTCGGCCAGACGACCTTCTTGACTTCGCGCCAGGCATCCTGCGCAAAGCTGACGAAACGCTTTCCGGGCTCGGAAACAAGGAACGTGCCAGCAGCCGCAGCCAGACCGACCAGCAGCACCAGCCACTGAACGATGGGACCTTGCTTGCTCAGCAGATAGAAACCTGCGATCGCAGCAACGACTAAAGCCGCGACTGCGGCAAGCTTGGCTTTGTCAGCTCCGGAGCTGACCGTTTCAACCTGAGTAGTGGCCATAATCCATTTCTAATGCGCATTTTTTGCGCAACGCCAAGACACCGAAGCCCGCTTTGGGGCGGGCTCGTTGCGATTCCACCATCAGGTGGCAGGGGCAGTAGGAATCGAACCTACAACCTTCGGTTTTGGAGACCGACGCTCTGCCAATTGAGCTATACCCCTACGAATCAATTAGGCAATGATCTT